>CAYQPD010000075.1:0-11462 GCA_964419305.1 uncultured Rhodobacter sp.
CGGACTGCACGTCGCCGTCGTAGTTCTTGCAGGCCCAGACGTAGCCGCCCGACCATTTCATCGCCGAGGCCACCATGTCGTCGATCAGGCGGTGTTCGTAGGTGATGCCGGCTTTCTTGAATTCGGCTTCAAATTCTTCCGCATAGACTTGGGCGAACAGATCCTTGAAGCGGCCGTCATAGGCCTTGAGGATGGTGTTCTTGGTCGAAAGATACACCGGCCAGCCGAGGTTGAGGCCGTATTGCAGCGAGGCGCGGGCGAAGTCGATGATCGAGGCATCGAGGTTATACATGCCCATCACCACCCCGGCGGAAGGGGCGTCATAGACCTCGCGTTCGATCACGGTGCCGTCGTCGCCGACGAATTTCAGCGTCAGCTTGCCCTTGCCGGGAAAGCGGAAGTCGGTGGCCTTGTACTGGTCGCCGAAGGCGTGGCGGCCCATCACGATCGGTTTGGTCCAGCCCGGCACCAGCCGCGGCACGTTGCGGCAGATGATCGGCTGGCGGAAGATTACCCCGCCAAGGATGTTGCGCAGGGTGCCGTTCGGCGATTTCCACATCTGCTTGAGGCCGAATTCCGCGACCCGCGCCTCATCGGGGGTGATGGTCGCGCATTTGACGCCGACGCCATATTGCTTGATCGCATTGGCCGCATCGACGGTGACCTGATCGCTGGTGCGGTCGCGTTCCTCGATGCCAAGATCGTAGTATTTCAGATCAAGGTCGAGATAGGGCAGGATCAGTTTGTCCTTGATGAAATGCCAGATGATGCGGGTCATCTCGTCGCCGTCGAGTTCGACAACGGGGTTGGCTACCTTGATCTTGGTCATGTCGGTCCCTTCCAGATGGATTCGATTGCGGCGGCTATAGCGGATAAGCTTGCCGTCGAACAGATGGTATGCGGTAGTATACCAAAAATTCGCTCACGCACTGGAGCGGGGGCGGCTGGCGACGGGTGCTGTCACCGCGTGACCTCGGTCAACCGCCGTTTCACATAGTCCGAGACCGTGCTGATCATCGGGGCCATATGCGCCTCTTCGTCCTTGAAGAAGTGATCGGCCCCTTCGATCTGGGTGTGGGTGATGGTGATGCCGCGCTGCTCGTGCAGCTTGTTGACCAGGTTCACCGTGTCTTTCGGCGGCGCCACCCGGTCGGCGGTGCCGTTGATGATCAGGCCGGACGAGGGGCAGGGGGCAAGGAAGCTGAAATCATACATGTTGGCGGGCGGCGCGACCGAGATGAAGCCGGTGATCTCGGGGCGGCGCATCAGAAGCTGCATCCCGATCCAGGCCCCGAAGGAAAACCCCGCCACCCAGCAGTGCTTGGCGTTCTGGTTCATCGATTGCAGGTAATCGAGCGCCGACGCCGCATCCGACAGCTCGCCGATGCCCTGATCGTATTCGCCCTGGCTGCGCCCGACGCCGCGAAAGTTGAAGCGCAGCACGGTGAAGCCAAGCTTGTAAAAGGTGTAGTGCAGGTTGTAGACCACCTTGTTGTTCATCGTGCCGCCGAACTGCGGATGCGGATGCAGGACGATGGCAATCGGCGCGTCGCGTTCCTTCTGGGGATGATAACGGCCTTCCAGCCGCCCCTCGGGGCCGACAAAAATCACTTCGGGCATGGGTTCAGCCTGTCTCTTTCTACCTTGGAAATTGTTGATTAATTCCCTCGGACAACCTAGAAGAATTCAAAAGCACCAACACGGCCCCCGACCGGGTGCCGCGCGATGGTTGCCCCGTGAGTTAAGCGGCCTCAGGCATGACGTCAATGGATTTGGAGAAATTGCCATGAAACTCTCGACCAAGGGGCGCTATGCGGTGGTGGCGCTGGCCGATCTTGCGCTGGCGCAAAAGCCCGGCGGCGAGGTTGAAATGATGTCGCTGGCGGAAGTGTCGAAACGGCAGGACATCTCGCTGGCCTATCTCGAGCAGTTGTTCGTCAAGCTGCGCCGGGCCGGGCTGGTGGAAGCGGTGCGCGGGCCGGGGGGGGGCTACCGGCTGGCGCGCAGTGCCGATGCGATAAGGATCAGCGAGATTCTCGAGGCGGTCGAGGAAAGCGTGAGCGCGATGCACAGCAGCGCCGGGGCCAGCGGGGCGGTGTCGGGCACCAAGGCGCAGTCGCTGGCGAACCGGCTGTGGGAGGGGCTGTCGGCACAGGTCTATGTCTATCTGCACCAGACCCGGCTGTCGGACGTGATCGGCTCGGAACTGCGGCCCTGTCCGGCGGTGCCGGCGCTGTTTCGGGTGGTGGACGAGGAATGAGGCGGCGGGATGGTGGCAAGGCCGGGGGTTTTCCACCCCCCAGCGTCGCCACAGGCGACGCGTTCCCCGCTGAAAACAGTCCACTGGACTGTTTTCCGGGCGCGTGTCACCCCCGAGGGTATTTTTGCAAAGGTGAATGAGTTTGAAGCCGCGGGTCTATCTTGACTGGAACGCGACCACGCCGCTCAGGCCCGAAGCGCGGGCGGCGATGGTGGCGGCGATGGACTGCCTTGGCAATCCGTCGTCGGTGCATGCCGAGGGGCGGGCGGCGCGCTCGCTGATCGAGCGGGCGCGCGCACAGGTGGCGCAGGCTATGGGCGCCGACGGGGCGGATGTCATCTTCACCTCGGGCGCGACCGAGGCGGCGGCGCTGGCCTGCGCCGGGCGCGGGCTGGTTTGCGCGGATCTTGAGCACGAGGCGGTGGCGGCGTGGTGCGCGCCCGAGCTGGCGGTGGACCGGGCCGGGCGGGTGATGGTGCCCGCGCCGGGGCGGGCGGCGCTGCAACTGGCGAATTCGGAAACCGGGGTGATGCAGGATGTGCCGCCGGGGCTGGCGCTCTGCGATCTGACCCAGGGCTTTGGCAAGGTGCCGCTGGCGTTCAACTGGCTGGGCTGCGAGATGGCGCTGGTTTCGGCGCACAAGCTGGGCGGACCCAAGGGGGTGGGCGCGCTGGTGGTGAAGCGCGGGCTGGACGTGGCGGCGCAGTTGCGCGGCGGCGGGCAAGAGATGGGGCGGCGCGCGGGCACGGAAAACCTGATCGGCATCGCCGGATTCGGGGCGGCGGCCGAAGCCGCGGCACGCGATCTGGCGGCGGGCGTGTGGGACAAAGTGGCCGAGCTAAGAAATATTCTGGAATCGGCATTGTCGCTGGATGCAAATGAGACTATTTTTGTCGGGAATGGAGTCGCGCGCCTGCCCAACACCCTGTGTCTGGTGACTCCGGGCTGGAAGGGCGAGACTCAGGTGATGCAGATGGATCTGGCGGGGTTTGCGGTTTCGGCGGGTTCGGCCTGTTCCAGCGGCAAGGTGCGCGCCAGCCGGGTGCTGCGGGCGATGGGGTTTGACGAAGCGGCGGCGGCCTCGGCGATCCGGGTGTCGCTGGGGGGACTGACAACCCGCGACGAGGTGCTGCGTTTCGCCGACGCGTGGCGGACGCAGCGCGACCGGTGGCGGGCGCGCGGCGCATGAGAAGGAAGTGAAGGCGATGGCAGGCATCATCAGCGAGACGGGCACCACCAGCGACGAGCGCCATGCGGTGCGCGACGGGGTTGACCGGGAAACCGTCGATACCGTTCATGCCATGTCGGGCAAATACAAATACGGCTGGGACACCGAGATCGAGACGGAATACGCCCCAAAAGGCCTTTCCGAAGAGATCGTGCGCCTGATCAGTGCCAAGAATGGCGAGCCCGAATGGATGCTCGAGTGGCGGCTGGCGGCCTATCGCCGCTGGGTCAAGCTGGTCGAGCCGCACTGGGCGATGCTGCACTACCCGGTGATCGACTATCAGGACCAGTATTACTACGCCCGCCCGAAAAGCACTGCGGGCAAGCCCAAGTCGCTTGATGAGGTGGACCCCAAGCTGCTGGCGACCTATGCCAAGCTGGGGATTTCGTTGCAGGAGCAGGCGATTCTGGCCGGGGTGGCGGGGGCCGAGGCGCCGCGTCAGGTGGCGGTCGATGCGGTGTTCGACAGCGTTTCCGTCGGCACCACCTTCAAGGCCGAACTGGCCAAGGCCGGGGTGATCTTCTGCCCGATCTCGGAAGCGATCCGCGAGCATCCCGAGCTGGTGCGCAAATACCTGGGCTCGGTGGTGCCGCAGTCGGACAACTTCTTTGCCACCCTCAATTCGGCGGTGTTCACCGATGGCTCTTTCGTGTTCATCCCGGCGGGGGTGCGCTGCCCGATGGAGCTTTCGACCTATTTCCGCATCAATGCCGAAAACACCGGCCAGTTCGAGCGCACCCTGATCATCGCCGAGAAGGGGGCCTACGTCAGCTATCTGGAAGGCTGCACCGCGCCCAAGCGTGACATCGCGCAACTGCACGCGGCGGTGGTCGAGATTGTGATCCTTGACGACGCCGAGGTGAAATACTCGACGGTGCAGAACTGGTATCCCGGCGACGAGCAGGGCCGGGGCGGGATTTACAACTTTGTCACCAAGCGCGCCGATTGCCGCGGTGACCGCGCCCGCGTGATGTGGACCCAGGTCGAAACCGGATCGGCAATCACCTGGAAATACCCAAGCTGCATCCTGCGCGGCGCGGACAGCCAGGGCGAGTTCTACTCGATCGCCATCACCAACAACTTTCAGCAGGCCGATACCGGCACCAAGATGGTGCATCTGGGCCGCAACACCCGCTCGCGCATTGTCAGCAAGGGGATCAGCGCGGGCCACGCGCAGAACACCTATCGCGGGCTGGTGTCGATGCACCCCAAGGCCAGCGGCAGCCGCAACTACACCCAGTGCGACAGTCTGCTGATCGGAGGTCAGTGCGGCGCGCACACCGTGCCCTACATCGAGGTCAGGAACAACTCATCCCGGGTCGAGCACGAGGCCACCACCTCGAAGGTCGATGACGAGCAATTGTTCTATTGCCGCTCGCGCGGGATGAACGCGGAAGAGGCGGTGGCGCTGGTGGTCAACGGCTTTTGCAAGGAGGTATTGCAGGCCCTGCCGATGGAATTCGCGATGGAAGCGCAGGCGCTGGTGGCGATCTCGCTGGAAGGGAGTGTCGGATGAGGGACGCGGCGGATCATGCGGACGCCCCTGCGGTGGCCGACCTTGCGACCCTGGTGCGCCGGGCCAGTTCCGAGGGCGATACCTACCTTACCCCCGAGGGCACCCAGGTGGTGCGGGCCTGGATCGAGGGGCGGCCGGTGTTGTTCTGCATCCGCAATCCGGCCGACCGGATTCAGCGCAAGCACAGCCGGGGCCGGTTCTACGAGCCTGACGAGTTGGCGCTGATCAAGGCGCATTTCCCGCGCGGCGGGGTGTTTTGCGACGTGGGGGCCAATATCGGCAACCACAGCCTTTATGCGCTGCTCTATCTCGGTGCGACGCAGGCGGTCGTGTTCGAGCCGAACCCCGGCGCTTACGAGCTGCTGATCGCCAATCTGGCGCTGAACCGGGTGGCAGACCGGGTTGATCTTTCGCATCTGGGTTACGGTCTTTCCGACCGCGACCAGACCGGGTTGCAGTTGCAACTGCACGACAACAATCTGGGCGCGACGCGGCTGGTGGCAGGCGCGGGCGAGGGCGGCATTGCGGTGCGAACCGGCGACGCGATGCTGGCCGGGCGGCGGGTGGATTTCATCAAGATTGATGTCGAGGGCATGGAAATGGCTGCGCTGCGCGGGCTGGAAGCCACCATTGCCGCCTGCCACCCGGCGATCTTTCTTGAACTCGAACACGATAACCGCACCGATTTTCTGGCCTGGATCGAAGCGCAGGGCTACCGGCTGGCCCACGAGGGGCGGCGCTTTCAACACAACCAGAACCTGCTGATCCTGCCGCAGTGATGCTGCCGAAAACCCATGGACGGAATCTGAATGATGCTTGAAATCAATAACCTGCACGTCAAACTTGAGGAAGAGGATAAAGTCATCCTCAAGGGGCTCAGCCTGTCGGTCAAGGCCGGGTCGGTGCATGCCATCATGGGGCCGAACGGCTCGGGCAAATCGACGCTCAGCTACGTGCTGGCGGGCAAGGACGGCTACCGGGTGACGGCAGGCAGCGCCACGCTGGACGGGGCTGATCTCTTGGCGATGGAACCCGAGGCCCGCGCGGCGGCGGGGCTGTTTCTGGCCTTCCAGTATCCGGTCGAAATTCCCGGCGTCGGAAACATGACCTTCCTGCGCACTGCGGTGAACGCGCAGCGCAAGACCCGGGGCGAGCCGGAACTGAGCGCGGGCGCGTTTCTCAAGGTCATCCGCGCCAAGGCCAAGGCGCTGAAGATCGACGCCGAGATGCTGAAACGCCCGGTCAACGTGGGCTTTTCCGGCGGCGAGAAAAAGCGCAACGAAATCCTGCAAATGGCCATGCTCGAGCCGCGCATGTGCATTCTGGATGAAACCGACAGCGGGCTGGATGTCGACGCCATGAAACTGGTGGCCGAGGGTGTCAACGCGCTGCGCGACGCCGGGCGGGCGTTTCTGGTGATCACGCATTATCAAAGGCTTCTGGACCATATCGCACCTGATTTCGTGCATATCATGGCCGACGGGCGGATCATCCGCAGCGGCGGGCCGGAACTGGCGCTGGAGGTCGAGCAGAACGGTTATGCCGATCTTCTGGCCGAGGAGCAGTGATGGCAGTGGTGGCGGCAAAACAGGATGCGCTGGGCGCGCGGATTGCCGGGCTGGCGCTGCCCGACGGCGGTGGCTGGCTGGGGGCGGCACGGGCCGAGGCGCTGGCGCGCCTTGCGGTGCTGGGGTTGCCGGGGCGGCGCGACGAATACTGGCGCTTCACCGATAGCGCCACGCTGAACGCGCCCGAGGCGGCGGCGGCGACGCTCGACAACCGCGCCGGGGCCGAGGCTTTTTCCGGCATCGACCGGCTGCGGCTGGTATTTGTTGATGGCGTGTTCGATGCGGCAAACTCGGATGACCCGAAGCTGGCCGGGGTCGAGATCGAGCCTCTGGGTCGCGCGGGCGGGGCCGACATCCACTGGGCGCAGGGGCTTTACGGCGCGCTTGAGGCACAGGGTCAGATGCCGGTGCCGCGCCCCTTTGCCGCGCTCAATTCCGCCTTTGCCAGCGATGGCGTGCTGATCCGGGTCACGGCTCGGGCGGATCGTCCGGTATCCTTGATTTACCGCCGTAAATCAGATGGTTCTGACGTGATCTTGCATCATTGCATCAAGATCGAGGCGGGGGCCGATCTGACCCTTCTGGAAAGCGGCCCGGCGGCGGCGCGGTTCAATTCGGTGCTTGAGGTCGACGTCGGCGACGGGGCGCGGTTTCACCATGTGCGGGCGCAGGGGCGCGACCCCGAGCGCCGCGCCGTGACCCATGTCTTTGCCCGTCTGGGTGCGGCTGCCCGGTTCAAATCCTTTACCCTGACGGCCAATGGCCTGCTGACCCGCAACGAGGTGGTGGTGGACCTTGCCGGCTGCGACGCGGTGGCGCATGTCGCCGGGGCCGCGATGGGCGATGGCCGTTTTCACCATGACGACACGGTGTTCATCACCCACGCCGCCGAGCGCTGCGAAAGCCGTCAGGTGTTCAAGAAGGTGCTCAAGAATGGTGCGGTCGGGGTGTTTCAGGGCAAGATCCTGGTTCGCCCCGGCGCGCAAAAGACCGACGGCTATCAGATCAGCCAGGCCTTGCTGCTGGACGGCGACAGCCAGTTTCTGGCCAAGCCCGAGCTTGAGATTCATGCCGACGACGTGAAATGCAGCCACGGCTCGACGGTCGGTGCGATCGACGAGAACACCCTGTTCTATCTGCGCTCGCGCGGGGTGCCGATGAAGGCGGCGCAGGCGCTGCTGGTGCTGGCCTTTCTGGCCGAGGCGATGGCCGAGATCGACGACCCCGCGATTGCCGAAAACATCAGGCAGCGGCTGGAAAGCTGGCTGGCCGAGCACGACGGAGAAGGCGCGCGCTGAATGGCGATCAGTAGCGACATTCTGGCCAGTTACCTGCATCCGCGCGCGGTGATCCGGCGCAAGCTGGATCAGGGGGTGCGCGAGGATCGGGCGGTGGCGCTGCTGCTGGCAGCCTGCGCCTTCAATCTTGTGGCACAAGGGCCGGGTCTGGTGCGTGCGGCGGCGCTTGACCCCAGCCGCCCGCTGGATGCCCGGATCGGCGGGGCGGCGCTGGCGACGCTGTTTCTGCTGCCGCTGCTGGCTTACGCTCTGGCGGCGCTCAGCCATCTGGTAGCGCGGGCTTTCGGCGGCCGGGGCAGCGGCTATGGCGCGCGCCTTGCGCTGTTCTGGGCGTTGCTGGCAATTGCGCCGGTGCTGCTGGGGCAGGCGCTGGTGCGCGGCTTCTTGGCTTACGGCATGATGCCGGGGGTGATCGCGGGGCTGGTGCTGGCACTGTTTTTGTGGCTTTGGTTGGCCGCGCTGATCGAGGTGGAAAGCACAGTTTGAACCAGACCCTTTTCACCCTGCTTGCGCTTGCGCGGCTCAGCCTGAAGCGCCCTCGCGACGGGGCGCGTCAGGTCATCGCGCTGCGCCTGCCGCCCTCGGTGGGGTGGCTGGGGCTTGGCCTGGCGGCGGTGCTTTCGACCCTGATGGTTCACCTGAGCTTTGCCATGCAACCAGCCGATGTGCAAAGCTTTTTCGCTGCAGCAATCGCCAGCCCCCTGCGCACCGCGCTGCTTCAGGCCGGGTTCATGGTGGTGGCCGTCGTGGCGGTTTATCGGGTCGGGCGCTGGCGCGGCGGGCACGGGCGCTTTGATGATGCGCTGATCCTGGTGGTGTGGTTGCAGTTCGTGCTGCTGGGATTGCAGGCGGTGCAACTGGTGGCCTATGCGGTGGCACCGCTGCTGGCCGATCTGATCGGCCTTGCCACGGTCGCGCTGTTCTTCTGGCTGCTGACCAATTTTGTCGCCGAACTGCACGGCTTCAAATCGCTGGGGCTGGTGTTTGTCGGCGTTCTGGCGACGCTGGTGGTCATGGTGCTGGGGCTGGCTTTCGGGCTCGCCCTGTTTGTGGGGGCTTAGCAATGTATGATGTGACCGAGGTCCGGCGTGATTTCCCGATCCTGGCGCGACAGGTCAACGGCAAGCCGCTGGTCTATCTTGACAACGGGGCTTCGGCGCAAAAGCCGCAGGTCGTGATCGACGCGGTAACGACCGCCTATGCGCATGAATATGCCAACGTTCACCGTGGCTTGCACACGCTTTCCAATATCGCCACCGAGCATTACGAGGCGGTGCGCGGGATCGTGGCGCGGTTCCTGCATGCCCCCTCCGAGGACGAGATCGTGTTTACCACCGGCTCGACCATGGGGATCAATCTGGTGTCCTACGCCTGGGCCGCGCCGCGGCTGCAACCGGGCGACGAGATCGTGCTGTCGATCATGGAGCATCACGCCAACATTGTGCCCTGGCACTTTCTGCGCGAGCGGCAGGGCGTGGTGCTGAAATGGGTCGAGGTTGATGCCCAGGGTGATCTTGACCCGCAGGCGGTGCTGGATGCCATCACCCCACGCACCCGGCTGGTCGCAATTACCCATATGTCCAATGTGTTGGGCACCGTCGTTGATGTTGCGGCGATCTGCGCTGGCGCGCAGGCGCGCGGGGTGCCGGTGCTGGTCGATGGCAGTCAGGGGGCGGTGCATCTGCCGGTTGACGTGGCCGCCATGGGCTGCGATTTCTATGCGATAACTGGGCATAAGCTATATGGGCCAAGCGGTTCCGGGGCGATCTTCATCAAATCTGCGAGGATGGCCGAGATGCGCCCGTTTCTGGGTGGCGGCGACATGATCCGCGAGGTTGCGCGCGAGTCTGTCACCTACGCCGATCCGCCGATGCGGTTTGAGGCGGGCACCCCGGGGATCGTGCAGCAGATCGGGCTGGGGGTGGCGCTGGAATACCTGATGGGGCTGGGGATGGACGCGATCGGGGCGCACGAGCGCGTCTTGCGTGACTATGCGCGCACCCGGCTGGCGGGGCTGAACTGGCTGAACGTGCAGGGTGATTCCGCCGACAAGGGCGCGATCTTTTCGTTCACCCTGCAAGGTGGTGCGCACCCGCACGACATCTCGACCGTGCTCGACAAAAGGGGAGTCGCGGTGCGCGCGGGCACCCATTGCGCGATGCCGCTGCTGACCCATCTCGGGCTTACCGCCACCTGCCGCGCCTCGTTCGCACTTTACAACACCAAGGCCGAGGTCGATGTGCTGATCGACGCGCTGGAGTTGTGTCACGACCTGTTCGCGTAAAAGACCAACCCCATCGGCCCTTTCAGAATCACGCGACCCCCGCTAACAGTTGCCCGCCGGAGGAGTGGCAGAGTGGTCTATTGCATCGGTCTTGAAAACCGACGTGGGTGCAAGCCCACCGTGGGTTCGACTCCCACCTCCTCCGCCACCATCCCCCGAGCGAGCCACTGACACCCCTTTGCCGGGCGCGGAGTTTTCCGGGTTTGCGGCAACCGTGCGAGCCTCGGAGGCCACGCGCCAGACCAGGCGGGGGGGCGGCGTGGCACCGAGCCTTTTATTTCGGCCCGATCATCATCACCATCTGGCGGCCTTCAAGGCGCGGCATCGAATCGATCTTGCCGGCCTCGCCGACATCCGCCGCGACCCGGTTCAGAAGCTCCAGCCCCAGCCCCTGGTGCGCCATTTCGCGGCCGCGAAAGCGCAACGTCACCTTGACCTTGTCGCCGTCTTCGAGAAACTTCAGCACCGAGCGCATCTTGACATCGTAGTCATGGATGTCGGTGCCGGGGCGGAACTTGATTTCCTTGGTCTCGATGATGTGCTGCTTCTTGCGGGCCTCGGCCTCGCGCTTTTGCTGCTCATACTTGTATTTGCCGAAATCCATGATCTTGCAGACCGGCGGTTCGGCATTGGGCGAGATTTCGACCAGATCCAGCCCGACCTCCTGTGCCATTGCCATCGCCCGCGAGGGCGACACGATGCCCACATTCTCGCCTTCGGCCCCGATCAGGCGGATTTCCGGGTTGCGAATGCGCTCGTTGATCCGAGGGCCGGTTTCGCGTTGCGGCGGGGCATTGTGGGGTCTGCGGGCTATGGTGGTGTTCCTTTGGTCATTGACGTCAAGCCCGCGCAAAATAGACGCCCGACGCGCACAGTTCAACCCGCATTCGCAGCCGCGCGGCACACCGTCCTTCGATCGCGCGCCGGGTGCCGAATTCGCGCCCCGATTGCCACGCCGGACTTTTCATCGGCGGTGTTTTCTGTCATGCGAACGCCTTGGCCGTTTCCTTCGACCGGTCACAGGAGAATTCGACATGAACAAGAATATCATCATCGGCGCGGTTGTGGTTCTGCTTGCAGCGGGCGGCTACTACCAGTTCAGCTATGTCCCGGCGCAGAAGGCGATTCAGGAAGCCGCCGCGGCTGAAAAGGCCGCCGCAGAAGTGAAGGCCGCCGAAGCGGCCGCCGCCGCTGCCGCCAAGGCCGCCGAAGAAGAAGCCGCCGCCGCAGCCAAGGCCGCCGCAGATGCCGCCGCCGCAGCAGCTGCCGCCGCCGCCGCCGACCGTGATACGACCAGGTTCGACGCGG
>CAYQPD010000076.1:0-5120 GCA_964419305.1 uncultured Rhodobacter sp.
CGCGCGCGCCAGATCCTGCATCGACGCACCGTCAAAGCCCTTTTCGGCAAAGGTCTTGCGAATGCTGCCCAGAATTTGGGCAGAGCGCAGGTCGGCGGCAGGAATCGGGGCTGTCATTGGCTTTCCGCTGGTCAATCGGGTAAAACCACCGAGAATGAACGTTCATTCAGCTAAATAGTCGGCTGCCCACCGAGGTCAAGCCGAAATAGCACTGGTCGCAGAAATATTTTTCCCCATAACATAACGGTGGGCCAGCCGATCCGGCAAACGCAAAAGGAAACTGCTGATGAAAACCCTGATCACCGCGACGCTGCTTGCCTGCGTGGGCATGGCCGCAGCCGAAGCCACGCCATCGTATGACAACCGGATCGATCTGATCCGCGCCGACGCGCCGGAGCTCGCCGCACCGGGGCCCCATGCGGTGGGGGTGCGGACGCTTGACGTGGTGAACCGCGACCAGATCGACATTCTGGCGGTGAAGGAAGGGGCCGCCCTGCCGAACTACGACCGGCCGTTGAAGCTCGAGGTCTGGTATCCCGCCACCGGCCCCAAGGCGCTGCCCGGCAGCCAGCCCTACCAAGACGTGCTCATCCGCGACGGCAAGACCATGGTCGCGCTTTGGGGTTCGGCGCAGCGCGATGCGCCGGTAGATGCCAGTGCCGGGCCTTACCCCTTGGTGCTGATCTCGCATGGCTACCCCGGCAACCGCTTTCTGATGAGCGATCTGGGCGAAAACCTGGCCAGCAAAGGTTATGTCACGGTGGCAATCGACCATACCGACAGCACCTATGACAATCAGGCCGCCTTCGGCAGCACCCTGGTCAACCGGCCGCTGGATCAGCTTTTCGTGCTGAACCAGATCGAGTCGCTGTCGCATGACCCGGCCTCGTTCCTGTCGGGGCTGGTCGATACCGCGCATACCGGGCTGATCGGCTATTCGATGGGCGGCTATGGCGCGGTCATTCTGGCCGGTGGCGGCGTGACCGAGGCCAGCACCCGACTGGAATGGGGCGCACCTGCGGGCACGCTGAAGGTTCACATGGCAGGAACTGCCACCCACAACGCCCTGCCCGATGCGCGGATCAAGGCGGTGGTGGCCTTTGCGCCCTGGGGTCGCGCCGCCGGGTTCTGGGATGCTGCCGGGCTGGCCGGTATCAAGACGCCGATGCTGTACATCGCCGGCGATCAGGACGATGTGGCGGGCTATGAGGACGGCACCCGCAAAATCTTTGAAGAGGCGGTGAACAGCGAGCGCTATCTTTTGACCTTTCATGGGGCCAACCACAACGCCGGCGCGCCAATTCCGGCCCCGGTCGAATCCTGGGCACCAGCGGCGAACCTCGATTTCATCCCGGCCGAACACTACATCGATGCGGTCTGGGATAACGTGCGGATGAACAATATCGCCGAACACTTCACCACCGCTTATTTTGGCGCATTGCTGAAGGGCGATGCAAGCATGACCGACTATCTGACCCTGGTCGAGGATGCGCAGGCCGGCGTGATCGACCGCGATGCCGCAGGGGCGCCGACCGCCGCCCACACCTACTGGAAGGGATTCGCCGACCGCACCGCCAAAGGTCTGTCGCTGGAACACCGCGCGGCACAATAGGCGGCGGGTCTTGACCGGGCGGCGGCATTGGCGGCAGATAGGCCGGCGCCGCCGTGCGAACCCGGGTGCGATGACAAGGAACCGCCGTCATGCCCGATGACCCCTTTGTGCCTGCGATCGGGCCGGACAGTGGTGTGCTGATCCGCGCCGAGAATGGCGATGTGGTGACCTATGACGCCACCGGCCTGACGCTGCGGCTGTCGGATACCGTGCTGGCCGATCTGCGCGCGCGGCTGGCGCTGCCGGGCGCGGCGCTGGACGTGGCCGACCATCTGGGCGACATCGATGCCTGGCATCTGCGCGCCGAAGGCGACTGGCTGCGGTTTTCGGCTTTGTTAGAGCCTGATCTTGGCCCGCGCGAATACCAGCGCCCGGTGGCCGGGGGCGATATCATCGCCTCAGCCCCCGGCCCGCTGCAAGCCTTGCTCAGCCTGGGTGGCGCGCGGCGCGCCGGGTTCAATGACGGTCCGCCGGGGTTTGGCTATCATATCCTCGCTCCCGGTGATGACATCGGATCGGTCGGGCTGGAGGGCACCGGCACCGCCCAACCCACCGCCGGTTTGCAGCGCATCCCGCATTGCAGCCGCGACGCGCTGATCGCCGATACCCTGCTTGGTTGGCGGCGCGCTGCCTTGCGCGGTCTGCCGCTGTTTCTGGTGCGCGCCGAAACCGATGGGTCGGCCAGTGCGACCGATCTGGGGCACGGCGTGGCCTACGCCAACTTCCTGGTGGCGCTTGACAATCTGGTGACCGCCGCCGCCGCCTTGGGCAAGCGCCCGAAGGTGCTGGCGGTCAGCCTTGACTATGGCCCCGAGGATATCCGCAACACCCCCGCCGCCTTTGCCGCTGCCATGCGCGCCCTGATGCGCCAGATCGAGCGCGACTTGGCGGCGCGCAATCTGCAACGACCGATCTTTCTGCTGCCGTTTGACGCCGCCGCCCCGCAGGCCGCTGCCTTTGGGGCCTGGGAACTGGCGTGGAGCCACGGCGACCACAGCGTGGCCCTGCCCGCCCCCGGTTACATGTTCGAGCAAACCCGCTTTGCGCGACCGACCGATGCCGGTCGCCGGCGTCAGGCGGAGATGGATGCCCACGCCATTGTGGCTCTGACAAGGCGGGAATCGTGGTTCTGCCCGCTGCTGCTGCTGGCCGAACATCAGGGCAAGACGATCCGCGTCACCGCCCGCGCGCTGGCCGATCTGGTGATCGACGCGGCCGATCCGTTTGGGGCTGGCGCGGCCTGCGGCTTCAGCCTTTCGGGCACCGCAAAGCCGGTGCAGATCACCGCCGTGACGCTTGCCCCCGACGATCCGCAAAGCCTGATCCTGGCCTGTGACCGGGTGCCCGACGGGCCGGAGGTCGCACTGCACTATGCCTGCGGGGCGGCAAGTTGCGGCGCGGTGCGTGACCAATGGTCGGCCCCCAGCCGGTCGGGCGGGGCCTTGCTGCACCGCTGGGCCTATCCTGCCGCGCTGCCGCTGCGCCGGGGGCAGGCATGACGGCGCTGCGCTATGCGGGCATTTTGCCACCCGGCGCGCTGGTGCGGCTTGACCCTGCGCCGGTTGCCGCCCCTGCGCCGAACTGGCTGACCGCCGATCCCGATGATCTGGAGTTTGCGCCGCAGGACCCCGCCCGGGTTCTTGGTTGGCGTGCCCACGGCACCGCGTCCTGCGTGGCACATGCGGTGGCCGCCAACCCGTCGGGCACCACCTATCGCCACGGGGCGCTGCGCTTTGACGCCGAGGTGAACGGTGGGCTGCTGTTGGCCGACGCGCTGGCCGACGCCGCCTGTCTGACGCTGGGGCTGATCTTCAAGGCCGGCCTGCCCGAGGCGCGCACCCTGTTTGCGCTGCAACCGCAGGGGGCTGACGGGTCGTTCTTTCTTGACGCCAAGGGTGCCGATCTGCGGCTGGGGCAGAAAGGTGGTGACACCCGGTTGCTGTTGCAACTCGAAGGAGCCGCCGATCAGGTGACGCTGGTGCTGCTGGCGCTGGACGATGGTCAGGCGTGGCTTGCGGCCAATGGCGGGGCGGCGGTGAGCGCGGGCACCGGCCTTGCCACGGTCGGGCCGGCCGATCTGTTCATCGCCTGCCGTGGCGCGCGTGGCGGGTTGCGCAACAAGCTCGGTGCCTTTGCGCTGAGCGACGTGCTGATCTGGCCGGGGCAGAATCTTCTGGCACAGGCTCAAGATGTGGCTCTAAGCGGCGCAATTGCCCTTTGGCAGGAAAGGGCGCGGCATGGGCTTTGATCCGGATACCGCCCGCGCGGGCAATATCTGCGTCATCTGGATCGACGACATGATTGATGTCTTCACCTGGCGCAAGGCGTTTGGCGTCACGATCCAGACCCCCAACATCGACCGGCTGATGGCCGACGGCACCCGCTTTGCCAACGCCTATGCCACGGTGCCGCTGTGCGCCCCGTGCCGGGCCGAGCTTGCCACCGGCCTGTCGCCGTTCCGCACCGGGCTGGTCGATCTCAACCGCTTCTGGCGCGATGTGCTGCCGCCCACGGCAAGCTGGGCCTTCGATCTGCGCCGGGCCGGGTTTCGCACCTTTACCACCGGCAAGACCGACGCCAACTACAAGCCGATGCCGCGCGACTACAGCCGTATCCTGTTTCACGAGGATGCCGAGGCGGTGGAAAAGGGGCGTCGGCGCGGGGCGCATGACTACCTTGACAAGGGGCCGGGGATCACCGGGATCAACCACCCCGAGGATGACGGCAGTTGTGATCACACCTTTTACGATCACTCGGTGGCGCAGAACGCGATCGACTATCTGACCCGTGCCGACCCCGCGCGTCGCCACCTGATTCAGCTTGGCTTCAAACACCCGCATTACAATCTGGTCTGCCCCGACCGCTTTTATCAGATGTATGACGCAGCCGCGATCCGCTGGCCAACCTGCGCCCATCCCGAAGATCAGTTCGGCCCGCAGCCCGGCATGGCGGTCTATGAGGCCGCCTATATTGCCAACGGCCAGTGGACCCCGGAAAAGGCCGGCGACGAGGCCTGGCGTCAGGTGGTGCGCGGCTATTTCGCCGCTTGCAGCCATGTCGATTTCGAGATCGGGCGCTTCATGGACGCGTTGCGCGCCTCGCGCCTTGGGCAGAACACCACCGTGTTGCTGCTGTCGGACAACGGCTTCAACCTGGGCACCCACGACAGTTTCCACAAGATGAGTCAGTGGGACAGCGCCGCCCATGTGCCACTGGGTATCTGGCACGCCGCCATGCCGGGCGGGCAGGTGGTTGATCTGCCGGTCAGCTTGCACAATGTGCCGAAAACCATCCTCGATCTGGCCGGTCTGCCGCCACGCGCCGAATGGGTTTCCGGCCAAAGCCTGCTGCCGCTGATCGACCCCGGTTTTGGCGCCTATGACGACACGAAATCGCCTCTGACTGCGGTGTTCGGCACGTTATCGGTGCGTCCCTCGGTGCCCGGCCTCACGCAATACCGCTACTTCCGGCACCCCAACGGCGAAGAGCATGTCTATGACGTGATCGC
>CAYQPD010000076.1:5220-11269 GCA_964419305.1 uncultured Rhodobacter sp.
GATGGGGTCAACGCGATGCTGGCGATGGACGGCTCGGTGGTGCTGGCGGGCGGCAATGGCGACAACAACTACTGGGCTTACGGCGCGGCCGCCGAGCACATCAATGAGCACCCCGACGGCGGCCATGACACGCTGTGGTATCTGGCCGGGCCCGACGGCCATACCCTGCAGGTGCCTGCCAATATCGAAACCGTCCGGATCGGCACGGTGGTGTCGCGCAGCGAGGCCGACCGCACCTCAGGCAAGGTGCTGCGCATCGTCGCCCACCCCGACAGCGCGATCACCTTCGAGTCGTCCGAGCGGGTGCCGGTGCATGTCACCGGCAGCAACGCGGGCGACGTGATGACCGGCCCGGTCTATGCCGGCGCCACTTTCGCGGGCGGTGCGGGCAACGACCGGCTGATCGCGCAATCCTCGCGCCGCAACGACGCACACGCCTTCTACGGCGGCGCGGGCAACGATACCCTGCGCGGCGGTAATGGGCGCGACACGCTGGACGGCGGGCCGGGCGACGACGTGATCACGGGCGGAGACGGCTTCAACACGATTTACGGTGGCACCGGCAACGATGTGATCACGGATGGCGATCACAGTTCAACGATTCACACCGGGGCGGGGCGCAACCGGGTGGTCTCGGGCAGTGGCAAGGATCGGATTTTTGTCGGGTCGGGCGAAAATGTGATCACGGGTGGTTCGGGCGGGGTCAGCTATCATATCGCCTGGGGCGGGGTGTGCGAAATCACCGACTGGCACCCCGAGGACACGATTGATCTGAGCGCCTGGCCGGGCCAGCCGGTGTTTCGCCGTGATGGCGCGGACCTGCTGATCACCCTTGGCCTGTCGGTGGTGGTGATCGCGGGCTGTGGTGACGAAGCCGCGCTGCGCCGCGCCGTCGTGCTGCCCGCAACCCAGAGCGCGCCGACCCGGCCCGGCTGAAAGCCGCCTTTGGCGAGGATATTTGGGCGAAGATGAAATCAGCGCAGCGGCCGGGCCATGGCCGTCGCGGTTGAAAAGCCGAAAACATGGCGCAGCAGGCCGAGGGTGGCGGTGCCGGTCGCTTCAAAGCCAAGGCGCTCGTAAAGGGCGCGGGCGCGCAGGTTGGTCGCCACCACATCCAGCCGGATCGCGGGATAGCCGCGTCGGCTGCCCTCGGCACACAGGGCCTCGACCAGTGCCGTGCCGATGCCGCGCCCGCGCATGGCGGGTGCCACGCAGATCGAATCGATCAGAAAGCGCTCGTTATCGACTTCGTTCTGCAACAACCGGATCAGCCCGGCGCGCCACAAGGCGCCGGCCACACCGTAAACCGCGCGCAGATCCGCCGGGCCACCATCGGCAAACCCCCCGTCGGGGGTCTTGAACCCGGCGATCCCCAGCAGCGCGCCGTCGCGATCAAGCGCGGCAAAGCAATGGTCCTCGCGGATCACCCGGGCAAGATAGGCAAGCGCCCGCCGGTCCGGCCCCATCACCCGGCCCAGCTTGCCGCCGAACGCCTGCCAGTAAAGCGCCGCCGCTTCGCGGCGCAGGGTCGGGGGCAGGCCGGACCTGATTTCTACGCGCATCGCCATGGCCCGGACTCCCTGGGGCTCACTTGCCGACCGCCGCCCCGCGTCGTCAGTCCAGCCGCGGATCGCCCGCCTGCACCAGCAGCACGCCATGGTTGTTGTCGGCATCGGTATCGGTGATCAGGCGGCTGCTCATGCCGGGCATGATCTCGAACGCCGCCACCAGCTTTTTCGGGGCAAAGGTGTTCGGCACCGCCTCGAACCCCGGCACCCCGCGCAGAATGTCCGAGATCGAGCTGGCGCACAGCGCCTTGGGCACCGCGCCGTGGGCCGTTGCCCGCTGCATCACCAGTGCCGCCACTTCGGGCGACACCGGCACGGTCTGCTCGAGCACATCAAAGGTTTCGCGAGAGTGGTAGTCGATGTAGAAATTCACCATCTTGTCGGTCATGCCGTAGAACAGATCGTTGCGTTCGGGCAGCGCCGGGTGGTGCCAACTGCCGGCCGGATCGAACATCACCCGTTGCGTGCCGTTGATCAGCAGCCCCGAATGAGCCCCGCCGTGGCTGCGCTTGTTAAGCACCGTGAACAGCGTGACCGAAGGCGGGGTATCTGCGGCGTAAGCCGCCCGCGCCACATCGGCGTCGGGGGCCCAGACCGATTTCGCGCCGCAAGCAGCAAGGGTCAGCAACAGGGCAAGGCACAGGATCGGGCGGCGCATGGGCTTTCCTGGAAATAAGGTATGACAGCAGCGCTTCGAGACGCCGCGCCTTGCTAGCGTATTAATCCCGGCCTGTCACGCCGGGATTGCGGCGGTTCAGGTGCTGCGCCACAGCCACGCGCCGTCAGCGCGGGCCTCGCGCGTGACCAACTCGCGGGCCAGCAGATAGTTGAGATGCGCCACCGCCTCGACCAGCGCCATGCCGTAGGTCGCCTCGCCAATCGGGCGGGGGAACAGCACGGGAAAGCACTCGACCGCGGTGTGCGGCATGGCAAGATGGGTCTGCAAGCGCCCGAGTGCCACCTCGTGGCCCTTGATCATCTGGCGCAACCGCTGTGGCAGACCCTGGAACGGCAGCTTGTGGCCGGGCAGGATCAGGTGCCGGTCATGCGCGTGCGGCTGAAAGCTGCGGCAGCTTGCCAGCCAGTCCGCCAGCGGATCGGCCTCGGGCTCGGTCGGATAGACCCCGATATTGGCCGAAATCGAGGGCAGCAACTGATCGCCCCCCAGCACCAGATCATCGTCAAGGCTCCAGAAGGTGGCGTGTTCCGGGGCGTGGCCATCGCCCATCCGCACCTGCCAGCGCCGCCCCGCCATGGTCAGGATGTCGCCCTCGACGATCCGGGTAAAGCCCAGCGGCAGCGGGGCCACCACGTCGCAGAAGTTGAACGGGCGCTCGGCTGCGCGCTGCGCCAGCGTCGCGGGTTCCATCCCGGCGGCACGCCAGAACGCGATGATTTCGGGCACCGGCAGGGGCTGCACGTCCAGCGTCAGCATCCGGGCGTAAAGCCAGGCGGTGCGGGTGGTGACCAGCTCGGCCCCCATCGCCTGAAACCAGCCCGCCAGCCCGACGTGATCGGGGTGGAAATGGGTCACCACCACCCGGCGCACCGGTCGACCCGCCAGCGGTCCGGCCAGCAATGTCTGCCAGATCGCACGGCCCCGGCGGGTGTCAAAGCCGGTGTCGATCACGGTCCAGCCGTCGCCGTCGTCCAGCGCGAAGACGTTGACATGATCCAGCGCCATCGGCAGCGGCAGCCGCAGCCACAGCACCCCTTCGGCAATCTTGACCGCAGCGCCCTCGGCGGGTGGGGTGGCGAAGACGCTGCGGATGGCAGCGGCGTTCATGCCAGCAGCAGCGCGGGCGTCAGCGCATAAAGCCCGGCCGCCCCCTCGCGCACCTGCGCCAGCAGAGCGCCATGTTCCGGCAGCAGCCGCTTGATCGCCAGCCGCGCCAGGGGTGCCCGCGCGCCGTCCGCCAGCGCCGCGCGCAGATGGTAATGCCCCCCCAGCACCAGCGCAAAGGCGCGCAGATAAGCCACCGCCCCGGCAAAGCGATCGTTCATCGGCTGCGCCACCAGGCCCTCGGTCGCCTCGCGCAGCGCTTCGGCGGCGTTCCACACCGCCGTCGCCATGTTGGGGAACAACGCGCGCGCCGCCACCGCCTGGGCCTGAACTTCCTCGATCAGACGGTAAGCCGCCTCGCCGCCATCGCTCATCTTGCGGCCCACCAGATCCATCGCCTGAATACCATTGGTGCCTTCGTAGATCGCGGTCACCCGCACGTCGCGCAGATATTGCGCCGCCCCGGTTTCCTCGATGAAGCCCATGCCGCCATGCACCTGCACCCCCATGTCGGCCACCGCGCAGCCGATATCGGTGCCGTAGGCCTTGACGATCGGGGTCAGCAGCGCGGCGCGGGCCTGCCACGCCGGATCGGCCGTCGCGCGCGCCATGTCGGTTGCCACCGCGCACGACAGCGCCATGGCGCGGGCGGCAAAGATTTCCGCCTTCATCTGCCCCAGCATCCGGCGCACATCGGCATGGTCGATGATCGCCCCCGCGCCGTCCACCGGCGTGCGGCCCTGCTTGCGCTCGCTGGCATAGGAAAGGGCCAGTTGAAACGCCGCCTCGGCCACCGCAATGCCCTGCACCCCGACCCCGAGCCGGGCATTGTTCATCATGGTGAACATCGCTGCCATGCCGTGATGCGCCTCGCCCACCAGCCAGCCGGTCGCCCCGTCATACTGCATCACCGCGGTGGGCGAGCCGTGCAGGCCCAGCTTGTGCTCGAGGCTGACCACCGCCAGGCGGTTGCGCGCGCCGGGGTTGCCCGCCGCATCGGGAATGAACTTCGGCACCATGAACAGGCTGATGCCCTTGGTGCCCGCCGCCCCATCGGGTAGCCGCGCCAGCACCAGGTGGCAGACATTGGCGGTGAAATCGTTGTCGGCCCAGGTGATGAAGATCTTCTGCCCGGTGATCGCATAACTGCCGTCGCCGTTGGGCGTGGCGCTGGTGCGCAGCGCGCCCACATCGCTGCCGGCCTGTGGTTCGGTCAGGTTCATCGTGCCGCACCACTCGCCCGAGATCAGCTTGGGGATATAAAGCGCTTTCAGCGCCGGGCTGGCGTGATGTTCCAGCGCCTCGATCTGGCCTTGCGTCATCAAGGGGTTAAGCTGCAACGACAGACAGGCCGAGCCCATCATCTCGTTGACCGCCGTGGTCAGCGCCATCGGCAGGCCCATGCCACCAAATTCGGGGCTGGCGGCAATCGACACCCAGCCGCCTTCGACAATCGCACGGTAGCCTGCGGCAAAGCCGGGCGAGGTGCGCACCACCCCGTTTTCCAGCCGCGCCGGGTTGCGGTCGCCCGCGCGCTGCAACGGTGCCAGCACGTTTTCCGCCAGCCGCGCCGCTTCGGTCAGGATCGCCTCGACGGTTTCCGGGGTGGCCTCGGCGAAGCGCGCGGTCGCAGTGACCTGCCCGAAGTTTACCACGTGGTCGAGCACAAACCGGAAATCGCTGATCGGGGCACGGTAGGGCATGAGACCTCCTTGGTGCGCTTGGCAAAGGCCGCGCGCGCGGCTATGTGACGGCATTGTGCCCCGAAGGTAAAGCAAGGGCCGCCGCCAGCAAGGCCAACGCTGCGTCAAACCATGATGATGACCGAAGACCTGCCCGCTTCTGCCGAAGGGATTGCCCGCGCCTGCGTCCTTCTGCGCGCGGGCGGGCTGGTGGCGCTGCCGACCGAGACGGTTTACGGGCTGGCCGGCGACGCGCGCTCGAACAAAGCCGTGACGCGCATCTTCGCGGCCAAGGGGCGACCTGCGACCAAGGCGCTGATCGTGCTGGTGTCCGATCTGACCGCCGCCCGCGACCTTGCCATCTTTGACGCGCGCGCCGAGGCGCTGGCCGGCGCCTTCTGGCCCGGACCGCTGACCCTGGTGCTGCCGCGTCATCGGGCGGCGGGTTTGGCCGCGCAGGTCAGCGGGGGCTTGGCCAACATCGCGCTGCGGGTGCCCGCCCACCCGGTGGCGCGGGCTTTGCTTGCGGCGTTCGGCGGGCCGCTGGCGGTGCCTTCGGCCAACCCTTCGGGTGGCCTTGACCCGACCCTGCCCGATCAGGTTCGCGTCGCCCTTGGCGGGCGGATCGCGGCCATCCTTGACGGCGGTCCCTGCCCGCTGGGGGTGGCATCGAGCATCGTGTCGCTGGACGGCCCCGCCACCCTGCTGCGCGAGGGTGTTTTGGACCGCGCGGCACTGGAGCGGGTGCTGGGGGTGCCGCTGCTTGTGCCCCCAACCTTGCTTTTCAAGATTTGATGCAGGATGCGGTTTGCGGAAGACGCCACCCCGCGCCAAGCCCTGGTATTTGGGTCCCGGGACCGGAACAGCGGCCTTGCGGGGCAAGGACGCCCGGTCGCTTGCCTGTAGGCCAAAGGCCGCAAGGCAAGGAGGGTTGGGCTTGGCCGAGGCATTGAGAATCGGACCGCGCCTGCCTGGCGGGCGCAATTCGCGCCTGCCGGGGGCAGGCAGGCGCGGCC
>CAYQPD010000077.1:0-11167 GCA_964419305.1 uncultured Rhodobacter sp.
GTAGGGGATCGGGGGCCAGACGATCCAGCCGGGCGTGATCGCCACCCCGGCCACGCTGCCGCCCCTGGCCTCGGCCAGCACCGCCGCCGGGTCGTCCCAGCACGCGGCACTGCCCGCCGCCACGATCAGGCATTGCACTTCGGGGTCGCGGTAGCCGGCTTCGGTCTGGAAATCGCCGCCAAAGGCGGTTTCGGGGTAGAACTTCAGGAAGGGCATGTAATATTGCCCGCGATACTGCACCAGCAGCGGCTTGTCGTTGGCCAGCACCTCGGCCATCAGCGACAGGCCGAACAGCAGCGCGAACAGCATCAGCGCCCACACCGCCCGGCGGTTGGCGCGGAAATTGCGCAGACGGCGTTGACTGATCGGGGAAAGGGCCATGCGTTACCCCCGCGTCTCGAAATCAATGCGCGGGTCGATCCAGACATACATCAGGTCCGACAGCAGCCCCACCGCCAGCCCCAGCAGGCCGAACACGAACAGGGTGCCGAACACCACCGGATAGTCGCGCGCCACCGCCGCCTCGAACCCCAGCCGCCCCAGCCCGTCAAGCGAGAAGATGGTCTCGATGATCAGGCTGCCACCGAAGAACACCGACACGAACACCGCCGGAAAGCTGGCGATCACGATCAGCATGGCGTTGCGGAAGATGTGGCCGTAAAGCACCCGCCCCTCGGTCAGGCCCTTGGCGCGGGCGGTCATCACGTATTGCTTGCGGATCTCGTCAAGGAAACTGTTCTTGGTCAGCAGTGTCAGGGTGGCAAAACTGGAAATCGTCGAGGCCAGCACCGGCAGGGTGATGTGCCACAGGTAATCGACGATCTTGCCGCCAAGGCTGAGGGTGGCGAAATCTTCCGAGGTCAGGCCGCGCAGTGGAAACCACTTGTAGAAAGACCCGCCCGCGAACACCACCAGCAGCAGGATCGCGAACAGAAAGCCGGGTATGGCGTAGCCCACGATGATCGCGCCCGAGGTCCAGGTGTCGAAACTGCTGCCATCGCGCACCGCCTTGCGAATCCCCAAGGGGATCGAGATCAGATAGGCGATCAGGGTTGACCACAGCCCCAGCGAGATCGACACCGGCATCTTTTCCAGCACCAGATCAAGCACCGAGATCGAGCGGAAATAGCTTTCGCCGAAATCGAACCGGGCATAGTTGCCCAGCATGATGAAGAAGCGATTGAACATCGGAATCGCTTCCTTGTGGCATTCCGGTGCGCGGGTGCTGGGCTTGCCGGTAAAGCCCGGATCACAGACGATGCGGGCAAAGCCGAACTGGCGTTCCAGATCGTCGATGAACTCGGGCGGCAGGCCGCGCGAGCCGATGTAGCGCTCGTCGGTGCCGACATCGTTTGTGCCTGCGTCGCCCGCCCCGCCGATCGCCTGAAAGGCGTCGCCGCCGCCTTCCAGCCGGGCCAGCACCTGCTCGACCGGGCCACCGGGCACGAACTGGGTCAGGGCAAAGTTGATCACCATGATCCCGATCAGGGTCGGGATGATCAGCATCAGCCGCCTGAGGATATAAGCCCCCATCGCGGTCAGCCGTGCGCTTTGGGACAGGCCACCGGCGGCACCCTGTTAAAACGCATTGGCTGCCCGCAGGGCCGCCGCTTTTTCAGGGTTGAACCACCAGAAATCAAGCTCGCCCAAGGCATAGGGCGGCAGGGTTTCGGGGTGCTCGAACATGTCGAAATAGGCCACCGTGTGCTTGTTCTTGAACCACTGCGGCACCCAGAACCGTTCCGCCCGCAGCACCCGGTCCAGCGCCTTGGTGGCCACCGTCAGCGCGTCGCGGGTATCGGCGGCCAGCACCACTTCGGTCAGCCGGTCCACCGCCGGGCTTTTCAACCCCATCGCGTTGAAGCTGGAAATATCGGCGGTCTGCGAGCCGTAGAACTGCTTCAGCTCGGAGCCCGAGAAATAGCCCGACTGGGCGTTGCCGGTGATGATGTCGAAATCGTATTCCGGCGGGCGGGTGCGCGATTCCATCTGGGCGTTATCGACCTTGGTCATCACCGCATCGACCCCCAGCGCGCGCAGGTTTTCAACGAACGGGTTGATCACCCGGTCAAACGCCTGGTTGTCGTTCAGGAACTCGACCCGCAGCACCTTGCCCGCCGCGTTGCGGCGCAGGCCGTCGCTGCCTACTGCCCAACCGGCCTCGTCGAGCAGCGCACTGGCGCGGCGCAGATTGGCGCGGTCAAGCTGGCGCGCGCCCGAGGTGGGGGCCAGCACCGCCGGATCGCTGAGGATGCTGGCGGGCAGCAGCCCTTCGTCCACCAGCGGTTGCAGGATCGCCGCTTCCTCGGGGGAAGGCGCGCCCTCGGCGGCCAGCCAACTGTTTTCCCAGACCGAATTGATCCGCGCGTAAAGCCCGTAGAACAGGGTGGCGTTCGACCATTCGTAGTTGAACATCAGCCCGATCGCCTCGCGCACCCGCGCATCCTTGAAGGTCTCGCGCCGCAGGTTGAACAGGAACGCCTGACCCGGGGCCTTGTCGCCCGAGGGCAGTTCGGCCTTGACCACCTGCCCCGCCGTCAGCGCCGGAAAGTCATAAGATGTGGCCCAGCTTTTCGACGAGTTTTCATTGCGGAAGGTGTAGGTGCCGCTTTTGAAGGCCTCGAACGCGGCGCTGCTGTCGGCAAAATACTCGAACCGGATGGTGTCGAAATTGGCGGTGCCGCGGGCAATCGGCAGATCGCGACCCCAGTAGTCGGGGTTGCGGCGGTAAACCACGGTCTGCCCGACCTCCATCCGGTCAAGCACATAGGGGCCCGAACCGAGGAAGGGGGTCAGGCTGCTTTCCTCCATGTCAAGATGGTTGGCCAGATACTGCGCTTTCGAGAGGATCGGCAGCCCGCCCACATCCTGCGGCAGATCGCGGGTCGGGATGCCGGGCTTGAAGGTGAACTTCACCCGATACGGGCCCTCGACGCTGACCGATTCCACCTTGGTGGCAAAGATCGTGCGGAAATCGGTCAGACCCTTGGCGAGGAAGGTTTCATAGCTGAACACCACATCCTCGGCGGTCAGCTTTGATCCATCGGAAAACCGCGCCTCGGGGCGCAGGTTGAAGATCACCCAACTGCGGTCCTCGGGGTATTCAAGGCTCTGGCACAGCAGGCAGTAGCTGGCCCCGATCTCGTCGGCGGTGCCGACCAGGATCGATTCATACATTGCTGACGAAAGTGCTGCGGCGCGGCCCTTGATCGAATAGGGGTTCATCGAATCAAACCCGCCGAACGCCCACTCGGCAATCTCGCCGCCCTTCGGGGCTGCGGGGTTGACGTATTCGAGATGCTGGAAATCGGCGGGGTATTTGAGATCGCCGAAGGTCGAGATGCCATGCGCCGTGATCACGGTCTCGGCCCGCGCCGCCAGCGCACCGGCGGCCAGTGCCAGCACCAGCGCACCCGCGCCCAGCCAGCCGCGCGTTGGTGCCGCGATGGCGGTGACCTGCGCCCTTGCCCCGATCCGACGATTGGTCATACGTCCCACTCCCTGCCGCGCGCTGCCGCCAACTGCATCCTAAAGCGGAACCGAGGCGTGGCTCAAGGCGCGATTGCGTGACCGCGGGTGATTGACACGCAAAAGGCCACCCCCGGCGGGGTGGCCCTGGTTCGCGTTTGCCGCAGGCGGCAGATCAGTTCAGCGTTGAAAGATAGGCGATCACGTTGACCCGGTCGGCCGGTTTCGACAGGCCCGGGAAGGTCATCTTGGTGCCCGGCGCATAGTCCTTGGGTTTGGTGATGAAGGCGTCGATGTTTTCGGGCGTCCAGTTTTCGCCCGCCAGCGCCTTCAGCGCATCGGAATAGGTGAAGCCTTCGACCGAGGCGCGGGGCCGGTTGACCACCCCGTTGAGGTGCGGGCCGACCGCATCCTTGCCGTCGATCTTGTGGCAGGCCGCGCATTTCTTGAAAATCTTCTTGCCCGCCTTGAGGTCAGCCGCCGCCAACAGCGCCGCAAGGCCCGATTCACCGGCTGCCGGTTCCGCCGCTTCATCTGCCTCGGGTGCCTCGGGTGCCTCGGCCGCCGGCGCCGGTGCTGCCGCTTCGGCTGCCGGTGCCGGTTCTGCCGCAGGTTCTGCCGCAGGCGCTGCTGCCGGTTCTTCCGCAGGCGATGCTGCCGGTTCTTCCGCAGGCGCTGCTGCCGGTTCTTCCGCAGGCGCTGCTGCAGGTTCTGCGGCAGGCGCTGCTGCCGGTTCTTCCGCAGGCTCTGCTGCCGGTGCCGCTGCGGGTTCTGCTGCGGGTTCTTCCGCAGGCTCTGCTGCCGGTTCCGCGGCAGGCTCTGCTGCCGGTTCTTCCGCCCCGGTATCCACCACATAGGCCGGCTCGGCGTTCTGGCCTGACAGGCGGTAAAGCCCGCTCGCGGCCCAGCCCAGCAACACGAACACGACCAGCGCACCTGCAACCGCGCCCAGAATCTTGGTGATTGTCATCTTGTGTCCGCCCCCAGCATTTGCGATTTCATGCTGTGTAGCCGCTTCCACCCTGTGAATTCAAGGTGTAGTAGCGCGACCGGATGCCGCTGCGGTGGCTTTTTCAGGCTGGAGCACGGCAAGATGGCGGCACGGATCGCATTTCAGGGGGAACTGGGCGCCTATTCGCATCAGGCCTGCCGCGAGGCTCGCCCGGCGCTCGAGGCGGTGCCCTGCCGCACCTTCGAGGATGCGATCGAGCTGTGCCGGTCGGGCGACGTCGATCAGGCGATGCTGCCGGTGGAAAACTCGACCTATGGCCGGGTGGCCGACATCCACACCCTGCTGCCGGGATCAGGCTTGCGCATCGTGGACGAGGCTTTCGTGCGGGTGCATATCAACCTGTTGGCGGTGCCGGGCACGGCGCTTGCGCAGATCACGTCGGTGATGAGCCACACCGTGCTGCTGGGCCAGTGCCGCGACTTTCTGCGCACCCATGCCCTGCGCGCGGTGACCGGGGCCGATACCGCCGGTTCGGCCAGACTGGTGGCGCAGAAGGGCGATCCGACGCTGGGGGCGCTGGCATCCGAACTGGCGGGCGAGATCTACGGGCTGGACGTGGTGGCGCGCCAGATCGAGGATCAGGCCAACAACACCACCCGGTTTCTGGTGATGGCGCGCGACATCGACCTTGCCCGGCGCGGCACCGGGCCGATGATGACCACCTTCACCTTCCGGGTGCGCAACATTCCGGCGGCGCTTTACAAGGCGCTGGGCGGGTTTGCCACCAACGGCGTCAACATGACCAAGCTGGAAAGCTACATGGTGGGCGGCAGTTTCACCGCGACCGAGTTCTACGCCGATATCGAGGGCCACCCCGATGATGCGGGCGTGGCGCGGGCGCTGGAAGAGCTGCGCTATTTCACCAACGTGGTCGATATTCTCGGGGTTTACCCCTCGGACCGGGCGCGGCTGGGCTAGCTTAGCGCTTTGGTGCGGCGCGGTGGCGATCCTCGATATCGGCGCAAAGCTTGGTGACGCGCGCCTCGAAGCGGGTCTTGATCCTGGTCTTGGCCAGCTTCAGCGATTGCAGCAACAGCCGCGCCGACAGGGTGCGCGGCTTGATTTCCGTGCTGATCTTCACCCGGGTCCGCCGCGCCCCGAGTTCGAGAAACTCGACGGTCAGGGTGCCATCAACCGACTTCGAGGTGCCGTCGAAGGCCAGACGGTTCGGGGCCTCGATTGCGCTCACGGTCACGGTCAGGTCGCGCGGCTTGCCGCGATAATCAAACCGGGCCTGCCATGCCATCCCCACCCCGGGCGCGGGCAGGCTGGCGGTGCGCGTGACCTCGGCACCGCGCCGCAGCGCCGCGCGTTCCCAAGCCTCGACATTGGCAAAATCCTCGAACACCTGCGCCAGAGGCACCTCGATGTCTGCCCGTGTGCTGAGTTTCATGCCACCTGCCCCTGGTTCTGTCGGGTCGTCAACCCACCCGATCTGCCTGCCCCCTTGCTTTCGCGTCAAATCAGCCGGTCTGCAAGCCAGTTTTCCATCAGGAAATGGGCAATCGAGCCTTTTCGCGCCGGTTTGAGCTGCGGGTGCGTGCCGGCCAGCACCGAGGCCAGGTCTTCGCGGCTTAACCACTGCGCGTCGGCCAGCTCGATCGGGTCCAGCGTGATGGCGTCGCTGGTGGCCTGCGCGAGACAGCCGATCATCAGCGAGGCCGGAAACGGCCAGGGCTGGCTGGCCAGATAGCGCACCACCCCGACCTGCACCCCGGTTTCCTCGGCGACCTCGCGGCGCACCGCCGCCTCGACCGTCTCGCCCGGCTCGACAAAGCCCGCAAGGCACGAATACATGCCTTCCGGCCAGCCCGTTGATCGCCCCAGCAGCAGCCGGTTGCCGCGGACGACCAGCATGATCACCACCGGATCGGTGCGCGGGTAATGCTGCGCGCCGCAAGCCGGACAGTCGCGCTGCCAGCCCGCCATCGCAATCCCGGTGGGGATGCCGCAGGCGGCGCAGAAACCGTGACTGCGGTGCCAGTTGAGCAAGGCGCGGGCGGTGGCCGCCAGCTCGGCGTCGCGCGGCGACAGCGCCGCCATCACGCCGCGCAATTCCCGGAAGCCATGGCTGTCGGGCAAGGCCGGGTGGTGCTGCACCGAAGGGTCGAAAAACCCGGCCTCGACCGCCGCGGCCCCGGCTTCGGGCGACCAGTCGGAAATATCGCTGGCAAAGCGCGGGGTGTCGCCGTCAAGCCCGAGAAACACCAGCGTTGCGCCATGCGCCAGCACCGGGCTGCCCGCCTGCACCCAACCCAGCGCCGCGTCGCCTGCCGTCAGCGGTTTGCCGCGCCACAGCGGCAGCACCTGCCCGGCCTGCAACAGCGCGGCGATCCGCTGGGGCTGGCGGCGCAACTCGGCCGCGCGATCCAGACCTGATCCGCCAAACGTCACCGTCTCGGCTATCCGCATCTCGCCCCCCTGCCCCACAGCGCAGTCCTGCACCACCGCCCGCACGCTGGCAAGCCATTCTGCACCCGAAGAAAACTGTCACAAATTCATCTCATGGTTGTAATATTTGCACTTTATACACCCATTGGTTTCTGGCATTCTGCGGCAACCGGGGCTATGGTCCGTCGTTCCGACTTCGCGGTGCATGGCTCTTTTTCGATGTCCTGAAACAGGGGAACAGCCATGACCAGATTGCACGCGTCCGGCCTTACGCGCCGGGATTTTCTTGCCCAGACCGCCGCAGGTGCCTCGTTGATCATGCTTCACCCCTACTCTGCCCACGCCGCCGCCGATCAGGCGCATCTGCGAATTCTGGAAACCACCGACCTGCACGTGCATGTCTTTCCCTACGATTACTACGCCGACAAGCCGGTCGATACCGTGGGACTGGCGCGCACCGCCGCACTCATCGCCGCGATAAGGGCCGAGGCCACCAACGCCCTGCTGATCGACAATGGCGATTTTCTGCAAGGCAACCCGATGGGCGATTACATCGCCTATGCCCGCGGCATGCGCCCAGGCGACCTGCACCCGATCATTGCCGCGATGAACACCCTGGGGTTCGAGGCCTCGACCTTGGGCAATCACGAATTCAACTACGGCCTCGACTTCCTGATGAACACCCTGGCCGGGGCGAATTTCCCGATCGTGTCGGCCAACCTGGCCAAGCGTCAGGGGGCCACCCCGCGCGAGGATGAGACCCTGATCCCGCCCTATGTGATCCTGGACCGCGAAGTGACCGACGGCAGCGGTATGAAACTGGCGCTGCGGGTCGGGCTGATCGGGTTTGTGCCGCCGCAGATCATGCAGTGGGACCGCAAGAACCTGGAAGGCCGCGTCAGCACCCGCGACATCCTGGCCACCGCAGCCGCCTGGGTGCCGCAGATGAAGGAAGAAGGCGCCGACATCATCATCGCGCTGTCGCATTCCGGCATCGGTGCGGCCGAGGCCAGCGACGGGATGGAGAACGCCTCGACCCCGCTGGCGCGGACCCCCGGCATCGACGCCATCGTCACCGGCCACAGCCACCTGGTGTTCCCCTCGCCCACCTTCGACGGCTTTGCCGAGGTTGATGTCGCCAAGGGCACGGTCGGCGGAAAACCGGCCGTGATGGGCGGCTTCTGGGGCTCGCATCTGGGGCTGATTGATCTGCTGCTGGAACGCAGCGGCAACACCTGGAAGGTGGTCGCGGCGACGTCCGAGGCGCGCCCGATCGCGAAGCGCAACGAGGACCGCTCGATCACCGCGCTGGTCGACTCGGTGCCCGCAGTGCTGGCGGCGGTGCAGGTGGAACATGACGCCACGCTGGATTACGTGCGCCGCGCCGTGGGCAAGACCGCGGCCCCGCTGCACAGCTATTTCGCGCTGGTGGCCGATGACCCCTCGGTGCAGATCGTGTCGATCGCGCAAAGCTGGTATATCGCGCGGATGATGCAGGGCACGCCCTACGAGGGCCTGCCGATCCTGTCGGCGGCGGCCCCGTTCAAGGCGGGCGGGCGCGGCGGGCCGGAATACTACACCGATGTGCCGACCGGCGACGTGGCGATCCGCAATGTGGCCGACCTCTACCTTTATCCCAACACCATCCGCGCCGTGAAGGTGACCGGGGCGCAGGTCAAGGACTGGCTGGAACGCTCGGCCGGGATGTTCAACCAGATCACCCCCGGCGCTTCGGATCAGGTGCTGCTGAACCCCGATTTCCCCAGTTACAATTTCGACGTGATCGACGGCGTCAGCTACCAGATCGACCTCAGCCAGCCGTCGCGCTATGGCCCCAAGGGCGAGCCGCTGAACCCCGATGCCAGCCGCATCGTGAACCTGACCTTCGACGGCGCGCCGATCGACCCGGCAGCGGAATTCATCGTGGCCACCAACAACTACCGCGCCTCGGGGGGCGGCGATTTTCCCGGCGCCAAGGGCGACACCATCATCTTCGAGGGTCCCGATACCAACCGCGACATCATCGTGCGCTACATCGTCGAGCAGGGCACCATCAACCCCGCCGCCGATGGCAACTGGCGCTTCGCGCCGCTGCCGGGCACCTCGGTGCTGTTCGATACCGGGCCAAAGGCGGCGGGCTATCTGGACGGCGTGACCTCGGTCGCGATCGAGCCGGCCGGCGATGGCCCCGACGGCTTCGCGCGCTTTCGCATCGCGCTGTGATCTGCTAGGGCCGGGGCGCACCAGACCGGTGCGCCCCCGGAGCCTGCCGATGCCCGTGCTTGCCCGCCACGATGCCGCCTTTGATGCCGTGATCTTTGATCTCGACGGCACCCTGATTGATACCGAAAGCCTTTCGCTGGCGGCGGGCCTTGATGCCTTTGCCAGCCTTGGTGCCGCGGTCGAGGTCGAATTCCTGCATTGCCTGATCGGCAAGGACCGGCCCGCCTGCGCCCGGCTGATCGGCGCGCATCGCCCCGACCTTGACCTGGTGGCCCTGAACACCCATTGGCGCGCCGGGTTCGATCAGCGCATTGCCAGCGGTCTGAGCGCGAAACCCGGCGCGCTGGCGCTGGTGGCAGCGCTGCGCCTGCCGCTGGCGGTGGTGACCTCGTCGGATCGCGACGGGGCAATCTGGAAGCTCGAGCGGGCGGGGCTGGCCACGGCCTTTGGCCATGTCATCACGCTCGACGACGTGACCTGCGCCAAGCCCGCGCCCGAGCCCTATCTGCTGGCCGCAACCCGGATGGCGGTCGCCCCGGCGCGTTGCGTGGCGTTTGAAGACAGCGAGGCCGGGGCCGAGGCGGCGCAGGCGGCCGGCATGGTGGTGGTGCAGGTGCCCGATCTGCTGCCGACCACGGGCCGTTTCGCGCATCATGTGGTGCCTGACCTGCTGTCGGGCGCGCGGCTGGTGGGGCTGATCGACTGAGCGCATCAGGGCAATCGGGTGAAAGAAAACCCCGCCGGGCCATGCAACGCATGGTCACGACGGGGAAGAAAGAAGAGAAGAATGGGGCACGATGAGGCTTGGTGGCAACGCCCATCGTCACCTTCGTGGTGGTCGGGGCAATCTTTTGGGCCGCAAGAAAACGCTCCGGGGAAGCGTTTTCCGGTCCATTGTTCATAAGGCTGAAAGCCGTTGAACAAGGGCGGTTGGGTAAGGGCTGGCGGTTGGAAATCGGGCCGCGCCTGCCTGGCTGGCGCGTTTTCGCGCCTGCCGGGGGCAGGCAGGCGCGGCCCGATTTGACGCGTGTCAAATCGGACAAGAAAGGTTTGCGGTTCCACTTGACGTCAGCTTGCTCTGGCAGCGCGCACAGGGAATAAATCGAGGACAAGGGGTGTTCACCCGATTGCCCTGCCTGACCGCATCAGCCGCTTGATTATCCCGCGCCCCGGCCCTATATCGGCGGCGAGAGGTTGGCGCGGGCAGGCACCTCGCCAACCCGGTCAGGTCCGGAAGGAAGCAGCCGTAACGAGCCCCGCTTGGGTCGTTGTCCAGCCTCTCACCCCCCCAAATGATGTCACAGGAAAATTGCCTGCGCGAATCATGATGTTGCATCATCAGCTTGGAGTGTGTAAATCAAATATACCGGGCGTCAGCGGAGGCCCCGGCATCGAGACACCCGGAATGAATGAGGCGTCCGATTGAGGCAACGATCCGCACCGGGCAGGTATGGGACAAAATCTGGACATCAGCCAGAGTGGCACCTACGTGGTGTCCAGTGGCATGAAGGTGGAACTGGAAGCGAACGCGCCGGTGGTCGTGACGCTGGTCGGTGACGGCGCGCCGGTCACAAAACTGAAACTCGATTTCGACAAGGCCACCCAGGCCGATACCATCATTCTGGATGTCAGCACGTTCGGCCCTGGCCCGCTGCAGATCACGCTCAAGGGCTATAACGCGGTCGATGCCATCCAACTGACCGGGGGAACCCTGACCGGGGTGGACCCGACCAACCCGGGCATCATGGGCTTTAGCTACACCGATGCGGCGGGAATCGTGCAGACCGGCACCATGGTCCTGAAGGGGGCGGTCACGAACTGGGCGGCCAACCCGATCGTGATCTGTTTCGCAGCCGGCACGATGATCGCCACGCCGGACGGCGAGGTGCCGGTCGAGCAGCTTTGCGTTGGCGACGAGTTGTGCACCTGGGACGGCGACATCGTGCCCATCCGATGGATCGGCCGTCGGCACCTGTCGTGGTGGGATTTGGCGGTGAACCCGCAATTGCGCCCGGTGCGGATTTTCGCCGGGGCCCTGGGCGGCGGAATGCCGCAGACCGATCTGGTGGTCTC
>CAYQPD010000078.1:0-11126 GCA_964419305.1 uncultured Rhodobacter sp.
GCATGGTGCCGAATTCGAAGGCGCGCTTGCCCTTGAAATCCTGCCGCGTCAGCAGATAGGCGGCCAGCAACCCGACCGCCGCCGTCAGGGGGGCGGCAATCGCGGCGATCACCAGGGTGGTGAAGAAACTGTCCCACGCCGAGCCGGTGAAGTGCAGCCCGTGCTCGCCCCAGCTCATGGCAAAGGCGGTGATGTAGTGCTTGAACGTAAGGGTGTCGTTGACCCCCCAGAGCTGCACCACCGAGCCGTAAAGGATCATGCCGTAAACCACCAGGGTGAAGCCCGACCACAGCGCCACGATGACGTAAACCGGCACCGCCAGCCCGACGGGAAGCGCCGGATGCACCCCGGCGTCGCCCTTGCCGGTGATGGTGGTATAGCTTTTGTGCCCCAGCCAGAAGCGTTGCAGATAGAACGCGCCCAGGGTGAAACCCAATAGCACGATCGCCAGAATCGCGGCCCGGCTGGGGTCGTGCTTGGCCCCCACCACGGCAAAGAAGATGTCGGTTGACAGCACCTCGAAATTGCCGCCCAGCACCAGCGGGTTGCCGAAATCGGCCATGCTTTCGATGAAGCCCAGCAGAAAGGCGTTGGCGAGACCCGGCCGCATCAGGGGCAGCGACACGGTGCGGAAGGTCTGCCAGCGGCTGGCGCGCAGGGTCTGGGCGGCCTCTTCCATCGCCGGGCTGACGCCCTCGACCACCCCGATCAGCACCAGAAAGGCGATCGGGGTAAAGGCCAGCACCTGCGCGATCAGCAGCCCCGGCAGGCCGTAAACCCACCGCGTCGGTTGCCAGCCGAAAGCCCCCGCGACCCAGGTGGTGACCACGCCCGACAGGCCGAACAGCAGGATCAGCGCCAGCCCGATCACGAACGGCGGGGTGATGATCGGCAGCACCGTCAGCGCCCGCAGGCTGCGCTTCCAGCGAAAGCCCGATCGCGTCGGCACCAGCGCGAAGGCCAGGCCAAGCAGGGTGGTGATCAACCCGACCAGAGCCGCCAGAAACAGCGAATTCCACGCCGAACCGCAGCGCCCGCCGGAAAGGCAGCCAAGACCCCAGATGCGGCCATCAAGGAAACGCGCGGGAAATCCGGCCAGCGAATAGCCGCCGCCCTTGACCGCAAAGGCCACCAGCAGCATCTTGGCAATCGGAAAGAACACGAAGATCGTGACCACCGCGATCACCCCGCCGATCGCGGCACTGACGAACACGTCGCCCCGCACCGCGCCGCGCGCCGCCAGCCCCTGGGTCAACAGGAACAGAAACGCCGAGGCCGTCAGCAGCGCGCCGTAGCCCATGCCGAACTGACGGTCGTCAAGCACACCGAACAGCGCCTCAAGCCAGGGTGCGGCAAAGCCGTGCAGGCCGATGCCCAGCCCCTGCGCCACCATCCAGCCAAACCCGAAAGCCCCCGCCCCCACCAGCACGCGACCGTAAACCGGGTCGCTTTTGCGTCGCCCCAGCACCGCCAGCGGGGCCAGCAGCGCCGCCAGCAACGGGGCCAGCCACAGCTTTTCGCGCATCGCGATCAGCACCGCAGCGGGGGCGTAGTCCGTCGCCAGGGGCCAGCCGCCGGTCAGCCAGTCGAAGGCCATGAAATCCTCGACCCCATACCACGGCAGCACGGCAAACCCCACCCACCCGGCGACGATCCAGAAGATCAGCACCGGAGGGGTGGCCGTTGCAGAAGTCGTCCTGCGCAACCGCCTTACTGCGGCAGGGTGGAAACTTCGGTATCCCACTTGGCCAGCAGGCGCTGGCGCTCGGTGCTGGAGCCGTATTTCACGAAATCATAGTCGATCAGCTTGATCGTGCTCAGATCGGGGGCGAATTCCGACACCTGGGTCGCCTGGTTCGACATGATCTGGAAGGCGTTGACGCCAAGCGCCAGGTTCTGCGCCTCGGGGGTCAGGGCCCAGTCGTAGAACGCCTTGGCGTTGTCGAGGTTGCGCGCGCCCTTGACGATCGACATCGAACCGATCTCGTAGCCGGTGCCTTCGCAAGGCGCCACGGTCACGATCGGAAAGCCCGCCACGGTCTGCGCCACCGCATCATGCATGAACACGATGCCGATGGCGGTTTCGCCCAGACCCGCCGCCTTGATCGGGGCCGAGCCCGATTTGGTGTATTGGTTGATGTTGGCGTGCAGGCGTTTCATGTAATCAAACCCGCCATCCTCGCCGAACAACTGCACCATGGTCGCAAGTGTGGTGTAGGCCGTGCCCGAGGAGTTGGGATTGGCGATCTGGACCTGGCCCTTGTATTCGGGCTTGGTCAGGTCTTCCCAGCAGGCGGGCACCGGCAGGTTGTTCCTGGCCAGCAATTCCGAGTTGTAGCCAAAGCCCAGCGCGCCGGAATAGATGCCGATGGTCTTGTCGTGCGCCGCCGCCGCCTGCGCCAGCGCCCAGGGGAAAAGCTGATCGCGCAGCGGCGAGATGTAGGGTTCGGTCAGGTCTTCTTCCGCCGCTTGCAGATGCGGATCGCCGGTGCCGCCCCACCAGATGTCGCCCTTGGGGTTGCCCGCCTCGGCCTGCAACTGGGCATAGGTCTCGCCCGAGGATTTGCGGGTCATGTCAACGTTGATGCCGGTGGCCGCCTCGAACCCCCGCGCCATCGCCTGGCACCATTCTTCCTGTGCCGCGCAATAAAGGGTCAGATTGCCGTCGGCCAGCGCCGCGGTGGCAAACCCGGTCGCGCCGAGCGCCAGAGCGGTGGTGAACATCAGTTGTCTGCGCATGGTCTTCCTCCCAGAAGTCACAGTGCCGCGCCTTGCTTTCCAGATGATGGAACGGCGCTTGTGGGGGGTAGTTTAGGCTTGCCAGCCGCCGTATGGCAAACGAATTGAAACGAACTTCGACCCGGTAAAAACGAAAAGGCCGCCCGCAGGCGGCCGTCTCGTAGCGGAAACTGGAGCGGGCGAAGAGATTCGAACTCTCGACCCTAACCTTGGCAAGGTTATGCTCTACCCCTGAGCTACGCCCGCCCGCTCCGATGGCGGTGATCTATAAAGTCGCGCCGCGCCCCGCAAGGGGAAAATCGCAAAGCTGCGAAAAATTCGCGCCGCTCATCGCCCCTGCCGGGCCTCTTCGCTGTTCTCACCGAAAAGCACCCGGCAGGGTGCGATGAGGGGGCGTCATGCCAGCTCGATCAGCAGATCCTTGGCGTCGATCTGGCTGCCGGGGGTGACGTGCAGCGCCACCACCGTAGCAGAGCGGTCGGCGTGCAGGCCGGTTTCCATCTTCATCGCCTCGATCGTCAGCAGCAGATCGCCCGCGTGCACGGTCTGGCCCAGGCTGACCGCCACCGCCGCCACCGAACCGGGCATCGGCGCGCCGACATGGCCGGGGTTGCCGTCCTGTGCCTTGGGCCGGGCGGCGGTTCGCGCCTTGACGGCGCGGTTGGGCACCCGCACCACCCGGGGCTGGCCGTTCAGCTCGAAGAACACCTTGACATCGCCCTCGTCGGTGGTTTCCCCGACCGCTAGCAGGCGAATTTCCAGGGTCTTGCCGGGGTCGATCTCGGCGCTGATTTCCTCGCCTGCGCTCATGCCGTAAAAGAAGGTGCGGGTGGGCAGGCTGCGCACCGGGCCGTAACTGCGGTGGCGCGTGCGGTAATCGGTGAACACCTTGGGATACATCAGAAATCCCATCAGGTCTTCGGCGTCGATGGTCTCGTCTTCGTCGTCATCAAGGCCGTGCGTGAGATCGCGGACCAGCCCGGCGCGGGCGGCGGCCAGATCGACGGCGGGCAGATGCGCGCCGGGGCGGGTGGTCAGGGCCACCTCGCCTTTCAGCACCTTGGCCGTGATGCCCGCAGGCCAGCCGCCGGGGGGCTGACCAAGGTTGCCGCGCAGCATGTCCACCACCGAGTCGGGAAACGACACCTCAAGCCCGGGGTCTTCGACCTGCGCCCGGCTCAGGCCCTGTGCCACCATCATCAGGGCCATGTCGCCCACCACTTTCGAGCTGGGCGTGACCTTGACGATGTCACCGAACATCCGGTTGGCCTCGGCATAAGCCTGCGCCACCTCGGGCCAGCGCTCTTCCAGCCCCAGGCTGCGGGCCTGGGCCTTGAGGTTGGTAAACTGCCCGCCCGGCATCTCGTGCAGGTAAACCTCGGAGGCGGGTGCGGGCAGGCCGGATTCAAACGCCGCATACTGACCGCGCACCGCGCCCCAGTAATCCGACAGGCCCCGGATCGCGGTCAGATCAAGGCCGGTATCGCGCGGGGTGTGGCGCAGCGCCGCGACGATCGAGCCCAGGCAGGGCTGCGAGGTGCCGCCGGAAAACGCGTCCATCGCCGCATCGACCGCATCCACCCCGGCGTCGCAGGCAGCCAGAACGGTGGCCCCGGCAATGCCGCTGGTATCGTGGGTATGGAAATGGATCGGCAGCCCGACCTCTTGTTTCAGCGCGGCGATCAGCACCCGCGCGGCGGCGGGTTTCAGAAGCCCCGCCATGTCCTTCAGCCCCAGCACATGCGCCCCCGCCGCGCGCAGATCGCGCCCCATGCGCAGGTAGTAGGCCAGATCATACTTGGCGCGGTCGGGGTCGAGGATATCGCCGGTGTAGCAGATCGCGGCCTCGCAAAGCTTGCCCGAATCGAGCACAGCATCCATTGCCACGCGCATGTTTTCGACCCAGTTGAGGCTGTCGAACACCCGGAACACGTCGATTCCGGTTTCCGCCGCCTGCGCTATGAGCGCGCGCACCACGTTGTCGGGGTAGTTGGTATAGCCGACCGCGTTGGCCCCGCGCAGCAGCATCTGGGTCATCACGTTGGGCAGGGCGGCGCGGATGTCGCGCAGGCGCTGCCACGGGCATTCCTGCAAGAAGCGGTAAGAGACATCGAAGGTCGCCCCGCCCCAGCATTCAAGCGAGAACAGGCCGGGCAGGTTGGCGGCGTAGGCCGGCGTCGCCCGGATCATGTCAAGCGAGCGCATCCGGGTGGCAAGCAGGCTTTGGTGGCCGTCGCGCATGGTGGTGTCGGTGATCAGCACCCGGCTTTGCGCCGCCATCCAGTCGGCCAGCGCCTGCGGACCCTTGGTCTCCAGCAGGTTGCGGGTGCCGTAAGCGGGGGGGGCGTTCGGTGCAGGCGGCGTTGGCGCGCGGGCTGCGGCGGCGGGCCGGACCCGCCCGGCGGTTTCGGGGTGGCCGTTGACCGTGATGTCGGCGATATAGGTCAGAATCTTGGTCGCACGATCCCGGCGCTTCTTGAAGTGGAACAGTTCGGGTGTGCTGTCGATGAATTTGGTGGTGTAGGTATTGTTGAGGAAAGTCGGGTGCTTGAGCAGGTTCTCGACAAAGGCGATATTGGTCGAGACCCCGCGCACCCGGAACTCGCGCAGGGCCCGGTCCATCCGGGCGATCGCCTGTTCCGGGGTCTGCGCCCAGGCGGTGACCTTGACCAGCAGGCTGTCGTAATGGCGGGTGATCACCGACCCCGCGTAGGCGGTGCCGCCGTCGAGCCGGATGCCCATGCCGGTGGCGCTGCGGTAGGCGGTGATGCGGCCGTAATCGGGGATGAAATTGTTCTGCGGGTCTTCGGTGGTGACGCGGCATTGCAGGGCGTGGCCGGAAAGGTGGATATCGTGCTGGCGCGCGACGCCGGTGGCCTCGGCCAGGGTCTTGCCCTCGGCAATCTTGATCTGGGCCTGCACGATGTCGATGCCGGTGACCTCTTCGGTCACGGTGTGTTCGACCTGCACCCGCGGGTTGACTTCGATGAAGTAAAAGTGGCCGTCGTCCATATCCATCAGGAATTCGACGGTGCCGGCGTTTTCATAGCCGACCTGGACGCAGATGCGGCGGCCCAGATCGCAGACCTCGGCGCGCTGACCGGCGGTCAGGTAGGGGGCGGGGGCGCGTTCGACCACCTTCTGATTGCGGCGCTGGACGGTGCAGTCACGCTCGAAAAGGTGGTAGATCTGGCCGTGGCTGTCGCCCAGAATCTGGACCTCGACGTGGCGCGCCCGCTGGATCATCTTTTCAAGGAAGCCCTCGCCGTTGCCGAACGCCGCTTCGGCCTCGCGTCGGCCCTCGCGCAGTTTGTCGGCCAGTTCCCCCGGCCCCAGGATCGCGCGCATGCCGCGCCCACCGCCGCCAAAGCTGGCTTTCAGCATCAGGGGATAGCCCACCGCGGCGGCCTGATCCCGGATCACCGCCAGATCATCGCCCAGCACCTCGGTGGCGGGCACCACCGGCACCCCGGCGGCGATCGCCACCCGGCGGGCGGCGGCCTTGTCGCCCAAGCTCCGCATGGTTGCGGCGCGGGGGCCGATGAAGGCGATCCCGGCGGCGGTGCAGGCATCGACGAAGTCGGGATTTTCCGACAGCAGCCCATAGCCGGGGTGAATGGCGTCGGCACCGGCAAGGCGCGCCACCCGGATGATCTCGGGGATGCTGAGGTAGGCCCCCACCGGCGACAGGCCCGCGCCGATGCGGTAGGCTTCATCCGCCTTGAAGCGGTGCAGCGACAGCTTGTCTTCCTCGGCATAGACCGCGACGGTCTTCTTGCCCATCTCGTTGGCGGCGCGCATCACCCGGATCGCGATTTCGCCGCGGTTGGCAATCAGGATCTTGTGAAACTCGGCCATGGTGTGTTCCCCCGCGACGGTTGGTCAGCGGGGGCACTTTACGGGTGCTGCGATGCAGCACAAGGGCTAGATGGCACTGGGTGGAGCGATTCCATTGCGCGGCGGCGCTGGTGGGGGCAAAACTCCGTTCGAGGGAGCCTGCGCGGGCCCGTCCGGCGCACCGGCGGTTTGCGTCCCTGATCCCGGCCGCGCGCTTGGGCTGGCACCGCCCGGCACCTCGGGGTTGCCGGGCTGCGGCGCGGCTCCGGCCAGCACCACCTGATTGCGGCCTTTGGCCTTGGCGGCGTAAAGCGCGTCATCGGCGGCGCGGATCACATCCTGCGGCATCCGCCCGTGTTCGGGATACTGCGCCACGCCGATCGAGATGGTGATGCGCGGCAGGGTCTTGTCACCATAGCGCACCGAGATCGCGGCCACCCCAAGGCGCACCGCTTCGGCGCGCGCGGCGGCGTCGGTCAGTTTCACCCCCGGCAGCAGCAGCATCAGCTCTTCGCCGCCCATCCGGCAGGCGATCTCGTCGCCGTCGCAGGCCTGCATCAAGACCTCGCCCACCGCGCGCAGCACCATGTCGCCCGCGTCATGGCCGTGGTTGTCGTTGAACAGCTTGAAATGGTCGATGTCGATCGAGATCACGCTGAACGGGTCGGCGGCGCGGGTTTCGATCAGGCGGCGCAGAGTGTCGGTCATGTGGCGGCGGTTGAACAGGCCGGTCAGCGGATCGCGAATCGCCTGATGGTGCAACTGATCGCGCATCCGCACGTTGGCAATCGCCAGGCTGATCTGTTCGGCGCTCATCTGGGCGAGGCGGCGTTGTGATTCGAAATCGGCCAGGCTGGTGCCGGGCTGGGCCATCAGGTGCATCATGCCCACGGTTTCGCCATGCGCGAGGATGGGAAAGCAGAAATAGGGCCGGGGCGCGGGTTCGTGGACATGGGCGCAGGTGAATTCGATCTCGCCGCTGCCATAGGCATAGGTGCGCCCGCGCCGCAGCCCCCAGCAATCCTCGGGGTGGATATGGGCGTCATGCACCCCGCCGTTCCAGCTTGCCGCGCCGTCGAGCACGTCGCGCGAATTGGAATAGACATAGATGCTGCCGCTGCTGTCGGGCATCAGATGGCCCATGAACCGCGCCACCATGGCGAACAACTCCTCGAGCGAGCGGCTGGATTGCAACCATTCGTTCAGCTCGCCCAGCAGGCGAACCTCGCGCATCAGCCGGGTTTGATCCTGCATCAGGGCGTGTTCGCTGGCGGCGCGCAGCGATACCTCGCGCAGCCGCGCGCGGCCCGAACGCAGCACCACCGTCATGCTGGCAAGGAACAGCACCCCCACCGCAGCGGCAATGGCGCTGATCACGGTCCGCACCCGCGCCACGAAGGTGGCATGGGTGTCGGTGACGTCATCGTAGAATTCGATCGCCCCGATGAAGACGCCATCGCGCACCACCGGGGTATAGATTTCGGCCACCAGCCGCGGGGCGGTGCGGTCAAGGTGCTGGGTATGCAACGACAGACCGTCAACCTCGGCCGCGGGTTTGGCCGCCAGTTGATAGTAAACCTCGCCTGCGGCCACGACGGCAGCGAAATAGGGGTCAGTCACGGTCGCGCCGATGTCAGCCGGGCGCGACGACCAGAACACCCGACCGCCCGCGTCAAGCAGCTTGAAGCGGTAGATGTCGCTGCTGAGCGTGATCGGATCGAGGATGCGGTGGTCGGCGAAGGAAGTCGTGGCATTGACAAAGGTGTCAGGCCCGGCGGTCAGGCGCACCAGCAGGCGCTTTTGCCACAGTTGCGCCTGCGCGCGCACGTCGTCTTGCAGCATGCGCTCGACCACCGGGGCCGGCAATCTGACGATGGCAAGAGCGGCCAGCGCCGCAAGGGCAATGGCCGCGAGGGTCATCCCGATCAGGGGCCCGACATGGCGGCGGTGGTGGTTGGTTTGCGGCATCCCGAATCCCTGATGTTGCCGAAGGCGGCCGGTTGATCGCGCCATCCTGAAGCCCAAGGGTTTAGGCAAGGTAAACCGATCACGGCGAAGGCGCGGCGTTTTCGCGTCATTTCCGCGCCGCACCGAAAACCCGAACAATCAACGAACAGCGCTTTTCCTCGGCGGCGGCTGCGCTATACTCGGGCGATGAACCGATGGGATGAAAGCGACGCCTTCGAGGCAATGCCGCTAAGTGCGCGTGCCATGGCGGCGCGCCCGGCGGCTTATCTTGACGATCTGAACCCGGCGCAGCGCGCGGCGGTGCTGGCGCTGGATGGGCCGGTGCTGATGCTGGCGGGGGCGGGCACCGGCAAGACCAAGGCGCTGACCGCGCGGATCGTGCATCTGCTGACCACCGGGCGGGCGCGGCCCAATGAGATTCTGGCGGTGACCTTTACCAACAAGGCCGCGCGCGAGATGAAAGAGCGCGTAGGCCGGATGCTGGGGCAGGTCGAGGGCATGCCGTGGATGGGCACCTTTCACGCGATCTGCGTCAAGATCCTGCGCCGCCACGCCGAGCTGGTGGGGCTGAAATCGAATTTCACCATTCTTGATACCGACGATCAGCTTCGGCTGCTGAAACAGGTGATCCACGCCGCCAACATTGATGAGAAGCGCTGGCCCGCCCGCCTTCTGGCCGGGCTGATCGACAACTGGAAGAACCGCGCCTGGACCCCGGCCTCGGTTCCCGCCGCCGAAGCCAGCGCCTTCAATGGCCGTGGTGTCGAGTTCTACCAGCACTATCAGGACCGGCTGCGGGCGTTGAACGCCACCGATTTCGGCGACCTGCTGCTGCATGTGGTGACGATCTTCCAGACCCACCCCGACGTGCTGGGCCAATACCAGCGCTGGCTGAAATACATTCTGGTGGACGAGTATCAGGATACCAACGTGGCGCAGTATCTGTGGCTGCGCCTCTTGGCGCAGGGCCACCGCAACATCTGCTGCGTCGGCGATGACGATCAGTCGATCTACGGCTGGCGCGGTGCCGAAGTGGGCAACATCCTGCGGTTCGATCAGGATTTTCCCGGCGCGCAGGTGGTGCGGCTGGAGCAGAACTACCGTTCCACCCCGCATATCCTGGCCGCCGCTTCTGCGGTGATCGCGGCCAACACCGACCGTCTTGGCAAGACCCTGTGGACCGAAGCGCAGGGCGGCGAAAAGGTGCGGCTGATCGGCCATTGGGATGGCGAGGAAGAAGCGCGCTGGATCGGCGACGAGGTCGAGGCGTTGCAACGCGGCAGCCGGGGGCTGGCACCGCACAGCCTTGACGGCATGGCGATTCTGGTGCGCGCCAGCCATCAGATGCGGGCTTTCGAGGACCGTTTTCTGACCATCGGCCTGCCCTACCGGGTGATCGGTGGCCCCCGGTTCTACGAGCGGCTCGAGATTCGCGACGCCATGGCCTATTTCCGCCTGGCGGTCAGCCCCGAGGATGATCTGGCCTTCGAGCGGGTGGTGAATACCCCCAAGCGCGGCCTCGGCGACAAGGCGCAAGCCGAGATCCAGCGCACGGCGCGGGCCGCGGGCATGTCGCTGCTTGAGGGCGCGCGGGAATTGCTGGCGCAGGGCGGCATCGGCGGCAAGGGGGCGGGGCAGTTGCGCGCGCTGGTGGCCGGTATCGACCGCTGGCATGCGCTGACGCGGCAAGCGGGCGGCAGCCACATTGCGCTGGCCGAGCAGATGCTGGACGAATCGGGCTACACCGCGATGTGGCAGGCCGACAAGACCCCCGAAGCGCCGGGGCGGCTGGAAAACCTCAAGGAGCTGGTCAAGGCGCTGGAGCAGTTCGAGAACCTGCAAGGCTTTCTCGAGCACGTCGCGCTGATCATGGAGAACGACGCGGGCGAGGGCGCGGAAAAGGTCTCGATCATGACCCTGCACGCCGCCAAGGGGCTGGAATTTCCGATCGTCTTTCTGCCCGGCTGGGAGGATGGCCTGTTCCCCAGCCAGCGCAGCATGGATGAGTCCGGGTTGAAGGGGCTCGAGGAAGAGCGCCGTCTGGCCTATGTCGGCATCACCCGCGCCAAGCTGCTGTGCACGATTTCCTTTGCCGCCAACCGCCGGGTTTACGGCCAGTGGCAATCGGCGCTGCCGTCGCGTTTCATCGACGAACTGCCAAGCAATCATGTCGAGGTGCTGACCCCGCCCGGCCTTTACGGCGGCGGGTTCGGGGCGGCGGGGATGCAGGCGGGGCGGGGCGGCGGCTCGACGCTTGAGCAACGCGCGGCCAGTGCCAACGTCTATAACTCGCCGGGCTGGAAGCGGCTGCAAGCCCATGCCAGCGCCCCGCCGCAACCGGCGCGCGGGGTGGTGATCGACCTTGCGGCGGTGGCGTCGTTCACCTTGGGCACACGGGTGTTTCACGCCAAGTTCGGCTACGGCACGGTGGCCGGGATCGACGGCGACAAGCTCGATGTGGGGTTCGACAAGGCCGGGGTGAAAAAGATCGTGGCGCGGTTCGTGGTGGCGGCGGATCAGGCCGGGGATGTGCCGTTCTGATCCCGTGTTGCGTTCGATTACATTGATCCCGCCCGGATCGC
>CAYQPD010000079.1:0-9703 GCA_964419305.1 uncultured Rhodobacter sp.
CCGTGGCGGTTTCAGGCGTCAGCATCGCGATGTCGATCAGCGGTTTGCGGGTCATCGGGTCATCCTTATTTCCAGAATGATCATTTCATAAGTTGCCATCGACGCCTTGACCAGCTATTTTCAGAACGATGAGTTCAAATATCGGTGATCCAGACCCGCGTCGGCGGGGCAGGCCGCGCGGCTTTGATCAGCGCGCCGCACTTGAGGCCGCGATGCGCCTGTTCTGGGCGCAAGGCTATGCGGCGGCGTCGATCGACGTGCTCTGCCGCGCGATGCATGTGCCGCGCGCCAGCCTTTATCAGGGCTACGGCGACAAGCAGGGGCTGTTTCTTGCCGTGGTGGCGCATTACGTCGAAACCAGGATCGGCACCGTGGTGGCAACGCTTGACGGCGGGCATGATCTTGCCACCGATGTGGCGGGTTTTTTCGCGGCCGTGATCGCGCTGGCAACCGCTGATGCGCAGACGCCGGGGTGTCTGGTGTCTTGCGTGCTGGCCGATGCGGCGGGGGCGAATCCGCGCTTTCGCGCCGAGCTTGGCGCGCGTTTCGAGGCGATCGAAGCGCGCCTTGCCGACCGGTTGCTGCGGGCGCAGGCCGAGGGCGATCTGGCCGCCAGTGCCGACCCGATGGTTCTGGGCGGGATGCTGGCGGCGCTGGCGCGCGGGCTGATGGTGCGGGCACGGGCGGGGTCGGAGGCGGCGCTGCTGCGCCCGCTGGCCGAGGCGGCAATCGCGCTGGTCTGCCGCCCGCCGATGCCCCGCCTGTCGGCCAGAGGCCAACCCCGCCGCCGGGTGGCGCTTCAGCCCTGATGCTGCGGCCCGATGCCCTGGAACATGGCGCGCAGATCGACCGTGCTGCGTTGCCCTACGGCATCGTAATGCTGATCCAGCCAGGCGGTTGCCGTTTCGCGCCCGAGATCGCGCAGATGGGTCAGAAATGCCCATTCGGCATTCATCTTGGATGACGCGCCAAGCGGGATCAGGGCCGCCTGATTTTCGATGATATGCACCCGCTCGCGGCGATAGCGGGTCGCGTCAAGCTTGCCCTCGTCGATCAGCCGGGCCACGAAATCAATCGCCCGCAGCTCTTTCAGCAGGCTGGAGTTGAAGCTGATTTCGTTCAGCCGGTTGTGGATTTCGTGCGCGGTCCGCGGCGTGCCCTTGCGCTCGATCGGGTTGATCTGGATCACCACGATGTCACCGCTGTCGGATTCGCTGTGAAACGGAAACAGCGCCGGGTTGCCCATGTAGCCGCCGTCCCAATAGGGCACATCGTCGATCATTACCGCCTGAAACATTTCCGGCAGGCAGGCCGAAGCCATCACCATGTCGGCGGTCAGCAGGCGGCTGTCGAACACCTTGACCCGCCCGGTTTCGACATTGGTGGCCGAGATGAACAGCCGGATGCTGTTGCAGCTTCGCACGCAAGCAAAATCGACGCAGGATTCCAGCACCTCGCGCAACGGATTGAGGTTCATCGGGTTGAGCTGATAGGGCGAGAACATCCGGCTCATCGCATTCAGCATGTGATAGCCCCACGAGCGATCGAGGCTCCAGGTGCCCATCATCACGTCGATCGGGGCGCGCTTGATCGGGCTGCCCTTGGCGGCCTCGCTCATGGTGCGCCAGAAGCCTTCGAGCTTGGCGCGCGCCCCCTCGGCCCCGCCCGCAGTATAACCATCGGCCAGCGCCACCGCGTTCATCGCCCCGGCCGAAGTGCCTGAGATCGCAGCAATCTCAAGCCGCCCATCCTCCAGTATCCGGTCCAGAACGCCCCAGGTAAAGGCCCCATGCGCGCCGCCGCCTTGCAGGGCAAGATTCACCCGTTTGCGGTTGTCGGCAGGTTTGCGCCGGGTTTCGGCAGTGCGGGGATGTTGCACGATTTTCTCCATCAATGGGCGGTCCAGCCGCCATCGACCGGCAAGGCGGTGCCAGTGATCGAGGCGGCGGCTTCGGTGGTCAGGAACACGGCCAGGGCTGCCAGTTCCTCGACCGTGACGAATTTCCTGGTGGGCTGGGCAGCCAGCAGCACGTCGCGGATCACCTCGGCTTCGGAAATGCCGCGTGCCTTGGCGGTGTCGGGGATCTGTTTCTCGACCAGCGGCGTCAGCACGTAGCCGGGGCAGATCGCGTTGACGGTAATGCCGTGTTCGGCGGTTTCCAGGGCGATGGTCTTGGTAAAGCCGACCAGGCCGTGCTTGGCCGCGACATAGGCCGATTTGAACGGGCTGGCCACCAGCCCGTGCGCCGAGGCGATGTTGATGATCCGCCCCCAGCCGCGCGCCTTCATCCCCGGCACGGCGGCCTTGGTGGCGTAAAAGGCGGCCGACAGGTTGAGGTTGAGGATCGCCTGCCACTTGTCATCGGGAAAGTCCTCGACCGGCGAGACGAACTGGATGCCGGCGTTGTTGACCAGCACGTCAACGCTGCCAAAGCGCTCGTCCGCCCCCGCCATCAGCGCCCGCACCCCGGCGGGGTCCATCAGGTTGGCCCGGTCATAGCGCGACTTGACGCCGTATTCGGCCTCGATCGCGTGGCGGATCGGTTCGATCTGCTCTTCCGGCTCGATCCCGTTCAGCACGATATTCATGCCCGCCCGCGCCAGCCCCCGTGCAATGCCAAGGCCGATGCCGCTTGACGATCCGGTGATCACGGCTGTCTTTTTCTGCGTCATGCTGTGGTTTCCCTTGCAAGATAATCATGGACGATGCGGCCGTAAGGCAGGGTCAGATCGGCCTTGAAATGCCGCCCCTCGATCACCCGTCGCACCGGCAGATCCGCCACGGGCGCGTTGATATGCGGGATCAGATGCAGCCGCGCCGGTCCGGAATAGTGAAAGTGCATGTGGATATCGGTCAGGTTGTAGGCCACCAGTTCGGCAATCCGCACCCCGCCGGTGACGCAGGGAATGATCTTGAGGTTGACCGAGGTCTTTTTCAGGTGCTTGCCACGATCGGCCGGATCGGGGGCCAGACGATCCTCATACTTGTAGGTCATGGTGCCCATTGCCACCCGCTCGCCGCCATAGTGCAGTGTGCCGGTCAGGGTGTCGGTGCGCACCTCGAGCTTGGGCTCGCCCCAGCGTTTGGGAAAGCCCCAGATCTCGCGCCCCGCCGAAATCGGCGGCTCGTCGTTGAGAAACATCATCGCGGTATAGTTCACCGGCTCGCCGTTCAGGGTGCAGGGGATCACCACGCCGGATTCCTGGTAACTGCCGAACCCGGAACTGTCGGGCATCGCGATCCATTCGTAATGGACCAGGTTGCTGCCATCGGGCCGCAGCGGCTCGGGCACCATGGCGCGAATGGCCTCGGCGTCGGTCTCATAGGTGATGATCAGGTATTCGCGCCCGACAAAGCGGTACGGCCCGCGCGGGTAGCTGGGGTTGGCGGGCGGCATTGCCGAAAGGTGGCGGATTTCGTCAAGGGTCATGCGCGATGTCCTTCGGCAAGGCGGGTTTCAATGATCGCCTGGCCGTGCAACGTGCGGTGCACCGGGCATTTGTCGGCGATGGCCAGCAGGGCGGCACGCTGATCGTCGGTCAGATCGCCGGTCAGGTGCAGGGTGCGGGTGAAGACATCGACCTTCGGCACCGACTTGTCGCAATCGTCGCAGTCTGCGCTGTGGCACTTGTTGTGGGTCACATCGACGGCAACATGCGCCAGCGGGATACCCTTCTTGCGGGCATAAAGCCTTATCGTCATCGTGGTGCAGGCCCCAAGCCCGGCTGCCAGCAACTGATAAGGGCTTGGTCCCATGTCGGTGCCGCCCATGCCGGCCGGTTCATCCGCCACCAGCCGGTGCAACCCGCCAATCATCACATCCTGGCAAAAGCCGTCCGGCCCGGCCTCGGCCACCCGCGTGACACCCTCGGGGGCACCGGCGCGCGGGGCCTCGGGGGCAAGCTGCAGATAGCGCTGCGACCAGGCGGCAATCAGGTCGGCCACATATTCCGCGTCTGCGGCCCGGCTGATCAGATGATCGGCATTGTCGAGCGTGACGAAGCTCTTGGGGTGTCTGGCGGCAAGAAAGATCGCCGAGGCGTTGGCGATCCCCACCACGTCATCGCGCGGCGCATGCAGCACCAGCAGTGCGGCCCCCAGATCGGCCAGGGCGGCGGTCAGCGAGGTGGCGGAAATATCGTCGAGAAACTGGTTGCGAATCTCGAATTCCCGCCCCGCCAGCGCGACCATGGCCGAGCCCCTGGCCCGGATCTCGGCCAGCTTGCCGCCAAAACCGTGCGCCACATGCGCGGGCTCGAAGGGCGCGCCGATCGTCACCACGGCGCGCAGGCCGGTCAGCGCCGGGGCGGCCTTGATCACCGCAGCCCCGCCCAGCGAATGGCCGATCAGCAGTTGCGGCGGCATGCCCCGGCTGGCGAGGTAAGCTGCGGCCAGGGTCAGGTCTTCGACGTTGGACGAAAAATTGGTGTTGGCGAACTCGCCGCCGGAATGGCCCAGCCCGGTGAAATCGAAGCGCAGCACCGCGATGCCGCCGGCTGCCAGCCGCCCCGCGATGCGCCGCGCCGCCGGGATGTCTTTCGAGCAGGTGAAACAATGCGCCAGAATGGCGCTGGCGCGCGGTGTGCCCTCGGGCAGGTCAAGCCTGGCGGCCAGCATGGCACCGGAATGGCCGACGAACTCGATGCGCTCGACATGCATGACTGATCCTGTCAGTTGAGGGCGGGGGGCGGACGCAGGCGAACGTGGGGCAGGCGGGCAGCGCCGGTTTCCCGCCGCCGCCCGACCCCGTGGGCGGATCACTGCGCCAGTGTCGCCGGTGCGGCGCGCATGTGGTAGGTAACGCCCAGCACCGCGCCGAAGATGACATGCAGCACCAGCGTCATCATCGGGGCCATCAGGCCCATGGTCATGCCGAACAGACCGGCCCCGGCCATCGGCATCACCATGATCATCATGCCCAGCCAGGCCGCAACGCCGAACACGATACCCTTGAGCAGCGCCGTGCCGCCGGGAATCAGGGCGTAAAGCACGGCAAAACCGCCGCCCCAGGCAATCGTGCCGATCATGAAGTGCGCCAGCCAACCCATGGCGGCAGGTGCCCCCATCATCATGCTGAGCATGGCGATCACGTCAAGCTCGGGCATCACGCCCATCATGCCCTTGGCGATCATCATGGCTGACAGCACGACAGTCGCAACAAACCCGGCCACCAGGCCGGCTGAGATATTCTGCATTTTCGTGGTCCTTTGCTGGCGGGCCTCAGCCCGTGGTTTTCTTGCCGTTACGAAGCTCGGACAGGATGGCGCTGATGCGGCGGTCATCGGCATCGTGGTCGCTGTCAACCGCAGCAGCCGCCCGGGTCAGATCGCGCGTCACGCGCATCTGGCCGATGAACCGGTCGCAGCCTTTGCACATTGCCAGATGCAGACGCATCGACAGCGATTGCCAGCGGCTCAGATCCTGGTTCAACCAGTCGTCCGAGCGTTCGGCCACTTCGCGGCACGTCAGCATTTTGAAAGCGTCCTTTTCCCTTGCTTCACGCTGACAGGACACCCCGGCCCGGTCTGCGTTACAGCAAAAATCAAAATACGGTGAATTGCGCCAGGACAAGCCCGATTCATGCCTGCAACCGATCAAGCGCGCTGCGCAGGGCAAAGCGGGCGCGGTGCAGCAGCACCCGCATGTTGCCGTCGCTGATCTCCAGAGCCGCACAAACCTCGGCCGACTCCAGCCCCTGCTGGCCGCGCAGGATCAGCACCGCGCGCTGGGCGGGGGGCAGCGCGTCGATCGCGGTGTTGACATGTTCAAGAATGCTGCGCCCGGCGATGATCCGTTCCGGGGTGATTTCCTCCCACAGATCGGGAATATCCTTCCAGCGCCCGCGGCCGTCGAAAGCGGCGGCCAGGCTGTCGTCTTCGCCGTCCTGATCGAACGAGACCATCCGCCCGTCGGCCTTGGCACGGCTGCGGGCCTTGTTGGTGAGGATGGTGAAAATCCACCCCGCCAGCGACGAGCGACCCTCGAACCCGGCAATATGGCGCAGCACCGCCAGCCAGGCCTCTTGTGCCACCTCTTCGGCGGTGGCGCGGTTGCGCACGATCGCGGTGGCAAAGCGCACCATGGCCGCGTTGTGGCGGCGGTAAACCGTCTCGAAGGTGGCGCGGTCACCCGCCGCCAGCCCCTGACGCAGCGCCGTCTCCTCGATCTGCCGTTGCTGCATTGACCCGTTCCGCCCCGTTTGGCCCGGACCTTAGCAACCGGGATTGCCTTTCGATAGCCCAAAACGGGGCACTTTCCTTGGTCCGCGGTTTCGGGCACAAGGAAATGCCGCACCTTGCCGCAAAGGAACCTGCCATGAACGAGCCCCGCGCCCCCCGCCTGTGCGTGCTGATCGACGCCGACAACGTGCCGGCGGGCTATGCCGAAGCGATCTTCGAGGAATGCGCGTCGCTGGGCGAGGCTTCGGTGCGCCGCATCTATGGCGACTGGTCGGCCACCAGGCTGGGCGGCTGGGCGAAAAAGGTGGCGGCGCTGGGGCTGGTGGCGGATCAGCAGTTTTCCAATACCAAGGGCAAGAATGCGTCCGACATCGGGCTGGTGATCTCGGCGATGGATTTTCTGCACTCGGGGCTGTTCGACGGCTTTGTTCTGGTCAGCTCGGACAGCGATTTCACCCGGCTGGCGGCGCGCATCCGCGAGCAGGGCCTTGATGTTTACGGCATCGGCGAGAAGAAAACCCCCGAGGCTTTCCGCATGGCCTGCAAGCGTTTCATCTACGTCGAGAATCTGGGCGGCGAGGTGCCGCCGCGCGAGGCCCCGGCGCGGGTCGAGCGCACACCCGAGCTGGCCCATGACGTGCCGCCCGAGACCCCGGCGCGCGGCGGCAAGGAAATTCCCGCCAAGGCGATTCCGATGATCATCGCGGCGATGCGGGCGATCGACCCCGAGGGCGAATGGTATTCGCTGGGCCAGATCGGCCAGTTCATCACCCAGGTCAGCCCGGATTTCGACACCCGCACCTATGGCAGCGCCAAGCTCAGCGACCTGATCCGCAAGATCAGCCGGTTCGAGGTGAAACCGGGCCCCGGTGGCCAGTTGCTGGCGCGCGACGTGGCCTGAGGTGCGATCAGGCCGCTGGTTTCGTGCCATAGCGCGCCATGAACATCTCGACCGCGCCGGTGATGGTGCGCTGCACGTCGCCCGGCGCGCAGCAGGGGGTGATGCCGAACATGGCGCGGTTGTGGATGGTGGCCTTGCACAGTTCGGCAAACTGGTCGGCGGCAAGGTCGATGTCGGCAATGGCCAACTGCCCCCGCGCCACGGCACCGCGCAGATATTCGGCCAGGCGCTGGCGCAGCAGCAGCGGCCCGGACAGGTAGAATTCGCGCCCCAGTTCGGGGAAGCGGTCGGATTCGGCGACGCAGATGCGATAGACCTTGATGCCGAAATCCGACAGAAAAAACCCGACCATCCGGCGCGCGGCGGCGGTCAGCACTGCGCCGGGCGGCGCGGTCTGGTCGATCACTTGCAACGCCTCGTCGGCCTGGCGATGGCACTCGGCCTTGGCAACGGCAAGGAACAGCAGCCGCTTGTCGGGGAAATAGCTGTAAAGCGTGGCCTTCGACACCCCGGCCTGGCGCGCGATGTCATCGACCGAGGCGCCCTCGAAGCCGTCGCGCAGAAACACCGTGCGCGCGCCTTCCAGCACCTGATCGAACTTGCGGCCCTTGCGGATGGTGGTGGCGGTCATGGTCGGTCCTTTCTGGCAGCTTAGACCACAGCATTCCCTGCCGGCAAGCACGGCCCCACTTGCCAGGGTGATCGATGCTGGCTATCTGAATTCTTTCCAGACAGGAACGCGCCATGATCCCCGGACTGACCTCGCGCCGCCGCTTTGCCGATCTTTCCGAGCAGGAGGTGCTGGCGCTGGCGATCAGCTCGGAAGAGGATGACGCCCAGATCTATCGCAGCTATGCCCAGCGCCTGCGCGCCGACTATCCCGCCTCGGCGGCGGTGTTCGATGGCATGGCGCTGGAAGAAGACGGCCACCGCCAGCGCCTGATTGCCCTGCACAGCGCCCGCTTCGGCGAGGTGATTCCGCTGATCCGGCGCGAGCATGTGGCAGGTCACTATGCCCGCCGCCCGGTCTGGCTGGTGAAAAACCTGAGCCTCGAAACCATCCGCGGCGAGGCGGCGGCGATGGAGGCACAGGCGGAAGCCTTTTATCTGCGCGCCGCCGCCCGCACCCCGGACGCCGCCACGCGCAAGCTGTTGGGCGATCTGGCGGCGGTCGAGGCCGGGCACCAGCGCAGCGCCGAGGGGCTGGAGGCCGAGCACCTGCCGGGGGATGCGCGGGCCGATGAAGACCGCGCCGCACATCGCCAGTTCATCCTGACCTGGGTGCAGCCGGGGCTGGCGGGGCTGATGGATGGCTCGGTCTCGACCCTGGCCCCGATCTTCGCCACCGCCTTTGCCACCCAGAACACCTGGACCACGTTTCTGGTGGGGGCGGCGGCATCGGTGGGCGCGGGGATCTCGATGGGGTTCACCGAAGCGGCGCATGACGACGGGGTGCTGTCGGGGCGCGGCAGTCCGTTCAAGCGCGGGCTGGCCAGCGGGGTGATGACCACGCTGGGCGGGATGGGGCACGCGCTGCCCTATCTGATCCCGGATTTCTGGACCGCGACCTCGATCGCGATGGTGGTGGTGTTTGTCGAGTTGTGGGCGATTGCCTGGATACAGAACCGCTTCATGGAAACCCCGTTCCTGCGCGCCGCCTTGCAGGTGGTGCTGGGTGGGGCGCTGGTATTTGCGGCCGGGGTGCTGATTGGTGGCGGCTGAGGGGTGGGGATGACGAGCAAGGATTATCAGGCGCTGGCGCTGCCCGACCGGGTGCAGTTGCCCGAGGCTGACAGCCTGGCTGCGGCCGAGGGTTATCTGGCCTACATGCGCAAGCGCCACTCGGTGCGCGACTATTCGCGTCAGCCGGTGCCCGAAGCGGTGATCACCGCCTGCATCGCGGCGGCAGGCACCGCGCCGAGCGGGGCCAATCGCCAGCCCTGGCATTTCGTGGCGATTTCCGACCCCGCCATGAAAGCTCGCATTCGTGCGGCTGCCGAGGAAGAAGAGGCGGCATTTTATGCCGGGGCGGCGGGCGACGAGTGGCTGGCGGCACTGGAGCCGATCGGCACCGGGGTCGCCAAGCCGCATCTGACCGACGCGCCCTGGCTGATCGTGGTGTTCGCGCAGCGCTATGGGGTGCGCCCGGACGGCAGCCGCATCAAGCACTACTACGTGCCCGAAAGCGTGGGCATCGCGACCGGCTTTCTGATCGCGGCGCTGCACCATGCCGGGCTGGTCTGCCTTGAGCACACCCCGAGCCCGATGGCGTTTTTGTCGGCGATGTGCGGGCGGCCTGGCAACGAGAAGCCGGTGATGATCCTGCCGGTGGGCTATCCCGCGGCGGGGGCGACCGTGCCGGCGGCGGCCAAGCTGAAAAAGCCGCTGAGCGAGATTCTGACGGTGCTGCGCTGAGGTCAAGCGCCGGGGAGAGGGCCCTCGGGCCCCCTCCCCGGACCCCTTCCCCGAGGATATTTGGGCAAAGGTGAAGGGGGGAGCCTTGCATCGCGGCTGGCGGCGTGGCTAGCCTGCTTGCGATAAAGAGAGAGTGCCCGATGCTGCCGATTCTGCTCAAGACCTTGCCGTTCTTCGCGCTGATCGGCGTGGGCTACTGGGCCGGGC
>CAYQPD010000079.1:9803-11002 GCA_964419305.1 uncultured Rhodobacter sp.
CTGCTCAAGACCTTGCCGTTCTTCGCGCTGATCGGCGTGGGCTACTGGGCCGGGCGGGCGCGGTTTTTCAGCCCCGAGGCCACCGCCTATCTGACCAAGTTCGTGTTCTACTTCGCGCTGTCGGCGATGCTGTTCCGGTTTGCCGCCAACCTGTCGCTGGCCGAGATCTACAGCACCCGCTTCGTGCTGGCCTATCTATGGGGCTGCGGACTGATTTATGCGATTGCCATGGGGGCGGCGTTTCTGCGCGGGATCAGTGTCGAAGAGGCTGCGATCGAGGCGCAATGCGCGGTGATCGGCAACACCGGCTTTCTCGGCGTGCCGATGCTGGTGATGCTGATGGGGCCGGATGCGGCGGGGCCGGTGCTGATGGTGCTGGCGATTGATCTGGTCGTGTTCTCAAGCCTGATCACGCTGATCATCACCGGGCGGCGCGAAGGGCGGATGAGCCTTGGCATATTCCGGGTGCTGGGGATCGGCCTCATGAAGAACCCGATGATCGTGTCGATGGTGCTGGGGCTGGCGTGGTCGGCGACCGGGGCCGAGGTGCCCGCGCCGCTTAACGAGTTTCTTGCCCTGCTGGGGGCGGCCGCCACACCCGGCGCGCTGTTTGCCATTGGCGCGTCGCTGGCCACCAAATCGGCCGAGCGGCTGGCGGTGGCGGGCTGGCTGAGCTTTTGCAAGCTGGTGCTGCACCCGCTGGCGGTGGGGTTTGCCGCACTGGTGCTGTTCAAGGTCGATGCGCGCGCGGCCTCGGTGATGGTGGCGGCGGCGGCGATGCCGGTGGCGGGCAATGTCTATATCCTGGCGCAGCATTACGGGGTGGCCCCGCATCGGGTTTCGGCCTCGATCCTGATCTCGACCGCGATCAGTGTCGTCACCGTCACCGGGGTGATCGCCTGGGCCACCGCATGAGCCGCGGGGTGATCTGGATCGACGCCGATGCCTGCCCGGTCAAGGCCGAGGCCGAGCGGGTGGCCACCCGGCACGGGATGCGAATGGTGCTGGTCTCGAACGGCGGCATCCGGCCCTCGGGCAATCCGCTGATTGAGAGCGTGTTCGTCCCGGCCGGGCCGGACGAGGCCGACAAGTGGATCGCGGCGCGGGCCGGGCCGGGCGATGTGGTGGTGACCAATGATATTCCGCTGGCGGCAAAATGCGTGGCGGCGGGGGCGCGGGTGATCCGGCCCGATGGCGCG
>CAYQPD010000080.1:0-10957 GCA_964419305.1 uncultured Rhodobacter sp.
TGAAGCCGGTGTAACGACCGTCGGCATCGACCTCGAACAACAGATCAGGCAGCGCTGCGAGAATGGTTTCCAGCTTCTGCGCGGTTTCGGCTGCGGCGATCTCGCGCTCGCGAAAGGTGGTGACGTCCGAGGCAATGCCGCGATAGCCGGCAAAATTGCCTTGGTCGTCAAGTAGCGGCGCCCCGCTGGTGCGATACCAGGCCATGGTGCCATCGACCCGGCGCGTCCTGAAGGTGAAATCGCGAAACGGCTGGTGGGCCGCCAGGCAGGCCAGATGCGCCTGCCATTCGGGGCTGGCCAGATCGTCGGCGCTGGCCCCGGCCATCTCGGGCCGGGTCTTGCCGGTCGAGGCGCGGGCCTGGGCACCGAAGGTGTCGGCAGTGGGTGAAAACCAGGTAAAACGGAACTCGGCGTCCTGTTCCCAGATCCAGTCGTTGCTGATCTGGGTGACATCAATCAGGCGTTGATCGGCGCGGGGGGCTTTGGCGGCCGGGTCGGGTCGGTGCTCGACAGGTGGGACAGCGGGGGGCTTGCGCATCAGCTTGCACTGCCCGCAGTTGCCCTGCACCCAGCGGTGCTGCGCGGTGCCCGATCGCAATTCTGGCAGGCTTGCGTCACGCCGAAGTCACCATGTCCATTGCCGCCCCGCGCAGCGCCGATTGTGGCGCGTGGCGTGATCTGTTCAACCACAGGTATGGCGTGAAGCGGTCGCATCATTCAAGGGCGATCTTGCCACGGGACGGCGCTGATCCGATACGCCCGGTTGCGTGCAACAGCCGATGTGCGGCACCCCTCGGGAGGAGGTGAGGGGTGCCGCAGGTCCGAACCGCCCGAGGGGAGGACAGGGCGGAACGAAGGCGGTGGCTCGGGTGCGGCGCACCCCGGGACCGAAGCATGTGCGGCGACTCCGGGGGAGGGATTGGAGCCGCCGCTTGTTCGCCGACCCCGGGAGGAGATGGGGTCAGGCGTCACATCGCTGGAAGCACTTGCTTCCGGGTAATTTGCGGCGACGCCAGGGAGGAGGAAAGGCGTCGCCGCGTTTGCCGCAGGCCCCGGGAGGAGGTGGGGCCCGGCAAATTCACTTGCCGTAGGCCGATTCCAGGGCAATCCGGGTGATCATCGAGCGATGGATGCCCAGATCGGCCAGGTCGCGGCTGGAAAGCTGCGACAGTTCGCGCACGGTCTGATTGAAGACCCGGCGGCGCTGAAGCGCGGCGCGGACGGCCTTGACCGTGTCGGTGAAGCGAAGGGCCAGGTTCAGATTGGTGGCCCGAAGGGTGTTGGCATAAGACATGTGTTCAGCCTCAAGTTTGGTTTCTGGTGCGCGTCCCAAGTCCGGTTTGGCAGTCTCTGTCGCGCTGTTAGGGGTAACATGGGGCAATTGCTGCGTATGCACAATAGACCCGCGCCGCATTGCTGCCATGCAGCATCCGCATGGCTTGGGTGCTTGATTTACGTAAGGTAAACATGGCCTTCGCCTGAATTTTCGGCGTTCGGCAAAGGCGCACTTGCGCTTTGCCGCAAAGCGCACAACCATGCCCAGGGTTTGTGCAGCGCGCAAAGATCACAGCTATCAAAGGAGACCCCGATGTCCGTCACCCGTGAAACCGTTCTGGCCGCTCTGGCGCGGATCAGCCTGCCCGATGGCGGCGATCTGGTGTCGCGCGACATGATCCGGGCGCTGACCATCGAGGCCGGACAGGTGCGATTCGTGATCGAGGCGGCCAGCCCGGATCAGGCCCGCACGCTGGGGACGGTCGAGGCCGCGGCGCAGGCGGCGGTGCGCGCGTTGCCGGGGGTGGCGGCGGTGCAGGTTGTGCTGACGGCGCACGGCCCCTCGGCTCCGCCGCCCAACCTCAAGATCGGCCAGCACCCCAGCCCGCAGACCGCCGGGCCGCAACCCGTGGCCGGGATCGACCGCATCATCGTGATCGGCTCGGGCAAGGGCGGGGTGGGCAAATCGACGGTGGCCTCGAACCTCGCGGTGGCGCTGGCGCGGCAGGGGCGCCGGGTCGGGCTGCTCGATGCCGACATCTACGGCCCCAGCCAGCCGCGCATGATGGGGGTCTCGGCCCGCCCGGCCAGCCCCGACGGCAAGACCATCATTCCGCTGATGGCGCATGGCGTCACCCTGATGTCGATCGGCCTGATGCTGAAGGAAGGCGAGGCGGTGATCTGGCGCGGCCCGATGATCATGGGGGCGTTGCAGCAACTGCTGGGGCAGGTGGCCTGGGGCAAGCTTGATGTGCTGCTGATCGACCTGCCGCCCGGCACCGGCGACATCCAGTTGACGCTGTGCCAGCGCACCCGACTGACCGGGGCGATCGTGGTCTCGACGCCGCAGGACGTGGCGCTGCTGGATGCCCGCAAGGCGCTCGACATGTTTCAAAAGCTCAAGACCCCGGTGCTGGGGCTGATCGAGAACATGTCTACCTATATCTGCCCGAACTGCGGCCACGAGGCCCATATCTTCGGCCATGGCGGGGTGGCGGCCGATGCGGCGCGGCTGAACCTGCCGTTCCTCGGCGAGTTGCCGCTGGCGCTGGAAGTGCGCGAGGCGGGCGATGCGGGCACGCCGGTGGCGCTTGGCACCGGCCCGCTGGCCGACGCCTACGCAGGCCTGGCGCGGCGGCTGGTGGCGGGCGGCATGGCCTGAGGGCTTGGGAAATCGTGGGAGAGGGTGGCTGACGCCGCGGTTTCCGAATCACAAACCCCTGAAGAATGCCCCATAAGCCCCGGTTCCGGCCGGGGTTTTTGGCATTTTGGCAACACATTGCACCGAACCCGGACCATTTCCGATACTGGATGGGAAAATATGGGAGCGCCGAGTTGTTGCGATCACGATCCATATTTAGTGGGTCACGGTGGCGTTACCACGACAACTGCGATTTTGTTTTTGATTTGTTTCGCGCGATTTGGCGCTTGTCTGCGGGTGACCTGGCTAGGTTTCGCAGAAATACCCAAAAATTCCCGTTGCTTCCCATAAAAGCCCATGGCAAAGATTGCTCCATCGGATGAAGGCGGGAATGACACACAAAGGGGCGACCTAGACCCCAAGGCGAAAAGTCAGGTTTCATACAGGCCCCGCTGACATTCGACATGAAGAGATCCGGCGCGCGAGCGAGCAGACATCTCCCCCAGGTGGCGTGCGCAGTCGGACGAACCCAGCGATGGGACAGGACGGCGGATCGAGCAGTGGCAGCCGCTCGATCCGCCGCTTTCGTTTTTGCGGCGGGATAGACGGGTCAGGGACAAACCGTGTCGGAGGCATTCAGAGGCGAATTCAACCAGAAGGTTGACAGCAAGGCGCGGGTCTCGATCCCGGCCGCCTTTCGCCGCGCCCTGCAAGCGGGTGATCCCGGCTGCACCGACGGCACCCGCCCGAAATTCGTGATCGTTTACGGCGATGACGGCCGCCGCTTTCTTGAGTGCTACACCATGTCCGGCATCAAGCGGATCGAGCGGCTGGTGCGGCTGTTGCCCCTTGGCACCCCGAAGCGGCGCTACATGGAACGCAACATGATCACCATGTCGCTGATTGCCGAGGTCGATGAGGAAGGCCGCATCGTGCTGCCGCCCAAGGCGCGCGAAAAGATCGCACTGTCGGTCGAGGAAATGAAGGAAGGGGTCGAGACCACCTTTGCCGGGGCGCTGGAAAGTTTCCAGATCTGGAAGCGCAGCACCTACGAGGCCGATCAGGTGGGGGCCGCTGCGGATGAGCCGGCCATCCTGGCACCGGGCCAGGACATGCTGGCCCTGCTGCCCGACGATCCCGAGGTCTAGGCCGTGCCTGCGCGCGATCCCTCGCAAGATCGCTTTCCCCATGTGCCGGTGTTGTTGCAGCCCTTGCTGGCCGCGGTTGCGCCGGTCACCGGCGTCTGGCTTGATGGCACCTTTGGCGCGGGTGGTTATGCGCGCGGGTTGCTCGAGGCCGGGGCGGCCACCGTGATCGGGGTTGACCGCGATCCGCTGGCGCTGGAGCTGGCGGCGGGCTGGGCCGGGGCATACGGCGACCGGCTGCGGCTGGTGGCCGGGAATTTCTCGCAGCTTGACCGCCACGCCGGGGGGCCGCTGGACGGGGTGGTGCTGGACCTCGGGGTCTCGTCGATGCAGCTTGACCGCGCCGAGCGCGGCTTTTCCTTTCAGCACGACGGCCCCTTGGACATGCGCATGAGCCAGCACGGCGAAAGCGCCGCCGATCTGGTGAATGCGGCGTCCGAGGCGACCCTGGCCGACATCCTTTACCTTTACGGCGAAGAGCGCGCCTCGCGCCGGATCGCCCATGCCATCGTGGCCGCCCGCGCCAGTGCGCCGATCACCACCACCCGTCAGTTGGCCGGGATTGTGGCGAAATGCCTGCCGCGCCCCAAGCCCGGCCAGATCCACCCCGCGACCCGCAGCTTTCAGGCCATCCGCATCGCGGTGAACGCGGAATTTGGCGAACTGGCCGAAGGGCTTGCGGCGGCCGAGCGCGCCTTGCGGCCCGGCGGGGTGCTGGCGGTGGTGACCTTCCACAGCCTCGAAGACCGCATCGTCAAGCGCTTTTTCCAACTGCGCTCGGGTCACGCGGCGCAATCCAGCCGCTACGCCCCGGCCCGCGCCGAAGACGCCCCGCGCTTTGATCTGATCACCCGCCGCGCCGTGACCGCGGACGCCGCCGAGCTGGCCGCAAATCCGCGTGCACGCTCGGCCAAGTTGCGGATCGGGCGGCGCACCGCCGCACCTGCGGGTCAGGTGGACTGGGGCGCGCTGAGTGTGCCGCAACTACCCATGAAAGGCCGCTCGTGATGCGTCCGTTGTTCTACCTTGCGACCTTCATGGCGGTGATGGGCCTCGCGTTCTGGGCCTACCACGAAAACTATGCCACGCAGGCGGCGCTGAAAGATGTCAGTCGGTTGCAAGCCGAAATCGCCGATCTGCGCGAAGCGCTGGCGGTGCAGCGCGCCGAATGGGCCTATCTCAACCGCCCCGACCGGCTGCGCGAGCTGGCGGCGATCAACTTTGATCGTCTTGGCCTGCTGGCGCTGGAGCCCGGCCAATTCGGCGACGCTGCCCAAGTGGCCTATCCTGCCGCAGCCCTGCCCGAGATCAGCCAGCCGGTCGATGTGATCGGCCAACAGCAGGAGAGCACGCCGTGATCCGCATTCCGCTGCGCCCGCTGGCGCGCATCCTGTCGGCGCGTGCGGCGGGTGACAATCCCGATCGCATCGAACATGAAAACCGGGTGCTGCGCAACGATGCGCTGCGCGACCGCGCCCGTGCCCGCGCCGAGGGACGGCTGCTGATGCTGGGGTTGGCGTTCGTTCTGGCGTTCGGGGCGATCGGGGTGCGGATGGCGGTGCTGGCGGGCACTGACCCGGTCGAGCCGCAGGCGGCGGCCTCGGGGGCGGCGATTCTGGCGCAGCGCGCCGACATCACCGACCGCAACGGTCGCCTGATGGCCACCAACCTGTTGACCAATGCGCTTTATGCCCAGCCCAAGGACATGGTCGATCCGGCCCGCGCCGCCGCCGCGCTGGCCACGATCTTTCCCGATCTTGACGCCAGCGATCTTGAGCGTCGCTTCACCGATGGGCGCAGCTTTCTGTGGCTGCGCCGGGTGATGTCGCCCGAGCAGGTGCAAGCGGTGCATGACATCGGCGACCCCGGTCTGCTGTTCGGCCCGCGCGAGATGCGGCTTTATCCCAACGGCCACCTTGCGGCGCATGTGCTGGGGGGGGCCAGTTTCGGCGCCGAAGGGGTGCATTCGGCCGAAGTGATCGGCACCGCAGGGGTGGAAAAGGCGCTTGATGCGCGGCTGCGCGATCCGGGGCAGGTCGGCACCCCGCTGGCGCTGTCGCTTGATCTGACGGTGCAGGCCGCCACCGAAGAGGTGCTGGCGGCCGGCATGAAGATGATGAATGCCAAGGCCGCCACTGCGGTGCTGATGGATGTCCACAATGGCGAAGTGCTGGCGCTGGTGTCGCTGCCGGATTTCGACCCCAACGACCGCCCGCTGCCGCTGGCTTCGGGTGATGCCGCCGACAGCCCGCTGTTCAACCGCGCGGTGCAGGGGGTTTACGAGCTGGGCTCGACCTTCAAGATCTTCGCGGTGTCGCAGGCGATGGAGCTGGGGCTGGTGACGCCCGAGTCGATGGTTGACGCCAAGGCCCCGATGTATTGGGGCAAGTTCAAGATCAGCGAGTTCGAGAACCACAACTACGGCCCGCTGCTGTCGGTCACGGATGTGATCGTGAAATCCTCGAACATCGGGGCGGCGCATATCGCGATGATGATCGGCGGTCTGCGCCAGCAGGCGTTCCTGAAATCGCTCGGGCTGTTCGACGCCACCCCGGTCGAGCTGATCGAGGCCCCCGGTGCGCGGCCGATCGTGCCCGCCAACTGGTCCGAGATCGTGACCATCACCGCCGCCTACGGCCACGGCGTGGCGGCCAGCCCGTTGCACCTTGCCGCGGCCTATGCGGCGATCGCCAACGGCGGGCTGGCGGTGCCCCCCACCCTGCTGCGCCGCACCGCCCCGCCCGCTGCGGTGCGGGTGATGTCGGCGCAGACCGCCCGTGCGGCGGTCGCGATGCTGCGCGGCGTGGTGACGCGCGGCACCGCATCCTTGGGCGAGGTGCCGGGCTATGCGGTGGCGGGCAAGACCGGCACCGCCGACAAGCCCAAGCCGACCGGCGGATACTACCCTGACAAGGTGGTGAACACCTTTGCCAGCATGTTTCCGGCCAACGATCCGCGTTACGTGCTGGTGGTGACGCTGGACGAGCCGGCCGAGACCTCGGGCCCCAAGCCGCGCCGCACCGCCGGCTGGACCGCGGTGCCGGTCGGGGCCGAGATCATCCGCCGCACCGCCCCGCTGTTGGGGCTGCGCCCGGCAGTTGAAGTCGGCGCGGCAGATGGGGTAACAACCGTCAGCAACTGACGCTTCAGCGGGGCAAGCCATGGCGGAACCGGCAAAGACACTTTCCGAACTGGGCCTGACCGCCGCTGCCGGGCGCGAGGCGCGCGTCACCGGACTTGCGGTTGACAGCCGCGCGGTCAGGGCGGGCTTTCTGTTTGCCGCCCTGCCGGGCAGCGCGGTGCATGGTGCTGAATTCATTCAATATGCGTTGCGGATGGGGGCGGCGGCGGTGCTGACCGATGCCGCTGGCGCGCGGCTTGCCGCCGCCGATCTGGCCGCCAGCAAGGCCGCGCTGGTGGTGGTGCAAGACCCGCGGCAGGCGTTGGCGGGGGCGGCGGCGCTGTGGTTCGGGGCGCAGCCTGCGGTGATGGTGGCGGTCACCGGCACCAACGGCAAGACCTCGGTTGCGAGTTTCACCCGCCAGATCTGGGCCGCCCTTGGGCACGCGGCGATCAACATCGGCACCACCGGGGTCGAGGGCGCGTGGCAGGCCCCGAGCCCCGCCACCACCCCCGAGCCGATCACCCTGCACCGGATGCTGGCGGCGGCTGCGGCGGCAGGGGTGACCCATGCGGCGATGGAGGCATCTTCTCACGGGCTCGATCAGCGGCGGCTGGACGGGGTGCATCTGCGGGCGGCGGGGTTCACCAATTTCACCCAGGATCACCTTGATTACCATGGCAGTTTTGACGCCTACTTCGCCGCCAAGGCCGGGCTGTTCGCCCGGGTGCTGGGCGAGGACGGGGTGGCGGTGATCAACCTTGACGGCCCATACGGGGCGGATCTTGCAACCATCGCGCGCGGGCGTGGCCAGCAGGTGCTGGCGGTGGGGCATGGCGCAGGCTGCGATCTGCGCATCGCGGGCCAGCGCCATGACGCCACCGGCCAGGAGGTGCGCTACCTCTGGCAGGGCCAGGCCCATCAGGTGCGGCTGGGGCTGATCGGCGGGTTTCAGGCCGAAAATGCCGCTCTGGCGGCGGGGTTGGCGATTGCTTCGGGCGATGCTCCGGCGGCGGTGTTTACCGCCCTGCCGGGGCTGGTCGGGGTGCGCGGGCGGATGCAACTGGCGGCCACGCGCGCCAACGGCGCTGCGGTCTATGTCGATTACGCCCACACCCCGGATGCGATTGCCACCGCCCTGCGGGCGCTGCGCCCGCATGTGCTGGGGCGGATCGTGATCGTGTTCGGGGCCGGGGGGGATCGCGACCGCTCCAAGCGCCCACTGATGGGGGCGGCGGCGCGGGAAAATGCCGATGTGCTCTATGTCACCGACGACAACCCGCGCTCGGAAGACCCCGCCAGCATCCGCGCCGCCATTCTGGCCGCCTGTCCCGAGGCGCACGAGGTCGGCGACCGGGCCGAGGCCATTTTGCGCGGGGTCGATGCCCTGGGGCCGGGCGACGCGCTGCTGGTGGCCGGCAAGGGCCATGAGACCGGCCAGATCATCGCGGGCGCGGTCTATCCGTTCGACGACGTGGAACAGGCCAGCATTGCGGTGGCAGCACTCGATGGGGTGATCTGATGGCGGTGCTCTGGACCTCGGCCGAGGCTGCTGCTGCCACCGGCGGGGTGGCATCGGGCGACTGGCAGGCGGGCGGGGTGTCGATCGACAGCCGCAGCCTGCAACCCGGTGATCTGTTCGTGGCGCTGAAGGACGCGCGCGACGGCCATGATTTCGTGGCGCAGGCGCTGGCGCGAGGGGCGGCGGCGGCGCTGGTGTCATACCGCCCCGACGGGGTGGCTTTGGGCGCGCCGCTGCTGATCGTGCCCGATGTGCTGGCCGCCCTTGTGGCGCTGGGTGCTGCCGCCCGCGCGCGAACCACGGCGCGGGTGATCGGGGTCACCGGCTCGGCGGGCAAGACCTCGACCAAAGAGATGCTGCGCGCGGTGCTGGGCGGGCAGGGCCGGGTGCATGCCTCGCACGACAGCTACAACAACCACTGGGGGGTGCCGCTGACCCTGGCGCGGATGCCGAAGGATTGCGACTTCGCGGTGATTGAGATCGGGATGAATCACCCCGGCGAGATTGCGCCGCTGGCGCGGCTGGCGCGGCTGGATGTGGCGCTGATCACCACCATCGCGGCGGCGCATCTCGCGGCCTTTGACAACGTCGAGGCTATTGCGCGCGAGAAGGCGGAAATTCTGGCGGGGCTCGAGCCCGGTGGCATTGCGGTGCTGCCGGCCGATCTGCCCGAAACCGCGGTGCTGGTGGCGCGGGCGCAAGCCCTTGGGGTCGCGGTGCGGCGGTTCGGAAACGCCGCCAGCGCCGATTTCCGCCTGACCGACGTGCAGCTTAGCGCCGGGGCATCGGTCGTGCGCGCCAGCCACCGGGGCGAGGCGCGGCTTTACAAGGTGATGGCGGCGGGGCGGCATTTTGCCATGAACGCGCTGGCGACGCTGGCGGTGGCCGAGGTGCTGGGGCTGGATCCGACCATCGCGGCGCTGGACATCGGGCGCTGGCGCGCGCCCGCCGGGCGCGGCAACCGCGAGCGCATCCAGCTTGACCCGGTGGAGGATCTGTTCTTCGATCTGATCGACGACGCCTTCAACGCCAATCCGGCCTCGATCGCCGCCAGCCTTGAAGTGCTGGCGCTCAGCCAGCCGACCGACGGCATCGGGCGGGTCGCTTCGGGGCGGCGGATCGCGGTGCTGGGCGACATGCTGGAGCTGGGCGCGGGCGAGATGGCGCTGCATGCCGCCCTTGCCGATCTGCCGACCCTGACAGCGATCACCACCATCCACTGTGTCGGCCCGCGGATGCGCGCGCTTTACGACCGCCTGCCCCGGCGCCAGCGCGGCGACTGGGTGGCAACCGCGCCCGAGCTGGCGGCGCGGGCGCATCATCTGGTCGATGCCGGCGATATCGTGCTGGTCAAGGGGTCAAAAGGGATCAAGGTCAGCCTGGTGGTTGACGCCCTGCGCAAATTGCGCCACGGCGACCGGGCGGTAGCCGGAGGGAAAGAATAGATGCTTTACTGGCTGACCCACCTTTCCGACGGGGGCGACTTTTTCAACCTGTTTCGCTACATCACCTTCCGCGCCGGGGCGGCGTTCGGCACCGCGCTGATCTTCGGCTTCATCTTCGGCCAGCCGCTGATCAACCTGTTGAAGCGCAAGCAGGGCCGCGGTCAGCCGATCCGCGATGACGGGCCGCAAAGCCATGCCGCCAAGGCGGGCACCCCCACCATGGGCGGGTTGCTGATCCTGTCGGCGCTGCTGCTGTCAACCCTGCTCTGGGCCCGGCTTGACAGCCCCTATGTCTGGATCACCCTGCTGGTGACGCTGGCCTTCGGCCTGATCGGCTTTGCCGACGATTACGCCAAGGTGGCGCGCCAGACCAGCAAGGGCGTGCCGGGGCGGGTGCGCATCGGGCTGGGGCTGATCATTGCGGCGCTGGCGTCTTATGCCGCCGCCCAGTTCCACCCCGCCGCGCTATCGAACCAGTTGGCCTTGCCGCTGTTCAAGGATGCGCTGATCAATCTCGGGGTGTTCTTCGTGCCGTTCGGGATGATCGTGATCGTGGGTGCTGCCAATGCCGTCAACCTGACCGACGGGCTGGATGGCCTGGCCATCATGCCGGTGATGATCGCCGCCGCCACCCTTGGCGCGATTGCCTATTTCGTCGGCAACGCCAACTTCAGCGATTATCTCGGCCTGCATTTCGTGGTCGGCACCGGCGAGCTATTGGTGTTCACGGCGGCGTTGATCGGGGGCGGCCTGGGTTTTCTGTGGTATAACGCGCCACCGGCGGCGGTGTTCATGGGCGATACCGGCAGCCTTGCGCTGGGGGGCGCATTGGGGGCGATTGCGGTCTGCACCAAGCACGAGATCGTGCTGGCGATTGTCGGCGGGCTGTTCGTGGTCGAGGCGCTGTCGGTGATCATTCAGGTGCTTTACTTCAAGCGCACCGGCAAGCGGGTGTTCCTGATGGCCCCGATCCACCACCATTTCGAGAAGAAGGGTTGGGCCGAGCCGCAGATCGTGATCCGGTTCTGGATCATCGCGCTGATCCTGGCGATGATCGGGCTGGCGACGCTGAAGGTAAGGTAGGGCGCG
>CAYQPD010000081.1:0-10827 GCA_964419305.1 uncultured Rhodobacter sp.
CTGCTCGTCCGAGATCGCCGCCGAACCGGCCACCACCGCGCCCGCGTCGGGCACCATCCCGCCTGGCACATCAGCGGCCAATGCGGGATCGGCGGCAACACCGGCAGCCGGATCAGCCGCATCAATCGCCGCCCCCAGCGACTGGGTTGAAAATTCCGGCGTGGTCGGCGCGATCGGGGCCGGCGCGCCGCTGTTCAAAGCGGCTTCACGCTGGTGCAGATAGGTCGAATAATCCTGAAACCCGGCCCCGGCACCCGAGTCCGGCACGGTTGGCCCGCCACAACCCGCAAGACCAAGCGCTACAGCAACAACAAAAGGCACACGCATCGACATCATCCCAAAAGGCATTTCAGCCCCGCGCTCTACCACCATTTTTTCGGCTTGGCCACAAAGCCCGCCGCGCGCTCCAGCACATAGGCGTGATTCAGCAGATCAGCCTCGGCCCAGGGCTGGCCGATCAGTTGCAGCCCCAGCGGCAGGCCCTGCGCATCCAGCCCCACCGGCACCGAAATGCCCGGCAGACCGGCGAGGTTGACCGTCACGGTGAACACGTCGTTGAGATACATCTCGACCGGGCTCGCGTTGGCCATCTCGCCCAGACCGAAGGCGGCGCTTGGCGTGGTCGGGGTCAGGATCGCATCGACCCCCGCCGCGAACGCCTGCTCGAAATCGCGCTTGATCAGGGCGCGCACCTTGCGGGCGCGGTTGTAATAGGCGTCGTAAAACCCCGCCGACAGCACATAGGTGCCGATCATGATCCGGCGCTGCACCTCGGCCCCGAAACCCTCGGCGCGGGTCGCTTCATACATTTCGGTGATGCCGTCGCCCGCCGCCAGCCGGGCGCGGTGGCCGTAGCGCACCCCGTCATAGCGCGCGAGATTGGATGACGCTTCCGCCGGGGCGACGACATAATAGGTCGGCAGCGCATATTTCGTATGCGGCAGGCTGATATCGACGATCTCGGCCCCGGCGTCGCGCAGCATGGCGGCACCGGCAGACCACAGCGCCTCGATCTCGGCGGGCATTCCCGCCATCCGGTATTCACGCGGAATCCCGATCCGCTTGCCGCGAATGTCGCCGGTCAGCGCGGCCTCGAAGTTGGGCACCGGCAGATCGGCGCTGGTGCTGTCTTTCGCGTCATGCCCGGCCATCGCGCCCAGCATGATCGCGCCGTCGCGCACTGTGCGGGTCATCGGCCCGGCCTGATCGAGGGACGAGGCAAACGCCACGATCCCCCAACGCGACACCCGGCCATAGGTCGGCTTGATCCCGACAATGCCGGTAAAGGCCGCAGGCTGGCGGATCGAGCCGCCGGTATCGGTGCCGGTCGCCGCCAGACACAGATCCGCCGCCACCGCCGCCGCCGAGCCGCCCGAAGACCCGCCCGGCGTCAGCTCGCGGTCATCGCAGCGCCACGGGTTGACCACCGGCCCATAGCACGAGGTCTCGTTGCTCGACCCCATGGCGAATTCGTCCATGTTGAGCTTGCCCAGCATCACCGCGCCCGCGTCAAACAGCCGGGTGGTCACGCTTGATTCGTATTCCGGCTTGAAGCCGCGCAAGATGTTGGAGGCCGCCTGGGTCGGCACCCCTTTGGTGCAGAACAAATCCTTGATCCCCAGCGGAATGCCGCACAGATCGGGGGCCTCATCGCGCCCTTGCAGGCGCTTATCGGCCGCGCGCGCCTGATCGAGCGCCAGTTCGGGGGTCTTGTGGACAAACGCCCCCAGCCGCTCGCCCGCGTCGATCGCGGCAAGGCAGGCCATGGTCAGATCGACCGCCGTCAGATCGCCCTTGCGCAGCGCGTCGCGCGCGGCGGCAATGGTCAGAGTGTTCGCGCCCATCATTCCACCACCTTCGGCACCGCGAAAAAGCCTTCGCGCGCGTCCGGCGCATTGGCGAGTATCTGGGTCTGCATCTCACCCTCGGTCACCACATCGGCACGGCGCGCCAGACGCATCGGCGTCACGCTCGTCATCGGCTCGATCCCGGTCACATCGACCTCGTTCAACTGCTCCATGAAGCTCAGAATCCCCGACAACTCGCCCGCCAGGGCGGCAAGATCGCTTTCTTCCACCCGGATGCGGGCCAGCTTGGCCACCCGCCGCGCGGTTTCAATATCAATCGACATCGGGCACCCTTCTGCAAATCTCCGGCTCCGTTTAGCGCTGGTGCGCCACGGCTGCAAGCACCGCGCGGCGGCCACCCCCGCCAGGGGCTTGCGCGGCAAGTTCGCCGCAACAGCGGTCTGGCCTTCAGGCAATCGTTTGCCTAACATGCGGCCATGCTGGTCTGCACCATTCCGCTGATCTCGGCGCTGTTTGCGGCCTGCGCGCCGCTGCCCCCCTTTGCCACCGGCTATGTCGAGGGCGACTATGTGCTGATCGCGCCGGTCACCACGGCGCAGATCGACCGGCTTGCGGTGGCGCGCGGCGACCGCGTCAGCGCCGGGCAACTGCTGGTCGGGCTGGAGCAGCGCGACGCCGAGATTGCGCTCAAGCAGGCGATTGCCGCTCTGGCGCGGGCCGACAGTCAGCTTGCCAACCTGCGCGAGGGCAGGCGGCCCGAGGAAATCCGGGTGATCGAGGCCAACCTTGCCTCGGCCCGCGCCCAGGCCGACGAGGCCAGGCGCAGCTTGACACGGCTGGACCGGCTGGTCAGCACGGGCGCGGCCACCCGTTCGCAGCAGGAAGATGCCGCCACCGCGCTCAGCATCGCCGAGGCCAACGCCGCCGCGATCGAGGCGAACCTGGCGGTCGCCCGCCTGCCCGCCCGCGCCCAGGAGATTGCCGCCGCCGAGGCAACCTTGCGCGGGGCCGAGGCCGACCTCGAGCGGGCACAGTGGCTCTTGGGCAAGCGCCACCTGACCGCCCCCGCCGCCGGGGTGATCGCCGATGTGATCCGCAATCCCGGCGAAGTCGCGGGGCCCGCCGCCCCGGTGCTGTCGTTGCTGCCCGATGGGGCGGTGAAGCTGCGGCTTTACGTGCGCGAGTCCCAGGTGGCGCTGGTCGCGCCCGGCGCACGGCTGCGGGTGCATTGTGACGCCTGCCCGCCCGGCCTGACGGCAACTGTCAGCTATGTCTCGGACGCGCCCGAGTTCACCCCGCCGGTGATCTACTCGCTGCAAAACCGCCAGAAGCTGGTCTATCTGATCGAGGCCCGCCCGGACCTGGGCGCGGCGCTGAAGCCCGGCCAGATCGTCGATGTCGATCTGCCCGCGGCGGTGCCATGACCGCTGCCGCCGCCCCGGCGATCGCGGTGCGCGGGCTGGTCAAGCGCTTCGGCGCGCAAACCGTGGTCGATGATCTGTCGCTGACCGTCGAGCAAGGCGAGATCGCCGGTTTCCTTGGCCCCAACGGCTCGGGCAAGACCACCACGATCCGGATGATCTGCGGCCTGCTGACCCCAGACGCCGGTTCGGGCCAGGTGCTGGGCCTTGATATCCGCCGCGAGGGCCGCGCCATCAAGCGCGAGGTCGGCTACATGACGCAGCGCTTTTCGTTCTACGAGGATCTGACGATCGAAGAAAACCTCAACTTCGTGGCCGGGCTTTACGGTCTGCGCCCCGCCGCGCGGGCGGTGGCCGACACGCTGGCCGATCTCGGGCTGACCGCGCGCCGGGGGCAACTGGCCGGGGCGCTGTCGGGCGGCTGGAAACAGCGCCTGGCACTCGCCGCCTGCATCATGCACCGCCCGCGCCTGCTGCTGCTGGACGAGCCGACCGCCGGAGTCGATCCCAAGGCCCGGCGCGAGTTCTGGGACGAGATCCACCGCCTGGCCGCCGAAGGGCTGACGGTGCTGGTTTCCACCCATTACATGGACGAGGCCGAGCGCTGCCACCGCATCAACTATATCGCCTACGGCAAGCTGGTGACGCGCGGCACGGTGGCCGAGGTGGTGCGCGGTGCCGGCCTGACCACGCTGGTGCTGCAAGGCCCCGGCACCAATTCTGCGGCACAGGCGTTGCGCGGCCTGCCGGGGGTGGATCAGGTCGCCCCTTACGGTGCCACGCTGCATGTGATCGGGCGCGACGGGGCGGCGCTGCGCCAATCGGCGACCACTGTTGCCTCTGCCACCGGCTGCACCCTGACCGAGGCCGACACCAGCCTTGAGGATGTGTTCATCCAGTTGATGGGCCGATCACAGGACAACATGGCATGAACCGCATCTTCTCGCTGCGCCGTCTGGTGGCGCTGATCACCAAGGAAGGCATCCAGATGCGGCGCGACCGCGTCACTTTTGCCATGATGCTGGGGGTGCCGCTGATGCAGCTCATGCTGTTCGGCTTTGCCATCAACAACGATCCCAAGGGCCTGCCCGCCGCCCTGGTGGCCCCGACCCAGGACCGCTTCACCCGCGCCATTGTCAGCGCGCTGGAAAACACCGGCTACTACCGCTTTGTCTATCCCGACGCCTCGGCGGCGGCGGCGGAATTCCTGATCGCGCGCGGCGATGTCAGCTTTGTGGTGACGGTGCCGTCGGATTTCGGCCGCCGGATCGCGCGCGGCGACCGGCCGCAGATCCTGATCGAGGCCGACGCCACCGACCCTGCCGTGGCCTCGGGCGCAATCTCGACCCTTGGCACGGTGGCCGCCGACGCCTTGCTGCGCGAGACCGGGGCGCAAGCCGCAGCCACTGAGGCCGCGCGCACGCGGCTGTCGGTGGTGGTGCACCGGCGCTACAACCCCGAAGGCATCACCCAATACAACATCGTGCCCGGCCTGCTCGGGGTGATCTTGCAGATGACCATGGTGATGATGACCGCAATGGCGCTGACCCGCGAAACCGAGCGCGGCACGATGGAAAACCTGCTGTCGATGCCGGTGACGCCGGTCGAGATCATGCTGGGCAAGGTGCTGCCGTATTTTCTGGTCGGCGCGGTGCAGGTGGCGGTGGTGCTGGCGGTGGCGCGCGCGGTGTTCGGGGTGCCCTTTGTCGGCAGCCTTTCGCTGCTCTTGGGCGGGGTGTTCCTGTTCGTGCTGGCGCTGGTGATCTTTGGTTATCTGATCTCGACTGCGGTGCGCACCCAGATGCAGGCGATGCAACTCACGGTGTTCTATTTCCTGCCATCGTTGCTGTTGTCGGGCTTCATGTTTCCGTTCCGTGGCATGCCGGGCTGGGCGCAAGCCCTGGGCGAGCTGTTGCCGCTGACCCACTTCTTGCGGCTGATCCGGGCGGTGATGCTGAAGGGCGCGGATTATCCGGCGGTGGCGCAACCGCTGGCGGCGCTGCTGGCCTTTGTGGTGGTCTTTGCCGCGCTGGCCCTCGTGCGCTTCCGGCGCACCCTCGATTGACCGCCCCCCTTCGGGAACGGTTCAATTGCGCCCGGATCGGGTGTATCCTGCCGCCACCCATAGAAAGGTTCCCGCGATGAAAATCACCTGGCTCGGCCATTCCGGCTTTCGCATCGAGATCGAACAGGCGGTGCTGCTGATCGACCCCTGGCTGACCGGCAACCCGATGTTCCCCGAGGCGCGCCGCAATGAGGCCACGGTTGGGGCGACCCACGTGCTGGTGACCCACGGCCACTCGGATCATGCCGGCGACGCGCTGGCGATCTGCAAGGCGCAAGACCTGCCGCTGGTCGGCACCTACGATCTGATCGACTGGTGGCAGTCGAGCGAGGGCATTCAGGGTATCGGCTTCAACAAGGGCGGCACCGTGGGTCTGAACGGCACCGCCGTCACGCTGGTCAACGCCTGCCATTCGTCATCGCTTTCCGGCCCGCACGGCCCGGTCTATGCCGGGCACGAGGCGGGCTACATGATCGCCGGCGAGGGTCATGCCATCTACCACTCGGGCGATACCGACATCATGGCCGACATGGGCTGGATGGGCGAATACCACCGCCCCGACATCGGCATTCTAGCCGCAGGCGGGGTCTATACCATGGACATGAAACGCGCCGCCTTTGCCGCCCGCAAATATTTCGCCTTCAAGACCGTGATCCCCTGCCACTACCGCACCTTCCCGGCGCTGGCGCAGAACGCCGACGATTTGCGCAGCGGCCTGCCGGGGGTGCAGGTGATCGAGCCCCAGGTGCTGGTGCCGATCGCCTTCTGATCCCGCCGCCGATCAGCGCAACTCCCGGTATTTCGGCTTTGCGGTGCGCGCGGCAGACCGATGTCGTGGCACAGATGCTCGGACAGATCGCCCGGTGTGCGGCAAGGCACCCCTGCAACCGCGCCGCCCTGCCCTAGCCGTGCCAGGCCGCCACGGTCTTGAGGCACGAAAAGCCGTAAAGCGCCTCGAAACCCTTCTCGCGGCCATGGCCTGACCGGCCGACCCCGCCGAACGGCAGTTCAACCCCGCCGCCAGCGCCGTAGTTGTTGACAAACACCTGCCCCGCTTTCAGCGCGCGGGCCAGCCGCATCTGCCGCCCGCCATCGGCGGTCCAGACCGCCGCGACCAGGCCGTAATCGGTGCCGTTGGCGATTGCCAGCGCCTCGGCCTCGTCGGCAAACGGGATCAGCACCTGCACCGGGCCGAAGATTTCCTCGCGCGCCAGCACGTGGCCCGCGGGCACCTCGGCAAACAGGGTCGGTGGCACGTAGAACCCACCCGCCGGTGCCCCGGCCACAATCTGCCCCTGCGCCGCAATCGCCAGCCCCGCCCCTTGGGCAAGATAGCCTTCGACGATTGCCTTCTGGCGCGCCGAGATCAGCGGCCCGACCGCAAGGTCATCGCCCGCCGGCCCGACCCGCAGCGCGCTGTAACGCGCCGCCATCGCCGCACGCACCGCCTCAAAAACCCCGCGCTGCACCAGTATCCGCGACGCGGCCGAACAGGTCTGGCCCGCGTTCTGCACCCCTGCCGCCACCAGAAACGGCAGCGCGCGCTCAAGATCGGCATCGTCGAACACGATCTGCGGCGACTTGCCGCCCAACTCCAGCGTCACCGGCACGACATGGCGCGCCGCCGCCGCCTGGATCAGCGCGCCGACCTTGACCGAGCCGGTAAACGACAGATGCTGCACCCCGCCGTGCCCCGCCAGCGCCGCCCCGGCCTCAGCCCCAAGCCCCGGCACCACGTTCAGCGCGCCCGCAGGCAGCCCAGCCTCAAGCGCCAGGTCGCCAAAGGCCAGTGCTGTCAGGCAGGCCTCTTCGGCGGGTTTCAGCACGCAGGCGTTGCCCATCGCCAGCGCCGCCCCGACCGAGCGCCCGATGATCTGCATCGGGTAGTTCCACGGGATGATATGGCCGGTCACGCCGTGCGGCTGGCGCAGGGTATAGACGGTATAGCCGTCAAGATAGGGAATGGTCTCGCCCATCACCTTGTCGGCGGCCCCGCCGTAGAACTCCATGTAGCGCGCCAGCGCCAGCGCGTCAGCGCGCGCCTGGCTCAGCGGCTTGCCCACGTCCAGCGCTTCCAGCCGGGCCAGATCGTCGGCCCGCTCGGCCACCAGCCGCCCGATCCGGGTCAGAATCCGCCCCCGCTCGGTTGCCGTCATCCGCCCCCAGTCGCCATCGCGGGCGGCAGCGGCGGCAGCCACCGCCGCGTCGATCTCGCCCGCCCCGCCGCGCGCGATGCGGCAGATCTCGGCCCCGGTCGAGGGGTTCAGCAGCGCCAGCCCGCGCCGGTCCGTGGGCGCAGCCCAGTGGCCGCCGATCAGGCAGTGCGCGGGGTCAAACCGCAAAAACTCAAGGGGCATCGCTCAGGTCTCCTTCCGGGGTTGCAGCAAAGGCGGGCAGCCGGGGCACCGCCGCAAGCAGGGCGCGGGTGTAGGGGTGGCGCGGGTTGGTGAACACCGCCTCGGTCGCGCCCGCCTCGACGATCTCGCCCGCCCGCATCACCATCACCCGGTCGGTGACGCTGCGCATCACCGCCAGATCATGGCTGATGAACAGATAGCTCAGCGGATAAAGCCGGCACAGATCGGCCAGCAGATCAAGCACCTGCGCGCGCACCGAGACATCAAGCGCCGACACCGCCTCGTCGAACACGATCAGTTGCGGCTTGATGATCAGGGCGCGGGCGATCGCGATGCGCTGGCGCTGACCGCCGGAAAATTCGTGGATGTATTTGCCGGCGTCCGCAGGCACCAGACCGACCGAGGTCAGCGCTTCGGCAATCGCATCGCGCCGCGCCTGCCCCTGGGGCGGCTTTGCCAGCAGATGGAACGGCTCGGTGATCAGGCGCTCGACCCGGTGACGCGGATCAAATGATCCGTAGGGGTCTTGGAACACCACCTGCATCTCGCGCCGCACCGCCAGATTGGGGCGATGACCGGCCAACACCGACACGCCGTCCAGCGTGATACTGCCCGCCTGCACCGGCTCGAGCCCCAGAATGGCGCGCGTCAGGGTGGATTTGCCGCAGCCCGACTCGCCCACCAGCCCCAGCCGCTCGCCGCGCGCAAGGGTAAAGCTGACATTGTTGACCGCACGAAACCGCCCGGCGCGGGCGAACAGGTGGGGCGCAGGCAGGCGATAGTCGCGGCTGACCCCCGTGACCCGCAGCAAGGGCGCGGCGGGCGGCCGGGGCGGCAGATCGACCCGGTGGCGCGAGGCGGCAAACAGCATCCTTGTGTAGGGGTGGCGCATGGTGCGCAGCAGATTGGCGGTAGGGCCAGCTTCGACCACCTCGCCCCGGCGCATCACGTTGATGCGGTCGGCCATGCCCGCCACCACCGCAAGGTCATGGGTGATCATCAGCAGCCCCATGCCGAAATCGGCCACCAGCCCCTTGAGCAACCCGAGGATCTGCGCCTGGGTGGTGACATCCAGCGCGGTGGTCGGCTCGTCGGCGATCAGCAGCCGGGGGCGAAGCGCAATCGCCATCGCGATCACCACGCGCTGACGCTGACCGCCCGACAATTCATGCGGATAGCGCGAGCGCGGAAACAGGTCCGGCGGCAGGCCCACGCGCGCCAGCACTACACTGGCGCGGGCGCGGGCCTCGGCGCGGCTGGCGCTGGTGTGAATGCGGATGGTCTCGGCCACCTGATCACCGATGCACTGCACCGGGTTGAGCGCGGTCATCGGTTCCTGAAACACCATCCCGACCTCGCGCCCGCGCATCCGGCACAGCGCAGGCTCGGGGGTGGTCAGCACATCGCGCCCCGCAAGCCGCACCTGCCCCGAGGCCACTGCCCCGTCCGGCAACAACCCCATCGCCGCCAGCGCCGTCATCGACTTGCCCGAGCCGGATTCGCCGGTCAGCGCCACGATCTCGCCCGCCGCCACCCGCAGCGACACCCCGCGCAGCACCGGCGTGCCGTGGATCGCCAGGCTCAGCCGCTCGACCGCCAGCAGGGTCATCGCCGCCCCCCGCGCAGCTTCGGGTCCAGCGCGTCGCGCAAGCCGTCGCCCAGCAGGTTCAGCCCCAGCACCGTCAGCACGATCGCCAGCCCCGGCACCAGCGCCAGATGCGGCGCAAAGCTGACCAGGGTCTGGGCGTCGGCCAGCATCCGCCCCCAGCTTGGGGTCGGCGGCTGCGCCCCAAGCCCGACATAGGACAGCCCGGCTTCGGCCAGAATGCCAAGGCTGAACTGGATCGTGCCCTGCACGATCATCAGGTTGAGGATGTTGGGCAGGATATGCTCGGCCGAAATGCGCAGGCCCGATTTCCCCGCCACCCGCGCCGCCAGAATGAAATCGCGCGACCACAGGCCAAGCGCCGCGCCGCGGGAAAGGCGCGCGAACACCGGGATGTTGAAAATGCCGATGGCAATGATGGCGTTCACCGCCCCGGCCCCGAACACCGCCGTGATCAGGATCGCGATCACCAGCGCCGGAAAGGCGAACACCAGATCGTTGGCGCGCATGATGATCTCGTCGCTCCAGCCGCCGCGCAAGCCAGCCGCCGCCAGCCCCAGCGGGATGCCAACCGCCATGCCGATGCCGACCGCCAGCACCGCCACCGCAATCGAGGTGCGCGCCCCGACCATGATCATCGCGAACATGTCGCGGCCAAAGTGATCGGTGCCGAACCAGTGCGCCAGCGACGGCGGGTGCAGCTTGTTCGGGATATCCAGCCCTTGAATGTCGTAGGGAACCCACAGCAGCGACACCAACGCCGCCAGCACGAACAGCCCCGACAGGCAGCCGCCGATAATCAGGCCACGCCGCGACGGCGCACCGCCCCGCCTCATGCCCGCACCCGCAGCCTTGGGTCCACCAGCGCATAGGCCAGATCGACCGCGAAATTGACCACGATCACCGCGAACACCAAGAGCATCACCACGCTTTCGACCACGATCAGATCGCGCGCCGAAATCGCCTGGAACACCAGCCGCCCCAGTCCCGGCAGATAGAACACCTGCTCGATGATGATGCCGCCCGCCAGCAGGAACGCGAATTGCAGCCCAAGGATGGTCAGCACCGGAATCATTGCATTGCGCAGGGCGTGGCGCCACAGCACCTGGCGCATGCTCAGCCCCTTGGCGCGGGCGGTGCGGATGAAATCCTCGCCCAGCATCTCGATCAGGGCCGAGCGCATCACCCGCGCCAGAATCGCCGCCTGCGGCAGCGCCAGCGCCACGGCGGGCAGGGTCAGCGCCCGCATGCCCTGCCACAAACCCTTGTCCCAGCCCGGAAACCCGCCGGCCGAGACCCAGCGCAGCTTGATCGCGAAGATCAGCACCATGATCATGGCAAACCAGAAGTTCGGGATCGCCACCCCCAGTTGCACAGCCCCCATCACCGCCAGATCGCCCGCCCGCCCGCGCCGGGCGGCGGCATAGATACCGGCCGGAAAGGCGATCAGGGTCGATAGCGTCAGGGCATAAAGCGCCAGCGGCAGCGACACCCACAGCCGGTCGGCGATCATCCCCGCCACCGGGCTGCGGTAAGTGTAGGAGGTGCCGAAATCACCCTGCACCATGCC
>CAYQPD010000082.1:0-10807 GCA_964419305.1 uncultured Rhodobacter sp.
GGGCTGCGGCGATTGCGGGGTGCAATCGAACTGCGTCTCGATCGTGCCGCTGGAAACCGAGCTGGGCCGCAAGCGGGCCATTGATCAGAGTAGCTGCAACAAGGATTTCTCTTGTCTCGCAGGCTTTTGCCCGTCGTTCGTGACGTTGCGGGGGGCGGTGCCCAAACGCGCCGCGACCGCCGCCGTCGAACTGCCCGAACTGCCCGCGCCAGTGCTGCCCGCGATCCACGGCACCCACAACATCGTGGTCACCGGGGTCGGCGGCACCGGGGTGGTGACGGTCGGGGCAATCCTTGCCATGGCCGCGCACCTTGACGGCAAGGGTGCCGCAATGATGGAAATGGCGGGGCTGGCGCAGAAGGGTGGTGCTGTGCACATCCACTGCCGGATTGCCGCGCGACCCGAGGATATCAGCGCGATCCGGGTTGCGGTGGGCGAAGCCGATGCGGTGATCGGCGGCGATCTGGTGGTGACGGCGGGGGCAAAGACCCTGGGGCTGATGACCAGCGGGCGCAGCGGCGCGGTGGTCAACAGCCACGAGATCATCACCGGCGAGTTCACCCGCAATACCGAATTTCGCATACCGTCCCAACGGTTGCGGCTTGCTCTTGAAGCAAGACTTCAAGAGCGTGTGACGTTCTTCGACGCCTCTGATCTGGCGCGGGCGACGCTTGGCGATTCGATCTACTCGAACGTGATGGTGTTTGGCGCGGCCTGGCAGCAGGGCCTGATTCCGCTGACCGAGGCCGCGATCCTGCGCGCGATTGCCCTGAACGGCACCGCCGCCGAGGCCAACGCCTCGGCTTTCCAGCTTGGCCGCTGGGCGGTGCTGCACCCTGATCAGGCGGCCAAGGTGGCGCAGCCTGAGGACAAACCGGCAGTTGATCCGGTGGCTTTCCGTGCCGCGCATCTGACCGCCTATCACAATGCGGCGCTGGCCGCGCGCTATCTGGCGCTGGTAGGTCGTGCCCCGACCGGCCTGCGCGACGCGGTCGCGCGCGGCTATCACAAGCTGCTGGCCTACAAGGACGAATACGAGGTGGCGCGGCTGCATCTGACCACCATCGAACAGGCCCGGGAAGCGTTCGACGGCGATTTTCATGCCCGTTTTCACCTCGCCCCGCCGTTTCTGCCTGGCAAGGGTGCTGACGGGCGGCCTAAAAAGCGTGAATTCGGGGCTTGGATCGTGCCGCTGTTCCGCCTGCTCGCGGCGCTGAAGGGCCTGCGTGGCACCGCGTTCGATCCTTTCGGCCTGAGTGCCGAGCGGCGGTTGGAGCGGCGGTTGATTGCGCAGTTTGAGGCCGACATGGCCGAAGTGCTGGCGGCTGTGACTCCGGCCACCGAGGCCATCGCGCGCGAACTGGCCGGACTGCCGCTGACGATCACCGGCTTTGGTCCGGTCAAGCTGGCCAATGCCGCCCATGCCGCCGAACGGCGCGAAACCCTGCTGGCGGCGTTCCGCACCGCGGCATCCCCGGCGGTTGCGGCTGAATGACGCGGCTCTTTCACCCCTGGCCGTGACATCCTATGGTGCGGCAGGGGCGCGGGACGTAGAAAATCCCGGCAGGAAAAGGGCAGGGCATGGCAATCGGGGTATTTGATTCGGGGCTTGGGGGGCTGACGGTGCTCGATGCGGTGCAGCGCCGTCTGCCCGAGGTGCCGTTCGTCTATCTGGGCGACAACGCCCATGCGCCTTACGGGGTGCGCACGCCCGACGACATTTTCAACCTGACCTGTGCCGCCACCGAACGGCTGTGGGCGGAAGGGTGTGATCTGGTGATCCTGGCCTGCAACACCGCCTCGGCGGCCGCGCTGAAGCGGATGCAGGAAACCTGGGTGCCAAAGGACAAGCGGGTGCTCGGCGTGTTCGTGCCGTTGATCGAGGCGCTGACCGAACGCCAGTGGGGCGACAATTCCCCGCCGCGCGAGGTGGCGGTCAAGCACGTGGCGCTGTTTGCCACCCCCGCCACGGTGGCCAGCCGCGCCTTCCAGCGCGAGCTGGCGTTCCGCGCCATCGGCGTTGATGTCGAGGCCCAGCCTTGCGGCGGGCTGGTGGACGCGATCGAGCAGGGCGACGAGATGCTGGCCGAGGCGCTGGTGCGCAGCCACGTCGAGGCGCTGCTGCGCCGGATGCCCCATCCGCAAGCGGCGGTGCTGGGCTGCACCCACTATCCGCTGATGCAGTCGGTGTTCGCGGCGGCGCTGGGGCCGCAGGTCAAGGTGTTCAGTCAGGCCGATCTGGTGGCCGAAAGCCTGGCCGATTACCTGACCCGACGGCCCGGGTTCATCGCGGCGGGGCAGATTTCCAAATGCCTTACCAGCGGCGATCCGGCCAGCGTGTCGAACAAGGCAACCCAGTTTCTGCGGCGGCGGGTGACGTTCGAGGCGGCGTGAGTCGCGGCTGACGACCGTCGGCTTCGCCCCCCGATCAGGATGAGGGTCGTCGCTCGCGGGGATCGGTTTTTGCCGATCTTTTCGGCATTGCGGCGCGCGGGGTGTTTTGGCTTGCGCGCGCCGGGCCGGGCGGCGCATGGTCGGGCGCGAAATCGGGCGGGTGAGGGCATGATGGGCGACGGCAATGTGAAACCGGCCTGGGTGATCGACAAGGAGCGGGCCAGGCGCGCCGAGGCGGCCGAAACGGTATGGCTGTTTGGCCTGCACGCGGTGCGCGATGCGCTGCTGAACCCGGCGCGCGACAAGCTGCGGCTGGTGCTGACCCGCAACGCCGCCGACAAGTTGGGCGATGCCATTGCGGCGGCAGGGCTGGAACCCGAGATCGTCGATCCGCGCAAGTTCGCGGTGCCGATCGACCCCGGCTCGGTGCATCAGGGGGCGGCCTTGCAGGTGCGTCCGCTGCACTGGGGCAGCCTTGAGGAGATCTGCATCTCGGGCCCCGGTGCGCCGCTGGTGGTGCTGATGGACCGGGTGACCGACCCCCATAACGTCGGCGCGGTGCTGCGTTCGGCCGAGGTGTTCGGGGCGCGGGCGGTGATCGCGCCGGTCCGCCATTCGGCACCCGAAACCGGGGCGCTGGCCAAGACCGCCAGCGGCGCGCTGGAACGCCAGCCCTATCTGCGGGTGGTCAATCTGGCCGAGGCGATGGAGCGGCTCAAGGCGATGGGTTACGTGCTGCTGGGGCTGGACGGCGAAGCCGATGTCACGCTGGCGCAAGCGGTGGCCGAGGTCGGCAGCCGCCCGATCGGGCTGGTGCTGGGGGCCGAAGGGCCGGGCCTGCGTGACAAGACCCGCGACACCTGCGACCGGCTGGTGCGGATCCCTGCGGCAGGTGGGTTCGGCTCGCTTAATGTTTCCAATGCGGCGGCGGTGGCGCTTTATGCGGCAACAAACCGCTGACGCCGGATCACGCCTGCGCGAGCCGGTCTTTAATTCTGCACCGGCGTTCCCATATCGTAGCCAGAGGCATGGGGCCGGAACCCCCGTGCGTCCCTTCACTGTCCCTCGTTCCGTGACTTGCGCCCGGCCTTTTTGGCTCGGGCGCTTTTTTATCAAGGGGTGCCCGCATGACCACGACTGACGCCGAAATCAGGGAAATTCTTGCCACCACCAAGGTGATTGCGGTGGTCGGCTGGTCGCCAAAGCCAGATCGCCCCAGCCACCGGGTGGCGGCGTTTCTGGCCGCAAGGGGCTTCCGGGTGATCCCGGTCAACCCCGGTGCGGCGGGGCAGGCGGCGCTGGGCGAGGTGGTGCGCGCGTCGCTTGAGGGAATGTCCGAGCCGGTGGACATGGTCGATATTTTCCGCCGCTCGGAAGATGTGTTGCCGGTGGTCGTGCAGGCGTTGGCGCATCTGCCGGGGCTGCGCACGGTGTGGATGCAGCTTGGGGTGGAAAACGCCGAAGCGGCGGCGCTGGCGGCGGCCCGCGGGGTGCAGGTGGTGCAGAACCGCTGCCCGGCAATCGAGATTCCACGGCTGATCGGGTAAAGCCGTTTGCCTTTGATCTGACCCGGCCAGGGCCCGCTCATCACTCCCTTGCGGTCGTTCTTCGCTGGCACCAGCGAAGAACGACCGCAAGGGAGTGATGAGCGGCTGGTTCGGATTTTTCGAGAAGCCGCTTGAGCCACCGCCCGGATCAGGGGCGCGCTGCCTTTTCGGCAATCCCCGACGTGCCTTCGCGCCGCGCCAGCTCGGCCAGCACGTCGGCCAGCGTCACGTCGCGCGCGGCCAGCATCACCAGCAGGTGGTAAAGCACGTCCGCCGCCTCGCTGGTCAGGCGGGCGCGGTCGCCGCGCACCGCCTCGATGATCGCCTCGACCGCTTCTTCGCCAAACTTCTCGGCGCATTTTTCCGGGCCGCGGGCCAGCAGTTTCGCGGTCCACGAGCCCTCGGGGTCGGCCGATTTGCGCGCCGCGATGGTGGCGGCCAGGCGATCAAGGGCGCTCATGTCAGCCTCACGGCGATACCGGCGGCGGCCATGTGGGCCTTGGCCTGGGCGATGGTGAAAGTGCCGAAGTGAAAGATCGAGGCCGCCAGCACCGCGCTGGCATGGCCTTCGCGGATGCCCTCGACCAGATGGTCGAGCGTGCCGACCCCGCCAGACGCGATCACCGGGATCGTCACCGCATCGGCCACCGCGCGGGTCAGCGCGAGGTTGAAGCCCGCGCGGGTGCCGTCACGATCCATCGAGGTCAGCAGAATCTCGCCTGCGCCCTTGGCCGCGACGGTGCGGGCGAATTCGACGGCGTCGATGCCGGTGGATTTGCGGCCGCCGTGGGTGAAGATTTCCCATTTGCCGGGGCTGACGGTTTTGGCGTCGATCGCCACCACGATGCACTGGCTGCCAAAGCGGTCGGCGGCCTCGGCCACCACGTCGGGGTCGGCGACGGCGGCCGAGTTGAACGAGACCTTGTCGGCCCCGGCCAGCAGCAGGGCGCGCACATCGGCAGGACTGCGCACCCCGCCGCCCACCGTCAGCGGCATGAAGCACTGCTCGGCGGTGCGGCTGACCAGATCAAAGAGCGTGCCGCGGTTCTCAACGGTGGCGTGGATGTCGAGAAAGGTCAGCTCGTCCGCCCCCGCCGCGTCATAGGCGCGCGCCGCCGCCACCGGGTCGCCGGCGTCGATCAAATCGACGAAGTTCACGCCCTTGACGACGCGGCCATCGGCCACGTCGAGGCAGGGGATGATGCGGGTTTTAAGCATGGGGCCAGGGCTCTGGGTATGGGGCTGGGTCTGGCCGCTTCTAGCGCCATGGTCGCCGCCACGCCAGTGCTTTGCTTCCCCGGCCGGATGTGGCAAGGCTCGCACCGAACAGCGGGAGGCGGAAATGGCGGCTTTGCGGTATGTGGCGGCGGCGCTGGCGCTGGGGTTGATTGCGCTCTGGGGGTCAGAGCATCTGTTCAACATCGCGCCGGGGCCGGATCTGACGCCCACAACCTGGCTCTTGGGCTGGGCGGTTTACGCGCTGTGCGCGGCGGCGGGGTTGAGTGCGGTCGCCGTCAGCGGGCTGGGCGGTTGGCGCGGGGTGTTTCTGGGCGGCGCGGTGATGGGGTTTGCGCTGGAAGGCGTGATCACCGATTCGATGTATGTCGAGGTGCCGCTGCACCTGGTGTGGACCCCGCTGGCCTGGCATGCGCTGGTCACCGGCTTGTGCATCTTTGGGCTGGGGCGGGCGTCGGTGCACTGGCGGCTGGGGCGCCAGATTGCAGTCTGGGCGGTGCTTGGCGCAGCAGTTGGGTATTTCGCGCTGTTCTGGCCGCTCAAGCGCGATGATCTGCCGGGGGCCGGGGCGGTGGTGGCCTATCTGCTGGCGGGCGGGCTGGTGGTGGTGCTGGCGCATCTGGTGCTGGACCGGCTGCAAACGGTGCCGCGCCCGCCGCTGGTGCTGCTGCCGGTGGCACCGGTGCTGCTGGCGCTGATCTGGCTGAGCAAGATGCTGGCCACGCCCGAGCCGATCCGGCTGGCAGCACCCGTGATGATCGCGCTGACGCTGGCGGTGATGGCGCGGCTGGGACGGCCGGGGGCGGCGGTGGCGTTTGGTGCCGCAGCACCGCTGTGGCGCCATGCGGTGTTCCTGGTGGCCCCTTTGGTGACGTCTGTGGTGGCGCTTGGGAGCTGGGCGCTGATCGGCAGTGCGGCGTCGGATGTGGTGGTGACGGGGCTGACGGTGCCGCTGGCGCTGGCGCTGTGGCTGGGGTTGATCGGGCAGGCGGGGTGGCGCCTGCGGCGGGTGATCGGCGCGCTGCGGCGGTAAGGAAAGGGGGCTTTGCCCCCTCGCGCCGCTGGCGCTCACCCCCAGGATATTTTCGCAAAGGAGAATGTCAGGTGGCGAGAGTTCTCAGGGCGGTGGCGAGGTCGATGGTGCCGTCGTAGAGGGCGCGGCCGGAAATCGCCCCGGCGATCACCCCGGTGGCGCGCAGGGCGGCGAGATCGGCCAGCGATGAGACCCCGCCCGAGGCGATGACGGGGATCGTCACGGCGCGGGCCAGGGCGGCGGTGGCGTCGATGTTGGGCCCAAGCATCGCCCCGTCGCGGTCGATGTCGGTGTAGATCAGCGCCGCCACGCCCGCATCCTCGAAGCGGCGGGCAAGGTCGGCGGCCTGCACGTCGGTGGCGGTGGCCCAGCCTTTGGTCGCGACCAATCCCTGACGCGCGTCGATGCCGACCGCCACCCGGTCGGGAAAGGCGCGTGCCGCCTGGCGCACCAGGCCGGGGTTTTCCACCGCCACGGTGCCAAGGATCACCCGCGCCAGACCGCGCTTGAGCCAGGCCTCGATGGTGGCCATGTCGCGGATGCCGCCGCCAAGCTGGCACGGCACGGTGACGCGGGCGAGGATCGCCTCGACCGCCGCCGCGTTGACCGGCGCACCCGCGAAGGCACCGTTGAGATCGACCAGATGCAGCCATTCGCAGCCCGCTGCCTGAAACTTCGCGGCCTGCGCCGCCGGGTCATGGCCGAACACCGTCGCCTGCGCCATGTCGCCGCGCAGCAGGCGCACGCACTGGCCGTCCTTGAGGTCGATCGCGGGGTAAAGGATCATGGCGGCTCCGGTGTGCGGTGGTTGCGGTGGGGTTTGCCATGTGCGCGGGCTTTTGCCAAGTGGGGCCGGGCGCGGGCGCAGACCTTACGTCAGGCTTGCGTTTGCCCCGGTTGCGCGGGCAGGATGCGGCATCTTCAACCAGGAGGTCCAGATGAAGAAGTATCTCGTGAATGGGTTTGTGGCGGTGTCGGCGCTGATGCTGATGGCGGGTGCGGCGCTGGCCGACCCGGTCGAGGGGCTGTGGAAAACCGCGCCCGACGACAACGGCAACTGGGGCCATATTCAGGTAGCACCCTGTGCCGGCAAGTTCTGCGGCACCCTGGTGAAATCGTTCAATCCCGATGGCAGCGTGTTTGATTCGCCCAACATCGGCAAGCTGATCGTCTGGGACATGGTGCCGAACGGGGCCAATGCCTACAAAGGCCAGATCTGGTCGCCCGACGCCGACAAGATCTACAAGTCGAAGATGACCCTTGCGGGCGATTCGCTGGCGGTCGAGGGCTGCGTGCTGTTCATCTGCCGCGATGGCGGCACCTGGACCCGGCTGAAATAGGTGCCAGCAGGGCCCCGCTGGCGGATCAGGGCTTCCAGCGCAGGAAATTGGCGATCAGCCGCAGGCCGGTGGCCTGCGACTTTTCCGGGTGGAACTGGGTGCCGATCATGGTGTCGCGCCCGACGATGGCGGTGATCTCGCCGCCATACTCGACATGCGCCAGCCGCTGCGCCGGATCGGCCACCCGGAACTGCCAGGAATGCACGAAATAGGCGTGATCGCCGGTCTGGATGCCGTCGAGCACCGGGTGTGGATGGTCGATCACCAGATCGTTCCAGCCCATGTGCGGCACTTTCAGGCCGGGATCAGCGGGGGTGATGCGCACCACCTCGCCCTTGATCCAGTCAAAGCCGGGGGTCGCGCTGAATTCGAGGCCGCGGGTCGCCATCATCTGCATGCCGATGCAGATGCCGAGAAACGGGCGGGCGCGCCGGGTCACGGCGTCCTCGATCGCCTCGAACAGCCCGCCCTGCGCCCCAAGCGCGGCGCGGCAGGCGGGAAAGGCGCCGTCGCCCGGCAGCACGATACGGTCGGCGCGGGCCACGTCTTCGGGTCGGCCCGAGACCAGCACCGCGCCTGCGCCTTCGCCTGCCATGCGCTGAAACGCCTTGGCGGCCGAATGCAGGTTGCCGCTGCCGTAATCGACCAGAACCGTCAGGCTCACAGCGCCCCCTTGGTCGAGGGAATCGCATCGCCCTTGCGCGGATCGGGTTCCACCGCCGCGCGCAGGCTGCGCGCCAGAGCCTTGAAGGCGGCTTCGGCGATGTGGTGGCTGTTGATGCCGTGGATCAGATCGACATGCAGGGTGATGCCGCCGTGGCTGGCCAGGGCCTGAAAGAACTCGCGCACCAGCTCGCAGTCAAAACTGCCGATCCTGGCGGTCGGGAAGGCGACGTTCCACACGAGATAGGGTCGCCCCGACAGATCAAGGGCACAGCGCACCTGCGCGTCATCCATCGCCAGCGCGCATTCGCCGTAGCGCCGGATGCCGCGTTTGTCGCCCAGCGCGCGCGCCAGCGCCTGACCAAGGGTGATGCCGCAGTCTTCGACCGTGTGGTGATCGTCGATGTGCAGATCGCCCTTGGCGCGCAGTTTGATGTCGATCAGGCTGTGGCGCGCCAGTTGATCCAGCATGTGGTCGAGAAAGCCGATCCCGCTGGCGGCGTCGCTGATCCCGCTGCCGTCAAGGTTCAGGCTGACCGCGATCGCGGTCTCGTTGGTCTTGCGGCTGAGATCGGCCTTGCGCATCGCGGGCTCCGGGGTTGGATCTGGCCGGGTTATAGTGCGCCACGCCGGGCTTGGAAAGTCGCGCGCCGCCACAATCGCCCCGAAGTTGATCCATATCAAGGCCGCCGCAATGATGTAGCGCAAAGTGCGGATTACGCCCGGCGCGGGCGGCAGCTTGGGGGGCGGTGCCATTCTACAGATTCGCATTCATGGTCGCGGCGGGCAGGGGGTGGTGACGGCGGCGGAAATGCTGTCGATTGCCGCCTTCCGGCAGGGCCGCTTTGCGCAAGCCTTTCCAAGCTTCGGATCCGAGCGCACCGGCGCGCCGGTGGTGGCCTTTTGCCGCATCGACGACCAGCCGATCCGGCTGCGCGAGCCGGTGATGGCGCCCGACGCGGTGATCGTGCAGGACGCCCACCTGTTGCACCAGATCGACATCTTTCAGGGCCTGAAGCCCGATGGCTATGTGCTGATCAACAGCCGCCGCAGCTTTGACGAGCTGGGCTTGGGGGCGGTGGCGGCGCTTCTTCACCCCGACCGGCTGGCAACCCTGCCGGCCTCGGAAATTGCGATCCAGCACCTTGGGCGGCCGCTGCCGAATGCGGTGCTGCTGGGGGGCTTTGCCGCGATGACCGGGATCATTTCGCTGGAGGCGGTGATTCAGGCGATCGAGACCAAGTTCAAGGGCGAGGTGGCGCGGCGCAACATCGCCGCCGCCAGCGAGGCCCATGCCCTGTTTGCCGGGCGCTCGGCGCTGCCCGCCCCAGCCACCCGCGAGGCCAGACCATGATAAGACAGATCGAAGGTTCGCAGGCGGTGGCCGAAGCGGTGGCGCTGTGCCGCCCCGATGTGATCTGCGCCTATCCCATTTCGCCCCAGACCCATATCGTCGAGGGGTTGGGGGCGCTGGTCAAGAGCGGCGCGCTGACCCCGTGCGAGTTCCTCAACGTCGAATCCGAGTTTGCGGCGATGAGTGTCGCGATCGGCAGTTCCGCCACCGGCGCGCGCACCTATACCGCCACCGCCAGTCAGGGCCTGCTGTTCATGGTCGAGGCGGTCTATAACGCCTCGGGCCTTGGCCTGCCGATCGTGATGACGGTGGCCAACCGTGCCATTGGGGCGCCGATCAACATCTGGAACGATCACAGCGATTCGATGAGCCAGCGCGACTGCGGCTGGATTCAGCTTTTCGCCGAAAGCAACCAGGAGGCGCTGGATATCCACATTCAGGCCTTCCGGCTGGCCGAAGAGATGTCGATGCCGGTGATGGTGTGCATGGATGGCTTCATCCTGACCCACGCCTACGAGCAGGTCGATATGCCGGATCAGGCCCAGGTCGATGCTTATCTTCCGCCCTACGAGCCGCGCCAGGTGCTGGACCCGGCCGATCCGGTGTCGATCGGCGCGATGGTGGGGCCGGAAGCCTTCATGGAAGTGCGCTATCTGGCCCACGCCAAGCAGACCATGGCGCTGGAGCGCATCCCGCAACTGGCCGCCGAGTTCAGCGCCATCTTCGGGCGCGAGGCGGGCGGGCTGGTGCGCGGCTACCGGATCGAGGACGCCGAGACCATCGTGGTGGCGCTGGGTTCGGTGGTGGGCACGCTGGAAGAAACCATCGACGCGCTGCGCGGCGAAGGTGTGCGCATCGGGGTGCTGTCGATCCGCTGTTTCCGCCCCTTCCCGATGAAGGCGGTGCGGGCGGCGCTGGCACGCACCGCGCGGGTGGTGGTGCTGGAGAAAAGCTTTGCGGTGGGCTTGGGCGGGATCGTTTCCACCGACGTGCGGCTGGCGATGGCGCGCATTCACGTGCGTGGCTACACCATCGTGGCCGGTCTGGGCGGGCGACCGATCACGCAAGACTCGCTGACCCGGGTGCTGCGTCAGGCGGTGGCGGACGAGCTCAAAAGCCTGACCTTCCTCGATCTCGACTGGGATATCGTCAATCGGCACCTCGCGCGCGAGGCGGCGGTGCGGCGCTCGGGGCCGATTGCCGAGAACCTGCTGCGCGATATCGCCAGCCTTCCCGCCAA
>CAYQPD010000083.1:0-10688 GCA_964419305.1 uncultured Rhodobacter sp.
CTCGGGCGCGTAACGCTTGGCCTGGATATAGACGGCATCCACCCCCAGCGCGTCTTCATGGATGCAAACTGTTACTCTGGATCGGTCTTGAAAGCCGTTACAAGCGAGCGGGCCACACTAAGAACTGGCACGCCAACGAGTGCTACACTAACCTGCCAAGCCGCACCCATATAGACCGCAGCCACGGCAAGCACGAGCGCCAGCGCTGAAATAGATGCGCCAAGCCACTGACCGCGCTGCCCAGCCTTACTGTTTGCTGGAACAATCATCCCTTCCAGAGCGATGCGATGTTCTTGCTCTTTTTCTGCCATACGCAGAATACGTTCGGGCGCATCTGGAACAATTTCGCCGAACTTCGCAAAATCATCAGGGTGTGGAAGCGCGCCAGACCAGAACTTCTCTGATCGAAGCTCTATCGACTCTCGACTCCCATCGGCATTCTTGCGCTCCGCGCGCTGTTCGGAGCGTTCAGCTTGATTAGGATGCGTATGCGCTCGCTGCGATTGAGCGGGCAAATTCTGATTTGGCTTTCTCGACATCTTTGCGAAGCGCTTCTCTGTCTAGGGCAAAACCACTCTGGACACTTTGCCCCGAGCGGTAAGAATTTTTCGGGACATAGAACGCAAAGTCCGAAGATGCGAGCCCTGCCGCGACACCACCCCAAAACCCCTTGAGAACAGGAGTGACCGAAAGCTTGCGAACTGTTTTCATCGTCATTTTCCGTTCCTCACCTCTTCAGCCTATAAGGTAACCCTGAAATAGACAGATGCTACCTTAGAAAAGTAAACACTTTGTTACGGATGCACCACCCCTTACGCCCTTTTCCCCACCACCGCCACCCCCAGCACCCCGAGCACCTTGGCCTCGATCTGCGCCGCACTCATCCCGGCCACGGCATACATCGCCGCGGGGCTGGCCTGGTCGATGAACACATCCGGCAGCACCATCGAACGAAACTTCAGCCCGGTGTCGAATACCCCTTCCTCGGCCAGCAACTGCGCCACATGTGACCCGAAACCGCCAATCGCCCCTTCCTCGATGGTGATCAGCGCCTCGTGCTCATGCGCCAGCCGCAGGATCAGGTCGCGGTCAAGCGGCTTGGCAAAGCGCGCATCGGCCACGGTCGGGGCAAGGCCGCGCGCCGCCAGCGCCTCGGCGGCCACCAGCACCTCGGCCAGCCTGGTGCCGAACGACAACAGCGCCACCCTGGCACCTTCGCGCAGCACCCGACCTTTGCCGATTTCCAGCGGCACCCCGCGCTCGGGCAGTTCCACCCCCACCCCCTCGCCGCGCGGATAGCGAAAGGCGATCGGGCCTTCGTCATGCGCGGCGGCGGTGGCGACCATATGCACCAGCTCGGCCTCGTCGGCCGCGGCCATCACCACGAAACCGGGCAGGTTGGCCAGAAACGCCACGTCGAAGGCCCCGGCATGGGTGGCGCCATCCGCCCCCACCAGCCCGGCGCGATCAATCGCAAAGCGCACCGGCAGGCGCTGGATCGCCACGTCATGCACCACCTGATCGTAGCCGCGTTGCAGAAAGGTGGAATAGATCGCGCAGAACGGCCTCATCCCGCCCGCCGCCAACCCGGCGCAGAAGGTCACCGCGTGCTGCTCGGCAATGCCGACATCAAAACAGCGGCTGGGAAAGCGCTCGGCAAAGAGGTTCAGCCCGGTGCCCTCGGGCATCGCCGCCGTCACCGCCACGATGCGCTCGTCGCGCGCGGCTTCCGCAATCAGGGCACGCGCGAACACCGATGTGTAGCTTGGCGCATTCGAGGCGGCCTTGACCTGCACCCCGGTCAGCACGTCGAACTTGGCGGTGGCGTGGCCCTTGTCGCTGGCAGCCTCGGCCGGGGCATAACCCTTGCCCTTGCGGGTGATGACATGAATCAGCATCGGCCCGGTAGCGCGCGCCTTGACGGTGCGCAACAGCGGCAGCAGTTGATCGAGATCGTGACCATCGACCGGCCCGACATAGGAAAACCCCAGCTCTTCGAACAGGGTGCCGCCCACCGTCAGGCCCTTGATCATTTCCTTGGCCCGCCGCGCCCCGCTCTGGAACGGCTCGGGCAGCAGGCTGACCGCCCCCTTCGCCGCCGCCCGCAGCTCTTGAAACGGCTGCCCGGCGTAAAGCCGCGAAAGATAGGCCGACAGCGCCCCCACCGGCGGCGAGATGCTCATCTCGTTGTCGTTAAGCACCACGAACAAGCGCTTGTTCAGATGCCCCGCGTTGTTCATCGCCTCGAACGCCATGCCCGCGCTCATCGCGCCGTCGCCGATCACCGCAATCACGTCGCCCACGCTGCCACCCAGATCGCGCGCCACCGCAAAACCCAACGCCGCCGAGATCGAGGTCGAACTGTGCGCCGCGCCGAACGGGTCATAGGGGCTTTCGGACCGCTTGGTGAAACCCGACAGCCCGCCCGGCTGGCGCAGGGTGCGGATGCGCTCGCGCCGCCCGGTCAGGATCTTGTGCGGATAGCACTGGTGCCCGACATCCCAGATGATCTTGTCGCGCGGCGCATCGAACACCGCGTGCAGCGCCACCGTCAGCTCGACCACCCCCAGCCCCGCGCCCAGATGCCCGCCGGTGACCGACACCGCCGAAATCGTCTCGGCGCGCAACTCGTCGGCCAGCACCCGCAACTCGCGGTCGGAAAGCGCCTTGAGGTCGGACGGCAGATGCACCCGGTCCAGCGTCGGGGTCTTGGGTCGGTCGGTCATCTTTTGGTGCCCCCTCGGGCTGTCAGCTTTCCCTTGCGATAACGAAGCGCGCCGTGGCACGCAAGCGATCCGCCGCCGCACCGTAAGGGGCCAGCGCCGCCTCGGCCTCGGCCACCAGGGCGCCCGCGCGCGTCCGCGCCCCGTCCAACCCCAGCAGCGACACGAAGGTGGCCTTGCCCGCGCCCGCATCCTTGCCCAGCCGCTTGCCCGCCTTGGCCGCGTCGCCGGTCACATCCAGAATGTCGTCGGCAATCTGGAACGCCAGCCCCAGCGCTGCGGCATAGCGCGCAAGCGGGCCCGCATCCGCCCGCGCCAGCACCGCCCCGGCGGTGGCCGACCACGCGATCAGCGCGCCGGTCTTGCCCGCCTGCAATGCGGTGATCTGATCCAGCGTCAACGGCACCACTGCGGTCTCGGCGGCAATATCGAGCGCCTGCCCCCGCACCATGCCTTCCGCCCCCGCCGCCCGCGCCAGTCCCGCCACCAGCGCCAGCCGCAGCTCGGGCGCGCCGAGATCCGGGTCGCACAGCAACCCAAAGGCCAGCGTCTGCAACGCATCCCCGGCCAGCAGCGCCGTCGCCTGATCCCACTTGACATGCACCGTGGCCAGCCCCCGGCGCAGATCGTCGTCATCCATGCAGGGCAGATCGTCGTGGATCAAACTGTAGGCATGCAGCGCTTCCACCGCCGCCGCAGCACTGATCGCAACCTCTGGCGCAATCCCGTGCAACCGCGCACTTTCCAGCACCAGAAAACCGCGCAAGCGCTTGCCGCCCTGCACCGCATAGCGCATCGCCGCCATCACCGGCTGATCGCCAAGCCCCGCCAGCGCCGCCTCCAGCCGCCGCGCGATCCGCCCGGCATCGGCCTGCAACACTTGGTGAAAGCTCACAACCCCTCCACCGCCGTGGTGCCAACGGCCCGGCCTTCGGCGGCGCGGATCAGTTCCACCTTTTCCTCGGCATCCTTCAGCTTTCCGGCGCAATGCGCCTTCAGCGCCGCCCCGCGCTCATAAAGCGCGATCGACTGCTCCAGCGGCACCTCGCCCTTCTCCAGCGCCGACACCACCTGCTCCAGCGCCGCCATCGCCTCTTCAAAACTCATCGCCGCAATGCCCGTGTCGCTCATCGTTGCCCTTCTTCTCTGCCCAAATATCCCACCGGGGGTCCGGGGGGTGTGAAACCCCCCGGCCTGCCTGGCCGAAGCTCAATCCGGGGCCAGCAGGTAGCCCGCCCCGCGCACGGTTTGCAGATAGCGTGGCTGCTTGGGGTCGGCCTCGATCTTGCGGCGCAGCCGGGTGATCTGCACATCAACCGCGCGTTCCTGTGCGCCATTGCCATCACCCGGCCCCAGATCGCCCACCAGCCGCTCGCGGCTGACCGCCTCGCCCGCTGCGGCGGCAAACACCCGCATCAACTGCGCCTCGGTCGCGGTCAGGCGCACCGGATCAGAGCCGCGCCACAACTCGCCGCGCTCGATGTCATAGCGCACCGCCCCCAGATGCAGCATCTTCGGGGCCGAGTCCACCTTGGCGGCCGGCACCCGCCGCAGGATCGCGTTGATCCGCAGCAACAGCTCCTTGGGCTCGAACGGTTTGACCAGATAATCGTCCGCCCCGGCCTCAAGCCCGTCGATCCGGTTCATCGCATCGCCCTTGGCGGTCAGCAGCAGGATCGGCGTCGCCATGCGGGCGCGCAGATCGCGGGTCAGGGTAATTCCGTCCTCGCCCGGCATCATCACATCAAGCACGATCAGATCGAACTCAAGCCCCGCCAGCAGGCGGCGCGCCTGTGCCGCGTCACGCGCGATCGACACCAGAAAGTCGTGCCGCATCAGAAACTTCTGCAACAGCCCCCGGATCCGTTCGTCGTCATCCACCACCAGCAGATGGGGTTGCGGCTCGGTCATGCGCCTGCCTCCCTGAGTGTCTGGAACTGACGCCGCAGCGCCGGGTCCATCATCGCCTCCAGCACCTGACGAAAGCCCTGCACCGCCACCGGCCCGGCGGCGCGGTAGGCCGCCCGCATCCGCGCCCGCTGCGCGTCCGACAGGCTGCGCTCCAGCGCCTCGCCCGCCGGGGTGAGATAGAGATGGCGCTCGCGCTTGTCCTGCCGCCCGATCCGGCTTTCCACCAGCCCGTCCCCGATCAGGGTGCGCAGCACCCGGTTCAGCGATTGCTTGGTCACCCCCAGAATCGACAGCAGATTGTTGACCGTGGTGCCCGGAGAGCGGTGAATGAAATGCACCGCCCGGTGATGGGCGCGACCATAATCCATGCCCTCGAGAATCCGGTCGGGGTCGGCGGTAAAGCCGCGATAGGCGAAAAACATCGCCTCGATGCCCTTGCGCACCTGCTCGTCGGTCAGGAACAGCAGGTTTTCCCCGCCCCCCGGCCCCGCGCCCCCTTCCGCCATGCTCACCTCCACGTTGCCGTTGATTTTATGTCAGCCTTGTTGACTTTCCAAGTCTCAAATGCTACGACCCATCAGAATTTGCGCAATATTATGCCCGTTTCGGACCAACCGTGCGCAACATTCGCAAATTTGCCCGCAGGAGGGAATGATGGCAGGCTATGACGACCGCGATGGAAAGATCTGGATGGACGGGCAACTGGTCGAGTGGCGCAGCGCCAAGGTCCATATCCTGACCCACGCGCTGCACTATGCCTCGAGCGTGTTCGAGGGCGAGCGCTGCTACAACGGCAAGATCTTCAAGACCACCCAGCATGCCGAACGGCTGCGCCAATCGGCGGCGCTGCTGGACATGGAGATGCCGTGGTCGGTGGCCGAGATCGAGGCCGCCAAGCAGGCCACCCTTCACGCCAACGGCCTGACCGACGCCTACGTCCGCCCGCTCGTGTGGCGCGGCTCGGGCGAAGACATGGGGGTTGCCGCCCGGCGCAACCCGATCCGCATGGCGATCGCGGTCTGGACCTGGGGCAGCTACTACGGCGACGCCAAGTTCAAGGGGGCCAAACTCGACATCTCGAAATGGAAGCGCCCCTCGCCCGAAACCATCCCGCACGCCGCCAAGGCGGCCGGGCTCTACATGATCTGCACCATGTCGAAACACGCCGCCGAAGCCAAAGGCTGCTCGGATGCGATGATGTTCGACTATCGCGGCTTTGTGGCCGAAGCCACCGGGGCCAACATCTTTTTTGTCAAGGATGGCGAAGTGCACACCCCGCTGCCCGACGCGTTCCTCAACGGCATCACCCGCCAGACCGTGATCGAGATGCTGCGCGCCAAGGGCATCAAGGTGCACGAGCGCCACATCCTGCCCGCCGAACTCGAAGGCTTTCAGCAGTGCTGGCTGACCGGCACCGCCGCCGAAGTCACTCCGGTCGGCCAGATCGCCGATTACCATTTCGAGGTCGGCCAACTGACCCGCGACATCGCGACCGACTACGAAAAGATGGTGCGGGCCTGAAAATGCGAAAGGGGTGAGCCGCGGCACGGCCCACCCCGAACTCCCCCGACTCGCGCTTGCGTCAGGCCGACCGTCCGCGCGCGATGCGCAGAAACTCGACCATCCGCCGGTTGCCTTCGGGCCGCGTCGCCGCCCGCTGCCACGCCCCGCGCCATACCGCAGCCGAGGCCCCGCTGCGCGCAATTGCCAGAAAATGCTTCATCCGCCCGCCCTGCGACGATGTGTGATGGTCTGCAATATGTCGGCTCATGACGAATCCTCCCCAGGTTGAGCGTAACCTGATTGTATCACGTAACCCAACTTTTCCCTAGACCCGAGCCGGTCAAAACAACGGCACCGCGGCATCTCCCGCGCTGCCAGGCCCGAAACGCCTGACAAGCCCGGGCACCCGCTGGTGCTCGTTCTTCGCTTCGTGCTCGCCAAACCACCAGCCCAAACCCAACCATGGTATGGCACCAAGCCTTTGCGGTTCCGCGCCAAACCGTTGAGCGGTGCCTTGCACCAGATCAACCGCCCGCGGCACGATCGGCGTGGTGATCGCCAGCGTCACCCCCAGATGCAGCACCAGGATTGCGTTCAGCAGCGCTCGAAACGGCTGCTTGCGGGTCTTGTGGCAATACCAGTGCTGTGCCAGTTTCGCCCCCGGCGACCCGCCGATCAGCGCCAGCAGCAGCAACACCCGCTCGGGCACCCGCCACTCCCCCGCCTCGGCCCGCCGCTTGTCCAGACCAAAGGCGACAAAGGTCAGTCCGTTGATCAGCACCGCCAGACCGGCCAGACACACCAGCGCAAAGCCGGGTGTGCCCGGCGCAATCAGATCACTTGTCATCGACAACTCGTTCTTACCATTCCTGCGCAAGCGCCTTAGCCAGCAATCATGGCAAAATTCAGGACAGCCGCGCCACCGCCCAGGCCGCCGCATCGGCCACCGCCGGATCGGGGTCGCCCACCAGCCCCGCCGCCACCGCGCGCAACCCGGGCAAGCCGGAATTGCCGATCGCATAAAGCACGTTGCGCACCATCCGCTCGCGCCCGATGCGCTTGATCGGGCTGCCAGCAAAGCGCGCCCGAAAGGCGGCATCGTCCAGCCCCGCCAGCTCGGCCAGCAGCGGCGCACCCACCCGATGGGCATAGCCGATCTCCTGCGCCGCGACGGCGAACTTGTTCCACGGACACACCGCCAGACAATCGTCGCAGCCATAGATGCGGTTGCCCAGCGCCGGGCGCAGAGCCTCGTCCACCGGCCCGCGATGTTCGATCGTGAGATACGAGATGCAGCGCCGCGCATCGAGCTGGTAGGGCGCGGGAAACGCCTGCGTCGGACAGATGTCGAGACAGGCCCGGCACTGCCCGCAATGGCTGACCTCGGGCGCATCACGCGGCAACGCGAGCGTGGTGAAGATCGCCCCCAGAAAGAACCAGTTGCCCAGATCGCGGCTTAGCAGATTGCTGTGCTTGCCCTGCCAGCCCAGCCCCGCCGCCTGTGCCAGCGGCTTTTCCATCACCGGCGCGGTATCGACGAACACCTTGATTTCAGCCCCCGAGACCTCAACCAACCAGCGCCCCAGCCGCTTCAGCCGCCGCTTCACCAGATCGTGGTAATCGCGCCCTTGCGCGTAAACGCTGACCGCGCCGCGATCGCGCAGCGCCAGCACGGCGCGCGGGTCACTCTGCGGGCTATAGACCTCGGCCAGCATGATCACCGAGCGCGCCTCGGGCCATAGCGCTGCGGCGTTGCCACGCCAGCCCTCGCGCTCGGCCATCCAGCCCATCTGCCCCTGTCGCCCCGCCGCCAGCCAGGCGCGCAACCGCCCCGCCGCCTCGGGCACCGCATCCGGCGCACAGATCCCAACCTTGGCGAATCCCTCGTCCAAAGCCCGCGCCACCAGCCTTTGCTTCAAAGCCCCAGCCTCGGACACAACTCATTCACCTTTGCCCAAATATCCCGGGGGGTCCGGGGGGCTGGCCCCCCCGGCTCTCCGCCATCAGAAATCAAGATCGGCATAATGCGCGGGCGGCGGAAAGCCCGGCACCTGATCGACCAGCAAGGTGCGGAATGAGGGGCGCGACTTGATCTTGGCATACCAGTCCTTGACCACCGCATGACGGTTCCAGTCCACATCCGAGATATAATCAAGACACGACAGATGTGCCGCCGCAGTGAAATCCGCCAGCGTCATCACATCGCCCGCCAGCCAGCGCCGCTGATCCAGCAGCCCGGCCATGTAATCGAGATGAACCTTGATCCGGTTCGACCCCGATTTCACGTTCTTGCTGTCAGGATAGCCCTGCCCCATGATCTTCTTGTTGATGCGCTCGTAAACCAGCTTCGAGGTCACCTCGGCATTGAACTTGTCGTCGAACCAGGCGCACAGGCGACGCACCTCGTAACGGCCCTCGGCGTCGCGCGGCAGCAGCGGCGGGTTGGGCACGGTTTCGTCAAGATATTCGCAGATCGCCTGACTTTCCGCCATCACGCGGTCGTCCAGCCGCAGCACCGGCACCTTGCCGGCCGGATTGCGGCGCAAGAACTCGGGGCTGGGCTGCCAGTAGCGTTCCTCGACCAGTTCGACCTCGATCCGCTTTTCCGCCAGCGTCAGGCGCACCTTGCGGCAGAACGGCGACAGCGCAACATGATAGAGACGGTTCATCGGGCCCCGGCCTTGGAAATTTGTTGCGCCCTCATTGACCTGCGGGGCCGGGAATTTCAACCCTTCGGCGATTTATTCCTCAAAACACGCCGCCCGCCCGTCCGCCGCGATGGTCTCGGCCCCCGCCACCACCTGAAGCGCGCGCTTGCGCACGAACGGCCCCGGCCGGGCGGGATCGCGGCGCTTGGGGTCGGGCAGCACAGCGGCCAGCCGCGCCGCCTGGACAGGCGTCAGAGCGGCGGCATCGACCCCGAAGAACTGCTGCGCCGCCGCCTGCACCCCGAACACCCCTTCGCCGAACTCGGCAACGTTAAGGTAAACCTCAAGAATACGCCGCTTGGTCCAGACCAGCTCGACCGCCGGGGTCAGCACCGCCTCCATCGCCTTGCGGGTCCAGTTTCGGCCCTGCCACAGGAACACGTTCTTGACCACCTGCTGGCTGATGGTCGAGGCCCCGCGCCCGCTGCCTGCCTCGACCGCCGCCCGGATCGCGGCCATGTCAAAGCCCCAGTGCAGGCAGAAATTGGCGTCTTCGGCGGCCACCGCCGCGCGCGCCATCACCGGCGCGATCCGGTCCCACGCCACCCACTCGCGTTGCACCGCCCCCAGCCGCAGACGCTCGCCCAGGATGGTGATCGTGGTCGGCGGATTGACCAGCGCGAACAGCACCACCAGGGCGGCAAAGAACCCCGTCCCCGCCAGCAGCCCACGCCCCAGCCAGCGCCGCAACCGCGAGAGCGCGCGCGCTTTCCTGCTTTTCGCTGCCTTGCGGGTGGTTTTCACGGCCATGCCGCCACCATAGCCATGAAGCGCAAGGCGGGGTCAAGCGGCGCGGCGCGACTCAGGCGGCGCGGGCCAGCAGCCGTGCTTCATGCGCGCGCAGCACGCAGCGCGCGGTCGGCCAGGCGGTGCGGCCACCGACCTGCGCCAGCTCGGGGAACAGCGCCAGAATCTCGGCCCTGAGCTCGGCGTCACCGGCCAGGATGGCGTCGCCGGGGTGAAAGCTTTCGCTCAAGGCACCCTCGGCCTCGATGATCTCGTGGCGGTCGAACAGCAGATGCAGGTAGGTCACCTCGGCCACCGGCTGCACCTGCACCCGATCCCCATCGACCAGATGCCGGGCCGCCACCAGCACCTCGTCCTGCCCGAACAGCAATTCCGCCCGCCAGCCCCCCAGCAGCATCCGGTGCTGCGGCGAGACCAGCAGCGCACGGCTGTTGCCAAGCGCCCCAGGCGCAAACCGGATCGGCGCGAACCGCCCCAGACCCGAGACCGTCCGGCTGCCGCACCAGCGCAGCGGCTGCGCGCCGTGATCGCGCGTCACCACCAGATCGCCGGGACGCAGGCTTTCAACCGCGCGCGCACCCGAAGGGGTGCGGATCATCGTGCCGGGGGTGAAACACGGCGGGCCGAATTTGGTGACGGCAATCTGGGTGCTCTTGGTGACATAGCTCGAACTGACAAAGGTGGCATCCTGCAGAATCGTGCCATCGGTCGGGGTAAAGATCGCGGGGCCGCCCGAGCGATAGAAGGTCACGCCGGTGATGGTCTTGGTCACACCGTTCATCACCACCGTGATGGTGTCGCCGACCCAGACCGATGTGATGTCCAGCCCGCCGGCCGAATCGTTGCCCGAGGGCGAGATGTAGCCGTTGTTGTCCTGGTCGATGTAGCTGATCGGCCCGGTGGTCAGGGCAGTGCCATTGGCGGGCGGGTTGCCCGGATCCATGACGAAGAACTGGTCGGTATAGGTGGTCGGCATCGCGCGCTCCGGCTATAGGGCGCGCCCGGTCTAGGTGCCAACTGCCGCCGTTCTGTGGGCGAACCGCGGCAAATTGTGGCAAATTTGCGTAAAAAACCCCGCGATTGCGGCGCGGGGTTC
>CAYQPD010000084.1:0-10520 GCA_964419305.1 uncultured Rhodobacter sp.
CGATATGTATGCCAAGGGACTGATTTACCGCGGCAAGCGGCTGGTGAACTGGGATCCGCATTTCGAGACTGCAATCTCGGATCTGGAAGTCGAGAACATCGAAGTCGCGGGCCACATGTGGCATTTCAAATATCCGCTGGCCGGCGGCGAGAGCTACGACTATGTCGAGCGCGACAGTGAGGGCCGGGTGACGCTGCGCGAGCGGCGCGATTACATCTCGATCGCCACCACGCGGCCCGAAACCATGCTCGGCGATGGTGCGGTAGCGGTGCACCCGTCGGACCCGCGCTATGCCCCGATCGTGGGCAAGCTTTGCGAAATTCCGGTGGGGCCGAAAGCGCAGCGCCGCCTGATCCCGATCATCACCGACGACTACCCCGACCCCGCGTTCGGCTCGGGCGCGGTCAAGATCACCGGGGCGCATGATTTCAACGACTATGCGGTGGCCGAGCGCAACAACATTCCGAAATACCGTCTGCTCGATACCAAGGGCGCGCTGCGGGTGGACGGCGCACCCTACGCCGAGGCCGCCACTCGGGCGCAGGAAATCGCCAATGGTGCCGATTTCACCGAAGCCGAGATCGACAGCCTGAACCTGGTGCCTGACGATCTGCGCGGGCTTGACCGCTTTGCCGCGCGCGAGGCGGTGATTGCCCAGATCACCGCCGAGGGGCTGGCGGTGACCGTGCTGGTGAAATCTGTCGATCCCGAAACCGGTGCCGAACACCTGACGCTGGAGCCGGTGGTTGACTCGAAGCCGATCATGCAGCCGTTCGGGGATCGGTCCAAGGTGGTGATCGAGCCGATGCTGACCGACCAGTGGTTCGTCGATACCGCCAGGATCGTGCAACCCGCGATCGACGCGGTGAAGAACGGCGACACCGTGATCCTGCCCGAGCGCGATGCCAAGGTCTATTTCCACTGGCTGGAAAACATCGAGCCGTGGTGCATCTCGCGTCAGTTGTGGTGGGGGCACCAGATTCCGGTGTGGTATGGCGTCAACCTGTGGTCAGACAGCGCCAAGGGCGCCTCGGGCGATCTGGACGAGGTCGATCTTTTGGGCCTGCTGGCCGGAGATGGCGTGGTGCATGGCGGTGAACACACCCACTGCGCGGTCGATTTCAAGGGCGTCACCCGCGCCTTCCGCGCCGATCTGGCGTCGCTGCCGCATCCGCTGAGTGCCGCGCGGATCGTCGAGGTGGCAGACCGGCACGCCGCAACCGAAGCGCTGGCGGCCAGCCTTGCCGAATACGCCGTCGCTCAGGATCCGACCGCGCTGGTGTATCCGGTGTGGCGCGATGCGGACGTGCTCGACACCTGGTTCTCGTCGGGCCTGTGGCCGATCGGCACCCTTGGCTGGCCGGAACAGACCCCGGAACTCAAGAAATACTTCCCCACCTCGGCGCTGATCACCGGCTCGGATATCCTGTTCTTCTGGGTCGCGCGGATGATGATGATGCAGCTTGCAGTGGTCGGTCAGGTGCCGTTTCACACGGTCTACCTGCACGGCCTGGTGCGCGACGCCAAGGGCAAGAAGATGTCGAAATCCTTGGGCAACGTCGTGGACCCGCTGGAGATCATCGACGAATACGGTGCCGACGCGCTGCGCTTTACCAATGCCGCGATGGCCAGCCTCGGCGGTGTGCTGAAGCTCGATACCCAACGCATCGCGGGCTACCGCAACTTCGGCACCAAGCTGTGGAACGCCTGCCGCTTTGCCGAAATGAACGGCGTCTGGCAGGGGCACGAAACCCGCGCCGCCCCGCCCGAAGCCCGCGCCACCGTCAACCGCTGGATCATCGGCGAGACTGCGAAAGTGCGGGCCGAGGTTGATGACGCGTTGGCCGCCTACCGCTTTGATCAGGCCGCCGATGCGCTCTACAAATTCGTCTGGGGCAAGGTCTGCGACTGGTATGTCGAATTCGCCAAGCCCCTGTTCGACGGCGATCACGCGGCCGAGACCCGCGCCACCATGGCCTGGGTGCTGGATCAGTGCATGATCCTGCTGCACCCGATCATGCCCTTCGTCTCCGAAGAGTTATGGCAGACCACCGGGGCGCGGGCCAGGATGCTGGTCCACACCGACTGGCCGACCTATGGCGCCGAGCTGATCGACAGCGGCAGCATGCGCGAGATGACGTGGGTGATCAGCCTGATTGACGCGGTGCGCTCGGCCCGCGCCCAGGTGCACGTGCCGGCCGGGCTGAAACTCGACATGCTGCAACTGGCGCTTGATGCCGCAGGCCAGCAGGCCTGGGCCAGTAACCAAGCCCTGATCAAACGCTTGGCCCGGATTGACGCACTGACCGCAGCCGCCGCCGCCCCCAAAGGCGCGATCCTGGTGGCGGTCGAAGGCGGCACCTTTGCGATTGCACTGGCGGGCATCATCGACATCGCCGAGGAAAAGGCCCGCCTGTCAAAGACCCTCGAAAAGCTGGAGAAAGACCTGAACGGCCTGCGCGCCCGCCTGAACAACCCGGCCTTCGTCGCATCGGCCAAGGAAGATGTGGTCGAGCAAACCCGCGAAAAACTGGCACAGGGCGAAGAAGAATCCGGCAAGCTGCAAGCTGCATTGAAACGGCTCGCCGAAATCGACTGATTTCTCCTTTGCTCAAATATCCTCGGGGGTGCGGGGGCAGACAGCCCCCGCTGCCTGCCCCCTTGTGCCGCACTGCGATTTGGCGTTGAATTTACACCATGACCCAGCCCCCCCGCTACACCGCGCTGACCGCCAGCCTGCCTGCCACCGTGCCTTTCGTCGGGCCCGAAACCCAGGAGCGCGCGCGGGGCCGCCCCTTTGCCGCCCGGATGGGGGCCAATGAAAGCCTGTTCGGCCCGTCGCCGCGTGCCATCGCCGCCATGGCGCAGGCCGCAGCCGAGGTCTGGATGTATGGCGATCCGGAAATTCATGACCTGCGCACCGCCTTGGCCGCGCATCACGGTGTGGGGCTTGAGAACATCGTGGTGGCCGAGGGCATCGACGGCTTGCTGGGTTATCTGGTGCGGCTGCTGGTCGGCCCCGGCGATCCGGTGGTAACCTCGGACGGGGCCTATCCCACGTTCAACTTCCATGTCGCGGGCTACGGCGGCAGCTTGCACAAGGTGCCCTACCGGGGTGACCATGAAGACCCGCAGGCGCTGCTGGCCATGGCGCGCGCGACCAACGCGAAGCTCATCTACCTTGCCAACCCCGACAATCCGATGGGCAGCGCCCATCCTGCCGCCACAATCGCGGCCATGATCGAGGCCCTGCCCGACGGCACCCTGCTGGTGCTGGACGAGGCTTACGTCGATCTGGCCCCGCCCGGCACCTCGCCCACCATCGCGCCCGATGACCCGCGGGTGATAAGGCTGCGCACCTTTTCCAAGGGCTACGGCATGGCCGGGGCGCGGGTGGGCTACGGCGTGGCGGCGCCGGGGCTGATCACCGCCTTCAACAAGCTGCGCAACCATTTCGGGGTCGGGCGGATGGTGCAGGCCGGGGCGCTGGCGGCGCTGGCCGATCAGGCGCACCTCGCTTCGGTGCAGGCTCAGATCATCGCGGCCCGCGCCGAGATGGGGCGGATTGCCGCGGCCAATGGGTTGATCGCCCTGCCCTCGGCCACCAATTTCGTGACCCTTGATTGCGGTGCCGACGGTGCCTTTGCCCGCCTTGTGCTGGCCGAACTGGCGGCGCGCGACATCTTCGTGCGGATGCCCTTTGTCGCGCCGCAGGATCGCTGCATCCGGGTCAGCCTGGGCGACGCACAGACCCAGGCGCTGTTTGCCGCCGCCCTGCCCGCCGCCCTGGCCGCCGCGCGCGGCTGATCAGACCGCTGGTCCGTTGGGCTGGGTGGCCGGGCCAAGCGCCGGAGCCGCGCCTTCGGCGGCATGACTGCCCGGCAGCGCCGGCGCGGCCTGCACCGCCGCGGGCACCAGCGCGGGCGGGATGCCGAGGTCGGGTAGCGCTGCCAGCGCGGCCGCGTGCAAGGCACGGCGAAACACCAGCAGGTTCTGGAAATGGGTGGCGGTGCCGGTCAGCCCGGCGCGTTCGTCACAAGGCAATGTGTCGGCGCGCAGATATTCCCAACCCTCGGCGGCGAGCGTGTTCATCACATGGCTCAGCGCCACCGCAAAACGCTCGGGCGTGGTCTTTGCCCCTGGGATTTTCTCGCCCCGCCGGGGGGCGGGAACAACCTTGTATTCAAAACGGGTCATGGCGGTCCTTCATCGGCACTGCGGGCACAGTAACGGGATCCCCCGTTGGGGAAAAGGTTCGATTTGCCGCCGCATACGCCCGGGCAGCCCTCAGGGCTGATGCTCGAGCACGCCGCGCACCCAGTCGGGGGCGGTGATCGGGGTGCCAGAGAAAAACTCGAAGGCGGCAATGCCCTGATGAAAGTAAAGCTCGTAACCGCTCAGGAAATCGGCGCCAAGCGCCTCGATCTGGGCGCGAAAGCGGGTGTCCGACGGGGTATAGACCGCATCGAACCCCCAGCGTGGTGCGCCCGTCACCCCGTCGGGCAGGGCCGATCCGGGGCGGCCTGCCATACCCAGGGGCGTGCAGTTGATCACCCCGTCAAAGCCGGTCAGATCGCGCAGCATCGCGGGTTCGGCGGCCTGCACCGGCACCGCCGCGTGGCGGCGCATGGCGCTGGCAAGCGCGACCACCTTGCCAAGATCGGTATCATGCAGCACCACCTCGCGGGCACCAAGCGCCAGCAGCCCGAACGCGACCGCCCGTCCGACCCCGCCGGTGCCCAGCAGCAGCACCCGACCGGGAGGGGCTGCCCCCCAGCGCGCGCGCCAGGCGGCGACAAAGCCGCTGTAGTCGGTGTTGTAGGCGCGTGGCCCGTGGGCCGTGAACAGCACGGTATTGGCCGACCCCATCGCCGTCACCACCGGATCCCCGGCCACCACCAGCGCTGCGGCTTCTTCCTTGTGCGGGTAGGTCACGTTGACCCCGGCAAAGCCCGCCGCCTGACAATGCGCCAGCAGCGCGGCAAAGGATAGCCGCAGCTCGGCCGGGATCAAGAGATCGTAAGTCACGTTGCGCCCGAGGCTCAGGCCGCAGACCACATGCAGCGCCGGCGAGCGCGTGGCGGTGATGTTGCCGCCGATCAGGCCAAGGCGCAGGGTGGATTTCGCAGGTTTCATCCGACATATCCGAACTGGCGCGGCAGCCACAACGACAGACCGGGGAACAGCGTCAGCAGCACCAGTGCCGCCAGCAGCGCGATGAGGAACGGCAGCACGTTGACGATGATCTCGCGCAGCGGGATGCCGGTCACGGCGTTGATCACGAACAGCAGCATGCCGTAAGGCGGGGTGATCAGCCCGATCATCGCGTTGACCACCGCGACCACCCCGAAATGCACCAGATCAATGCCCAGCGCCTGACAGGTGGGAATGAACAGCGGCAGGATCACCAGAATGATGGTGGTGGCATCCAAAAGGCAACCGAACCCCAGCAGCATCACATTGACGATCAGCAGAAAGGTCAACGGGCTGATGTCGAGGCCTGCCAGCCAGGCCTGCAACAGGTTGGGGATGTTCTCGGAGGCGACGATGTAGTTGAAGATCAGGGCGCAGCCGATCACGATCCCGACGGTCGCCGCCTGCCGCGCGCTGTCCACCACCTGGCGGTAGAAATCGCCCCAGCTCAGGGCGCGGTAAACCACGACGGAAAGGATCAGCGCGTAGAGGGCGGCAATCGAGGCGGCCTCGGTCGGGGTGGTGGCCCCGCCATAGATGCCGCCCAGCAGGATCACCGGCATCAGCAGCACCGGAATCGCGCCGAAGGTCTTGCGCGGCAGCGCGCGCAGCGGCACCGCCGGTTCCAGCCGCACCTTCATGCGCACCGCCATGGTATGATTCATGATCATCAACACCAGCGCCATCAGAAAGCCCGGCACCACGCCCGCCAGAAACAGATAGCCGATGCTCTGGTTCGAGATCAGGGCATACATCACCATCGGAATCGAGGGCGGAATGATCGGCCCGATGGTGGCCGAAGCCGCCGTGACCGCCGCCGCATAGCCGGGGCGATAGCGCCCGTCGCGGGTCATCATGCCGATGATGATCTTGCCGATCCCCGCCGCATCCGCCACCGCCGAGCCCGACATGCCGGCGAAGATCAGCGACGAGACGATGTTGACATGCCCCAGCCCGCCGCGAAACCGCCCGACCAGCGCCACGCAGAAATTCAACAGCCGCTCGCTGACGGTGCCGGCGTTCATCATGTTGGCGGCAATGATGAACAGCGGCACCGCCAGCAGGATGTAGCCGTCGTAGATGCTCTGGATCAGTTGCTCGGCAGCCAGCGACAGATCCGACCCGGTGACGGCCAGATAGACGGTAGCCGAGGCCAGCAGGGCGTAGCCGACCGGGGTGCCGATCGCCCCCAGCACGAACACCGCCAGAAGGCAGATCAGGAACGCCAGCGACATGTCATTCCCACTCTGACGAAGTGCGGTTGCGCAAAATCCGGATCAACCCCCAGGCGTAGCGGGCGATCAGGGCGACGCTGAAGAAGATATAGATGACAAAGATGTAGTTCAGCGGGATCCGCAGGGTCGCGCTTTTCTTGATCTTGTAGAAATCGACATAGCTCCAGCTATCGGGCAGCGCCACCACCAGCGCCACCACCACCGCCAGCGCCGAAATGGCGGCAAAGATGCGCTGGGTCCGCGGTCTGACCATGTGATACATCAGGTCGAACTTCACGTGATCGCGGTCGCTCAGACAGAAGGCCGAGCCCCACAGCACCAGCCACAGCCACAGCGTAAGGCAGACCTCGACGGTCCAGCCCAGCGGCAGGTTCAGGATGTAGCGCGCGACGATCTGGACGATGAAAATCACGAAGATGGCGGCGAGCATGCCCGCCGCCACCGCATCGGCCCCGTGGCGCAGCGCCGCGATCAGGCGGTGCATCGGGTGCCCTTACTTGGCCAGCGCGTTGATCGCGTCCACGATGCCCGCAGGCCAGCTTGCCGCGTATTCCGAGGCCAGATAGGCCGCCTGCACCTGGCTGCGGAAGGCCGCGACATCAGGCTCGTAAACCTTCAGCCCCTGCTCCTTGAAGAACGCCACCAGCTCGTCTTCCAGCGCCAGTTGCTGCTGGCGCGCCACTTCGGCGGCGTCATCGGCGGCCTTCTGGGTGATCGCCTGCTGTTCGGGGGTCATCGCGTCCCAGACCTTCAGCGACAGCGCCAGATAATTCAGATCAACCAGATGCGAGGTCAGCACGATCTGCCTGGTGACTTCGTAGAACTTGCTGTCCTTGTCGGTCGGCAGCGGGTTTTCCTGACCGTCGATCGCGCCCGATTGCAGCCCGGTGTAAACCTCGCCAAAGGCCATCGGCACCGGATTGGCCCCCAGCGCGGTGCCGAGGAACTGCCAGGCGTCGGTGCCCGGCATGCGCAGCTTGATCCCGGCCATGTCGGCGGGGGTCTTGATCTCGCCTGCGGTGCGCAGGTTCAACTGCCGCCGCCCGAGATACATCACGGTCAGCAGCTTGACCCCCAGCTCGGCCTCGACCTTGGCCTTGAACGGGTCCATCAGCGCGTCGTTGAACACCGCCACCTGATGCGCCGCGTCGCGGTGCAGGTAGCCTGCGGTAAACACCGAGAATTCCGGGAAGAAGGTCGCAAGTTCCTGCGCCGAGGTGATCGCCATTTCAAGGTTGCCACGCGCGATCGCCTCAAGCTCGGTCGCCTGCTTGAACAGGGTGCCGTTGTAGTGCGGCTCGTAGGTGGCGAACGAAGCCACCGCCGGGCCGAACACTTCGGCCAGCGCCACCGTGCGCCGGTCGGTCTCAGTCGCCACGGTAGCCATCCTGAGCACGATGTTGTCGGCCAGCGCCGCCCCGGCAACCAACAGCACGCCAGTCGCGGCGGTCGCCCCCAGCATGGCGCGGCGGGTCAGTGTGAAATTCATCGCAGGTTCCTCCCGGTATGTGATGGAATCGGCCCTCCCCGAGCCAATCGGCGGCAAGTCTGGCAGGTAAGTCATGGCCTGTCCATTGCCCCGCCCTGATCCGTGGCTGATCGCGCGATGCACATGCCAAGTGAGATTGATGCGGCGATCCATCGACTTTCCTTTCATCCTCTGGCGCCGCCTGCCAGAAGGTGAAAAGATCGGCTCGAACCCTGCGGCGGAGGACACCATGCCCAAGACCGTCTATATCCTGAACGGCCCCAACCTGAACCTGCTGGGCCAGCGCCAGCCGGAAATCTACGGCCGCGAAACCCTGGCCGATGTCGAGGCTGCCTGCGCCAAGCTGGGGGCCACGATGGGGCTGGCGGTCAAACTGTTTCAGTCGAACCACGAGGGGGTAATCGTCGATACCATCCACGCGGCGCGCCACGCCGCGCAGGGCATCATCATCAATCCGGGCGCGCTGACCCATACCTCGGTCGCGATTCTTGATGCGCTGAACGCCTTCGACGGGCCGGTGATCGAGGTCCACATCTCGAACGTGCACAAGCGCGAAGAGTTCCGCCACCACTCCTATGTCTCGCTGCGCGCCGAGGCGGTGATCGCGGGGCTTGGCACCGAAGGCTACCTCGCCGCGCTGCGCCGCCTGGGCACGCTGCTGGCGTGACCGGGGTGCGGCTTGCGGTCACCCGCTCTGCCGGCCCTGGCCGCCAGGTTGCGCCGGAAATCCGGAACCTGCTACTGAAATGCAAAGGAAATGCCATGGATCTGCCCATCAACCGCTTCAAGGCCGCGCTCAAGGCGGGGCAACCGCAGATCGGCCTCTGGTGCTCGATCCCCGACGCGGGCATTTTCGAGGCGCTGGCCGGCTGTGGTTTTGACTGGCTGATGATCGACACCGAACACGGGGTGATCGACATTGCGCGCGCCCAGGCGATGTTGCAGGCCGCCGCCCCCTACCCGACCCATGCCGCGGTGCGGCCGGGCTGGAATGACGCGGTGGAAATCAAGCGCCTGCTCGATGTCGGGGCGCAGACCATCCTGGTGCCCTATGTCCAGAACGCCGCCGAGGCCGCCCGCGCGGTGGCGGCGGTGCGCTATCCGCCGCAGGGCACGCGCGGCGTGGCGGGCATCACCCGCGCCAGCCGTTTTGGTGCGGTGGCGGATTACACCGCCCGCGCCAATGCCGAGATCTGCCTTCTGGTGCAGGCCGAAACCGCCGAGGCCTTGCGCAACATCGAGGCGATTGCTGCGGTCGATGGCGTCGATGGCATCTTCATCGGCCCGGCCGATCTGGCCGCCAGCATGGGCCACCCCGGCAACCCCGGCCATGCGCAGGTGCGCGCCGCGATCCTGGACGCCATCGCCCGCATCCGCGCGGCAGGCAAGCCGGCGGGCATCTTGTCGCTTGATCCCGCCTTCCTGCGCGAGGCGGTGGCGGCGGGCACCACCTTCACCGCCGTCGATGTCGATAGCGCCATCCTGCTGAATGGGGCGCGCGCAGCTGCGTTGGCCTGGCGGGCCTGACCGCCCCGCCAGGCTCGACGTGATCGCCATCACCCTGCCGATCTGCCTGATCATCGCGCTTGGTTATGGCGCGATCCGCAGCGGCCATGTCGCACCCGACGACATCCGCGCCGAGCGCAAGTTCGATCTGCTGGCGGCGCCTGGCACCGATCTGCTGGGGGTGCCCTCGACCCAGCATCCGTCAGCGCTGGCGGGGCTTGATCGCGCTGGCGACGATCTGCGGACCTTGGGCGAACGCGGCGGCGCGCGGCCTGCGGGTGGGGTTTTCGGCGCTGTGCCGTGGCCGCCACATCACCGATCACCGCGCCGCGTGGCAGGTGGTGCGCGCCGTGGATCATCCCGCCGTCGGGCTGATCCTCAACCGCTTCCACAGCTTGGCCCGGGGGCAGCGCCCGACGCCATCCGCCCTATTCCCGGCGACTGCATCCTTCACCTCCAGCTTGCCGATGCCCCGCGCCTCGCGATGGCAGCGGGCTTGCCCGCGTTTCCGCCCGCCGCCCCGGTGCAGGCGGTCGATTTCATCGGGTTTGCCACCTGCCCCGACGCCGCCCCGGCGCTGGTATCGCTGCTGGCCGCCTGCGGCTTTGCCCGCGCCGGGGCGCACGTGTCGAAAGCGGTGACGCTGTGGCGGCAGGGCGGGATCAACCTGCTGCTCAACTGCGAGAACGAGGGCTTTGCCCATACTGCCGATGCGGTGCATGGCACCACCGTCAGCGAGATCGCGCTGGTGATGCCCTTGGCCGCATCGACCTCGATCACCCCGACCGAGCGCCCGCGCAGCGCATCGCGCAGCACGCCGAGGATCTTGAAGCGTTTACCGGCGCGACCTTTGCGGTCGCCGATACCGCTTTCGTCCACCCCCATCTGGGCGCTGCGCACGAAGGTCGTCTCGTTGCCGCAGGCCCTGCCCAGGGCGCGCGCGCCAGTCGATGCCGGTTTCAAACCGCATCCCGGTCAGGGCAAAACCCGCGTCCTCGGTGGTGATGTTGCCGCTGGCGGCGGGGATGAACGGGCAGCCGCCAAGCCCGCCAAGGGCGGCGTCGAAAATCCGCACCCCGGCCTGCAGGTTGGCCAGC
>CAYQPD010000085.1:0-10471 GCA_964419305.1 uncultured Rhodobacter sp.
CAACTGTGTGGTTGAATGAGAACACACCGGGCGGCGCGGCGCGGGATCGGGTAGTGTGCGGTAAAGCGCCAAATTATCAATATGTTGGCGGATTGTCGCAGGGGGTGGTGGCGGCTTGACTCGGCCCGCGTGGCTGCGTAGGTTCCGCCGCACTGGCGAAGGGGCGTTGCTGGCATGTCGGATGAGCCTGATCCTGCGCGATTGGCCGCCCTCGAGGCGCGGCTGGCACAGGCGAAGGGCGAGGCGGCGAGCGCGACCGAAGCCGAACGGAGTTTCTCGCAGGGCGAGGTGGCCTGGCGGATGGTGATCGAGCTGGTGACCGGCATGGGGCTGGGGCTGGCGATCGGCTACGGGCTGGACGCGCTGTTCGGCACCATGCCCATCCTGCTGGTAATCTTTGCCCTGTTCGGTTTCGCCGCCGGGGTGCGGACCATGCTGGGCACCGCCCGGCAGTTGGCGGCGGATCAGGCGGCAAAAGCGGCGGGGCAACCCGACCGAACAAAAGGACAGTGACCATGGCAGCGGAAGACGCCAGCAGCGCCTTGCAGATCCATCCGATGGATCAGTTCGTGATCAGGCCGTTGTTCGGCGGCGATCAGATTCACTGGTACACCGTCACCAACATGACGCTGTGGATGGCGCTGGCGGTGCTGGCGATGGCGGCGCTGCTGGTGCTGGGCACCCGGCGGCGGGCCTTGGTGCCGTCGCGCAGCCAGTCGGTGGCCGAGCTGATCTATGGCTTTGTCTACAAGATGATCGAGGATGTGACCGGGCACGAGGCGGTGAAATACTTCCCCTATGTGATGACGATCTTTCTGTTCATCCTGTTTGCCAATTTCCTGGGCCTGATCCCGATGGCCTTTGCCACCACCTCGCATATCGCGATCACGGTGGTGCTGGCGCTGGCGGTGTTCATTTCGGTCACGGTGCTGGGGTTCGTCAAGCATGGCATGACATTCCTCGGGCTGTTCTGGGTGCAGGCGGCACCGCTGCCGCTGCGCCCGGTGCTGGCGGTGATCGAGCTGATCTCGTATTTCGTGCGCCCGGTCAGCCACTCGATCCGTCTTGGCGGCAACATCATGGCCGGGCACGCGGTGATCAAGGTGTTCGCGGGCTTTGCCGCGGTGGCGCTGATCGCGCCGCTGTCGATCGTGGCGATCATGGCGATGTATGCGATGGAGGTGCTGGTCGCCTTCATTCAGGCCTATGTCTTTACCATCCTGACCTGCGTCTATCTGCGCGATGCGATGCATCCGCACCACTGAGACCCCGGTTCCTGATACCAATTCAACCAAATCAAACCTCAAGGAGTGACGACCATGGAAGGCAATATCGTTCAAATGGGTGCCTATATCGGCGCCGGTCTGGCCTGCACCGGCATGGGTGGGGCTGCGGTCGGGGTGGGCAACATCGTCGGCAACTTCCTCGCCGGCGCGCTGCGCAACCCTTCGGCTGCGGCCGGCCAGACCGCGATGCTGTTCATCGGTATCGCCTTTGCCGAAGCTTTCGGCATCTTCTCGTTCCTGGTCGCGCTGCTGTTGATGTTCGCGGTCTGACCCTGAGGAACCGATGGGTCGCGGGGCTTGGCCCTGCGACCGGGTCTGACAGGTTTGCAGGAGAGCAACATGGCAAACAGCACGGGGGCAGGGGCGGTCGAGGCGGGCCAGGATGCGGGCCACGCTGTCGGCATGCCGCAGCTTGATTTCGCGACCTGGCCGAACCAGATCTTCTGGCTCGCGGTCACGCTGGTGGTGATCTACTTCCTGCTGACGCGGCTGGTGTTGCCCCGGATCGGGGCGGTGCTGGCCGAGCGCAGCGGCACCATCACCAACGATCTGGCGGCGGCAAGCGAGTTGAAGCAGCAGGCGGTGGCGGCGGAAAAGGCCTACACCGAGGCGCTGGCGGCGGCGCGGGCCGAGGCCGGTCGGATCGTGGCCGAGGCCAAGGCCGAGATCGCGAAGGATCTGGCGGCGGCAATTGCCAAGGCCGATGCGGAAATCGCGGCGCGGGCGGTGGAATCGGAACAGGCGATTGCCGAGATCCGGGCCGGGGCGCTTGACAGCATCACCGAAGTGGCCAGGGATACCGCCCGCGCAGTGGTGGCGGCGCTGGGTGGGGCGGTCGATGGGCGCAACGTGACGGCGGCGGTCACGGCGCGGCTGAAGGGATAAGGCGATGAAGAAGCTGATCGTTGTTCTGGGCTTGGCGGCCAGCCCGGCGGTGGCCGAAAGCGAGGCGTTCGTTTCGCTGCGCAGCACCGAATTCGTGGTGCTGGTGGCCTTCATCCTGTTCATCGGGGCGCTGCTTTACTTCAAGGTGCCAGCTCTTTTGCTGGGCCTGCTGGACAAGCGGGCGATCCGGATCAGGGCCGAGCTTGACGAGGCGCGGGCGCTGCGCGAAGAGGCCAAGGCGATTCTGGCGTCTTACGAGCGCAAGCAGAAGGAAGCGCAGGCCCAGACCGCGCGCATCGTGGGCACCGCGCGCGAAGAGGCGCTGACGGCTGCGGCAGAGGCCAAGGAAGACCTGAAGCTGACCATCGCGCGGCGGCTGGCGGCGGCGGAAGAGCGCATCGCCTCGGCCCGGGCGGCGGCGGTGCGGGACGTGCGCGAGCGCGCGGTGACGGTGGCAATTGCGGCGGCGGGCGATGTGCTGGCGCGCCAGATGACCGCCGAAGCGGCGAGTGCCTCGATCGACGCGGCGATCGGGCAGGTCGAAGCCAAGCTGCACTGACCGGCGCGTAATTCGAGCGCAAGACCCGGCCCTGTGCCGGGTTTTTGCATTGTGGCAGCGCTCTTTGCTTCCTGTCGGTCGCGCATCGCGGTGCAGCGCAGAGGCACCGCAGGGGCCGATAAGCGCCCCGGCTCTCAGCGGCTTTGTTCCTGCTCGAAGCGCTGGCGCGCGACCGCCTCGTTGCGGTCGGCCTTGGCCTGTTCATTCAGGGACTGTTCGACATAGTCGAGGTGGCGCTCGATCGCGGCGCGGGCGGCCTCGGGGTCGCGGGCTTGCAGGGCGTCATTGATGGCGCGGTGCTGATCAAGCAGCATGGCCCGCGTCATCTGGTTCCTGAACATCACCTGCCGATTGTAGAACACCCCCAGCTTCAAGAGATCGAACATCGAGCGCATCATGTGCAGCATCACCACGTTGTGGCTGGCCTCGATGATCGCCATGTGGAACTGCGCATCCAGCGCCGCATCGGCCTCGGGGTCGCGCCGGGTGTGGGCGGACTCCATCTTGGCAAAGATCGCGTCGACCACCGCAAGGTCGGTCGCCGAGGCGCGGCGGGCGGCACGCGCGACCGTCAGCCCCTCGAGGTCGCGGCGAAACGCCAGATAGTCGAACACCGCCTCAACATGGCTGGCGAACAGCGCGATCAGGGCGGGCGAAAAGGCCGAGCCCAGAACCTCGGCGACGAACACCCCGGACCCGGCGCGGCTGACCAGCAGGCCGCGGTCTTCGAGATCGGCAATGGCTTCGCGCAGGCTGGGGCGCGAGACCCCCATGCGCTCGGCCAGATCGCGTTCGGCGGGCAGGCGCTCAGCCGGGCGCAGGATGCCGCGCAGGATCAGCAGTTCGATCTGCCGGACCACCGATTGCGACAGTTTTTCCGACTGGACCTTGTGGAATGGCATGGCGACCCCGTTGATTGGTCAGAATCTATGACCGCAACGGGGGTTATGCAAGGTCGAAGGGGCAGGCCCGCGCCTGCCCCCCGGCGGCGGGATCAACTGGTCGGGCGAATGATGATTTCGACCCGGCGGTTCTGGGCGCGGCCCTCGGCCGTGGCATTCGAGGCCATCGGCTGATCCTCGCCGCGCCCGTAAGCCGAGACCCGGCTGGTGGGCACGCCGCTTGAGACCAGCACATCGGCCACCGCGCGGGCACGACGTTGCGACAGATCCTGGTTGTAGGCGGCACTGCCGGTATCGTCGGTATGGCCGATGATCTCGATCCGGCTGTTGGGGTAGCTGGTCAGGTTGCCGGCAATCGCGTGCAGATCGCTGGCGAGATCGGGGCGCAGGGTGGCGCTGTCGATGGCGAACAGAATATCCTGTGGCATGGTCACGGTCAGGTAGCTGCCGTTGTTGGTGACGGTGGTATTGCCGCTGGTCTGGGCGCGCAGGTCGGCGGCCTGCTGGTCAAGCTCGTTGCCGATCGCGCCGCCGATCGCCGCACCGATCCCGGCCCCGATCACCGCCGGAAGCAGTTTGTTGGTGCCGCGCTGGTTCGCGCCGATCACGCCGCCGATCAGCGCGCCGGTGATGGCGCCCGCCTCGGTGCGACCGTTGGGGTTGCCCGGATAGGCGTTGGGGTCAACGCAGGCGGACAATGTGAACAGGCCGAGGGTGGCCAGCACGAGCGGTGTCTTCAAAGTCATGGAACAGGCCTCGCAACAGGATTGGCCCTTAAGCCGGGCATGGTGCAGTTTATACCAGTGCGGGGCCGGTGCAGATAGCTGCCGCTGCCGGTGGGCAGGTTCTTGCCGATCACGTTGCGGTGTGCCGGGCGGGTTCGGCGTCAAGGCGGGCGGCCTCCCAGGCCAGCATGGCGCGCTTGACCGGCAGGCCCCAGTGATAGCCGCCAAGCCCGCCGGACTTGCGCAGGGCGCGGTGGCAGGGGATCAGCCAACTGACCGGATTGCGCCCGACGGCGGTGCCGACTGCCCGCACCGCCCGGGGCTGGCCGATCGCCCCGGCGATCTGGCCGTAGGTGGTGACATGGCCTGAAGGGATGCGCAGCAAGGCCTCCCAGACCTTGATCTGAAAGGGCGCACCAATCAGGTGCAGCCGGGTCTCGCCCGCCGCGCCAAAGGCCGCCGCCAGCAGCGGGGCAACCGCGTCCGGGTCTTCGATGAACGTCGCCCCCGGCCAGCGCGCGCGCAAATCGGCCATCGCGGCCTCGCGCCCGCAATCGGCGCTGAACGCCAGCCCGCACAGCCCGCGCGGCGTGGCCATCGCCAGCGCTTCCCCGAACGGCGAGTCGCGCCAGCCCCAGCGGATCACCAGCCCGGCCCCGGCGCGGGCATAGTCGCCGGGGCTCATCGCCTCCCAGCGCAGGAACAGATCGTGCAGCCGCCCGGTGCCTGACAGCCCGGCGGCGTGCGCGGCTTCAAGCACGGTGCAGCGCTCGGCCAGCAACTGACGGGCCAGGTCGAGCGTCAGATACTGCTGATAGCGCTTGGGCGAGACCCCGACCCATTGCGAAAACACCCGCTGGAAATGCGCCGGGCTCATGTCCATCTGAAGCGCCAGCGCCTCAAGCGAAAGCCCGGGTCCGGCGGCGTCGATCAGCGCCAGCGCGCGGGCGATGACGGCGTAGTGATAGGCCGGGGCAGGGGTGTCGGGCATGGCGGGTTCCTTTGCCACAGGATAGGCCGCGCGGGCGCGCCCGGCGACCCGGAAATTGCGCCTTTTGCCCGCGCCCCGCCATCTGCCGCTTGCAGGGGGGGGCGGGGTTTGGCATACGCCCGCCATGGCACGACAGCTCGACTACCACCAGATGCGCGCGATCTTCACCCGGTTCCAGGCCGCCGAACCTGAACCGCAAGGCGAATTGCACCACACCAACGCCTTCACCCTGCTGGTGGCGGTGGTGCTGTCGGCACAGGCCACCGACACCGGGGTGAACAAGGCCACCGCCGGACTGTTCGCGCTGGCCGATACGCCGCAGGCGATGCTCGATCTGGGCGAGGTGCGGCTGACCGCGGCGATCAGCACCATCGGCCTTTACCGCCAGAAAGCGGCGAACGTGATCCGGCTGTCGCGGATACTGGTCGAGGATTACGCAGGCGCGGTGCCCTCGTCGCGCGCCGCACTGCAAGCCCTGCCCGGGGTCGGGCGCAAGACCGCCAACGTGGTGCTGAACCTCTGGTTTCATCACCCGGCGCAGGCGGTCGATACCCACGTCTTCCGGGTTGGCAACCGCACTGGCATCGGACCCGGCAAGGACGTGCTGGCGGTCGAGCGCGCGCTTGAGGACAATCTGCCGGTCGCGTTTCAGCGCCACGCCCATCACTGGCTGATCCTGCACGGTCGCTACGTCTGCACCGCGCGCGCCCCGAAATGCGGCGGTTGCCTGATCCGCGATCTCTGCCCTTATGAGGACAAGACGTTATGAAGAAGTTTCAGGTTGTCGGTATCGGCAACGCGATGGTCGATGTGCTGGCCCCCGCCGACGAGGCGTTTCTGGTGGCCAACGGCATCGGCAAGGCGGTGATGCAACTGATCGACATGCCGCGCGCCGTGCACCTTTACGGCGCGATCGGTCCGGCGCGCGAGGTCTCGGGCGGCTCGGCCGCCAACACCATCGCCGGGATGGCGCATCTGGGCGGGCGCACCGCCTATGTCGGCAAGGTCAAGGACGATCAGCTTGGCCTGATCTTCGCCCATGACCTGCGCGCCCAGGGCGCGGTTTACGAGACCCCCTTTGCCGCCGCCGACAGCGCCCAGGAAACCGGGCGCTGCATCATCCTGGTGACGCCCGACGGCGAGCGCTCGATGAATACTTACCTCGGCTGGTCGGAATTCCTGACCCCGGACGACATTGATGCAGCCCAGATGGCGCAGGCGGAGTGGATTTACCTCGAAGGCTACCGCTTCGACGGCCCGGCCAGCCACGAGGCCTTCGCGCGCGCGATAAGGGCTTGCAAGAGCGCTTCGGGGCGGGTGTCGCTGACCCTCTCGGATCCGTTCTGCGTCGAGCGCCACCGCGCCGCCTTCCGCCGCATGATCCGCGACGATGTCGATCTGCTGTTTGCCAATCGCGCCGAACTGCTGTCGATGTATCAGACCGCCGATCTGGCCGTCGCGTTGCAGGCGGCCAGCGCCGAGGTCGCGATCGTGGTCTGCACCGAAAGCGACAAGGGCGCGCATGTCCTGTCGGGTGGCCAGCACTGGCAGGTGCCCGCCATTCCGACCAGGGTGGTCGATGCCACCGGCGCGGGTGATCTGTTCGCGGGCGCATTTCTGTGGGGCCTGACTGATGGCCGCGATCTTGAAACCGCCGGCCGGATGGGCTGCATCGCCGCCTCCGAGGTGATCAGCCACATCGGTGCCCGCCCCGAATCCGATCTGCGCGCGCTGTTCGCCCGCCACCAGGTCGGGTGAGCCGGGGGCGGCGCGCGCGTCGGGCCCCGCTGGGGCCTTCCTTGCGCGCCCATGGGGCAGGATCGGCGGGCGGTCGCGATCACCATGCCTGTGCGGCCGACCCACCGCAGGGGGCTGCGCGCCCCCCGTTCCGGGCTCTGCCCGGAACTCCCCCGCGGAATATTTTTGCAAAGAAGAAGTAACGGATGACGCGTCCGGCACCCTGATGACGGCTTGCGCCGACCGCAGGGTGCCTTCTCCTCTGACGGTCATCGGCTTCCCAGCCTGTCCCGTGTCGGCAGAATCGTCGGCCAGCGTTAACAAGTGGTGAATGACGACCTTCTTCTCTGCGAAAATATCCCACCGGGGGTCCGGGGGGTGTGAAACCCCCCGGCCTCGCCGTCGGCTCATTCCCCGAGTTTGGCGTGGACCTCGTCAAGATCAACCTCGCCGAGCGGCATCTTGTTGGCCGGGTGCTCGAAATCGTATCGGAACAACTGGAAGTCGCGTTTGTAGATTTCCCACATCAGATGCATCGAAAGATCATCGAAATAGTCTTCGACCGGATGGGCACGCTTGGGCCCGTGGCCTTCGCTTTCGTTGAATCTCGGCACCGTCTTGAGGTCGATCGGGTGGCGGGTGGTGATGTGATCGAGCACGACCTGCATGCCTTCGTCGAACTGCTCGGTGAAGAAGATCTGGTCGTAGCGCCCGCCGTTCATGATGAAGGTCGAGACATGGCCTGCCATCGCCGACCAGTGGATGTCGGGCTCCATCGGCTTTTTCCAGCGGATGGTGTCGCGCGCGAACAGCAGAAAACGGCGAAAGCTGGCGATCTGGTCGAAATCGTCCATGTCGCTGTCACTGCCGACGGTGACGCCGTATTTCTGGGTCAGCAGCGGCACCAGATTGCCGCGGTAGCGCTTGCCGTTGCGCTGGATGCCGCAGATCTTGTCGAGGAACGACGACAGAATCCTGGTGTAGGGGTTGCGCACGCAGGTGAAGGTGTAGGATTTGTGCGCGAGCACGTTGCGCTCGATCACCGGCTGGCTGGCCTCGATCGACCACTTGTGCAGGCCCGAGGTGGCATCATGCACGTCGCCGTCGAAATAGCGCCCGTGGTCGGAATAGAACATGATCTGCCCGATCGACGAGCAGGCGCATTTGGGCACCACGCGGTAAACCGCGCTTTCGCTTTCCGTCATCCAGGTTCCGGGAAATCCCATCGTAGCGCGCCTCCAGCCGATCCGCACCCGTCGCAGCAGGCGCATCAGGCATCAATACCGCACAAAAAGCAAAGAAGCGCTGTCTTTTCAAGGACTGATAAAGCTATTTATGGCAACAGTGATCCGGTTTTGTGCGAAGAGTTCCCAGAATGGCAAAAATCGCCTACATCCTGCTGTGCCACAAGGACCCCGAGGGGATCATCGCGCAGGCCGAGCGGCTGACGGCGGCGGGCGATTATGTGGCCATCCATTTCGACGCCAACGCCCGGCGCGAGGATTACGACCGGCTGCGCGCCGCGCTGGCGCAGAACCCGTCGGTGACTTTTGCCGCGCACCGGCGCAAGTGCGGCTGGGGCGAGTGGAGCCTGGTGGATGCCACCTTGCAGGCGGTGGTGGCGGCCGAGGCGGCGTTTCCGCGCGCCAGCCATTTCTACATGCTGTCGGGCGACTGCATGCCGATCAAGACCGCCGAATACGCGCATGAATTTCTGGATCGCGACGATGTCGATTACATCGAAAGTGTTGATTTCTTCGATTCGGACTGGATCAAGACCGGGATCAAGGAGGAACGGCTGATCTATCGCCACTGGTTCAACGAGCGTGCCCACAAGGCGCTGTTCTACGCCAGCATGACCTGGCAGAAGAAGCTGGGGCTGGCGCGCAAGGTGCCCGCCGATCTCCAGATGCAGATCGGTAGCCAGTGGTGGTGTCTGCGCCGTCGCACGATCGAGTGGGTGCTGGATTTCTGCGCCCGGCGGCGCGACGTGATGCGCTTTTTCCGCACCACCTGGATTCCCGACGAGACCTTTTTCCAGACCCTGGTGCGCCATCTGGTGCCCGAGCGCGAGATCCGCAGCCGCACCCTGACCTTTCTCTTGTTCACCGACTACGGCATGCCGGTGAACTTCTACAACGATCACTACGATCTGCTGATCAGCCAGGATTACCTGTTCGCGCGCAAGATCTCGCCCGAGGCCAGGGCACTGAAGGATCGGCTGGGCCAGCTTTATGCCGCGACCGGGCTGGCGTTTGCGATCTCGGGCGAGGGCCGGGGGCTGTTTCGGTTCCTGACCGGGCGGGGGCGGATCGGGCGACGGTTCGCGCCGCGCTTCTGGGAAACCGAATCAAGCATTGGGCGCGAGCGCACCCTGATGATCGTGACCTGCAAGAAATGGCATGTCGCCAAGCGCCTGGTCGCCCGTATCCATCAGGTGACGGGGCTGCCGGTGGTCGAGTATCTGTTCAACGAGGCCAGCACCCCGCTGCCCGACCTGGGCGGGATTCAGAGCACGCTGGAAAAGCGCACCCGGCACCGGCGGGCACTGTTGCGGATGCTGTTCGAATACTGGCAGAGCGATCACCTGGTGGTCTGCATTGATCCGGCCAGCGTTGATCTGATGCAGGATTTCTATGCCGACCGCGCGCGCACCCGCCTGCTCGAGGTCGCGTGCGATTTCACCGACGACTACCTGATCGGGCACGCCCGCCGGGTCGGGCTGGCGGGGGCGCAGACCCCTGCTGCCACCATTGATCGTCTGCTGCCGACCATCCGCTATGATGTAAGGTTTGAATCCGACCGGTTGCGTGATGCCGGGTTCAAGGGTTTCGCGCGGCTGCGACAATCGGCCAGTGCGGCTGAAAACGCCGTGGCTTTGGCGGCATTTCTTGGTATTGACGAGGCGAGGGCGCTCGAGATCGCGGCGACCGACTATCTGTTTGTGGATTGAGCCATGGCCTATGCTTACGACCCCCAGAACATCTTCGCCCGCATCCTGCGCGGCGAGATTCCCAACCGCACGGTGCTTGAGACCGCGCACACCCTGGCGTTTCACGATCTGCACCCGCAGGCGCCGGTGCATGTGCTGGTGATCCCGAAAGGGCCTTACGTCACCTTCGATCATTTTGCGGCTGAAGCCTCGGCCGAAGAGCTGGTCGATTTTCATCGCGCCTGTGCCCAGATCTGCGCCGATCTTGGCATCGCGCCGGGCACCGGGTATCGCACCATCTCCAATGCCGGTCGGGATGGCTTGCAGGAGGTGGCGCATTACCATCTGCACATCCTGGCCGGGCGGGTGCTGGGGCGGCTGGTCGAGCGGGCGTAATCAGCCCTGCGTGGCAGGCGTTTTCGAGTATTTGCGCAAAGAAGAAACGGGGGCAGGT
>CAYQPD010000086.1:0-10353 GCA_964419305.1 uncultured Rhodobacter sp.
GGGGGGGGCTGATGGTGCCGGGGGGCTTTGCGGCGGACGAGCTGGGTCGCTATGCCCGCCACATCATGCTGCACCAGATCGGCGGACCGGGGCAGCGACGGCTGAAGGCGGCACGGGTGCTGGTGGTGGGCGCCGGGGGGCTGGGCTCGCCCGCGCTGCTTTATCTTGCCGCGGCCGGAGTCGGTTGCATCGGGGTGATCGACGACGACACGGTTGACGCCACCAACTTGCAGCGCCAGATCATTCATACCGATCAGCGGGTTGGCATGGCGAAAACGGCCTCGGCCGCGATCGCGATGCGGGCGTTGAACCCTTGGGTCGTGGTGCGCCCCTACCAGCAGCGGCTGACGGAACAGAACGCGGCGGAGTTGTTCGCCGACTATGATCTGATCCTTGATGGCTCGGACAATTTCGACACCCGCTATCTCGTGAACCGGGTGGCGGTGGCGCAGGGCCTGCCGCTGATCGCGGCGGCGATTGCCCAGTGGGAGGGGCAGATTTCACTTTATGACCCGGCGCGCGGCGGGCCGTGCTATGAATGCGTGTTTCCCACCCGGCCCGCGCCCGGGATGGTGCCAAGCTGCGCCGAGGCCGGGGTGGTCTCGCCCCTGCCGGGGGTGATTGGCGCGCTGATGGCGCTGGAGGCGGTGAAGCACCTTGTCGGTGCCGGGCAGGGCCTGCGCGGGCGGCTGATGCTGTTCGACGGGCTTTACGGCGAGAGCCGGATGATCGCGGTCGCGCCGCGCGCGGGCTGTGCGGCTTGCGCGGCAAAGGGGTTGAACGAAAAGGGCTGATCCGATCGACCCTGCGCCCATGCCGCTTCCCGATCAGGGGCGTGACGTTCCAAGCGCGGCGCGCCAGGCGGCCCAGGCCTCGGGGGTATCAAGATCGGTCACGGCGTGGTCCCCCGGCAGCGGCAGCATGCGGGTGCGCCCGACCTGCCGCGCCAGCAGATCGCGCGCGCCGGTGTCACCGATTAGGGCCATCAGCTCGTCGCGCGTCCAGGGTGGAAAGCACACCGGATGACCGGGCACACCGCTGGCCGAGCAGGCGCGCACGATCAGATCGGGGGTCTCGCCTTGCGCCGCCAGCATGGCGCGCAGATCGGTCGCGGTCAGTTCCGGCAGATCAGCCAGCACGACCAGCACCGCCGCCCCGGGCGGCAGCGCCGCGAGCCCGGCCCGGATCGAGGCGGACATGCCCGCGCGCGCGTCGGCCACGATCACCTGCCGGGCTGCCAGCCCCGCCAGCGCCACCGCGCGCGCCGGGTGATCGGGCGGTAGGGTCACGGTCACGGGGCAACCAGTGGCAAGGGCGGCGCGGGTGATGCGCCGTAGCTGCGCCACGCCATCGACGACCTCGAGCATCTTGTCGGCTCCGCGCATCCGGCGCGAGGCCCCTGCCGCAAGGATCAGGATGCTGGCATGAGGTCGGTTCATGACCCAAGCCTGCGCCAGCACCCGGCCCCCGTCAAGCCGCGCGCCAAGACCCTGCCGCGTGCCCCCTGCCAATTTCTCGTCTGACCAAATATCCCGCCGGGGGAGGGCAGGCGCAGCCTGACCGGGGGGCGCGCAGCCCCCCCCTTGCCGACCCGCCCCGTCAATGACGGGGCCGGCACTTAACCGCGCATCCTTGCGCCATCTGGGTCGAACAGCGCCGTGCTCACCAGCACCGCCGGACGACGTTCGCCCAGAAGCTCGATCTCGACCCTGAGCCCCTCCACCGCGCGCGCGGATGGCACAAACCCCAGCGCCACCGATTTCCGGGCAAAGTGCGAATAGCCCCCCGAGGTGCAGTAACCTACCACCGCGCCGTCAAGCCAGATCGGCTCCCAGGCCACCACATCGGCGTCCTTGGCATCAACCACAAAGGCGCAAAGCTTGCGCTTGGCACCTGCCGCCTTTTCCGCAACCGCCGCCGCCTTGCCGATCCAGTCGCTGGGTTTGTTCCAGCGGATGAAGCGGTCCAGCCCGGTCTCGGCGGGGGTGTAATCGGGGCTGAACTCGCGCCCCCAACTGCCAAAGAACTTGTCCAGCCGCAGCGACATCATCGCCCGCATCCCGAACGGGCGCAGGCCAAGGTCGGCACCCGCTTCGGTCAGCACTTGCCACAGGTGGCGCACCGACATGTGGTCGCAATAGATCTCGAACCCAAGATCGCCGGTGTAGCTGACGCGCTGCACGATGCAGTCGGCCATGCCCACGGTCAGGCGCTTGACATCCATGAACCGGAACGCCCCGGCTGACACGTCAGCCCGCGTCACCCGCGCCAGCAACGCGCGTGCCTTTGGCCCCGCGATCTGAAAGCCCGAGCGCGCGTCCGAGACATTCTCGACCTTCACCCCGTGCTCGGCGTGTTGGTCGAACCAGCGCATGTGCCAGCCTTGCGCGCCATAGCTGGCGGTCAACTGAAACTCGGTCTCGCTCAGGCAGGATACGGTGAAATCGCCGATGATCTTGCCGCTTTGCGCCAGCATCGGGGTCAGGCTAAGCCTGCCCGGCTGCGGGATCAGCCCGGCCATGATGCGGTCGAGCCAGGCCCGCGCCTTGATCCCCGAAACCCGGTATTTGCCGAAGTTCTGCATCTCGTTGATGCCGACGCCGCTGCGCACTGCCAGCACTTCCTGCCGGGTCGCATCAAAACCGTTCGAGCGCCGGAAGGTCGGGGTCTCGTACACCGGATCATTGGGCAGGGCGAAATAGTTGGGCACTTCCAGCCCGTATTGCTGACCCCAGACCGCGCGCATCGCGGTAAAGGTGTCATACATCGGGGTGGTGCGGAACGGCCGTGCGGCGGGCTTTTCCTCGTTCGGGAACGAGACCGAGAACCGGGTGCGGTAGGTTTCGACCACCTTCGGCACGGTGTAGCCGGGGGTGGTCCAGGTGCCGAAGCGCGCCACATCAAAGCCGCGCGGGTCGCGCTCGACCTCGCCTTCGATCATCCATTGCGCCAGCGCCAGCCCCATGCCGCCGCCCTGGCTGAACCCTGCCATCACGGCGCAGGCCGACCAGTAGTTGCGCAACCCCGGCACCGGCCCGATCAGCGGGTTGCCGTCGGGCGAGAAGGTGAAGGGGCCGTGGATCACCCGCTTGATCCCGGCGCGCGCCAGCACCGGCACGCGCTGGTAGGCAAATTCGATGCTGTGGGCGATCTTGTCATAGTTTTCGTTCAACAACTCCTGCCCGAATTCCCACGGGGTGCGGTCGATCGACCATGGCTCGCAGGGCTGCTCGTAGAACCCGATCACCAGACCGCGGCCTTCCTGGCGCAGGTAGCTTTCGCCGCCCGGATCCATCACATGCGGGAATTCCTTGCCGCGCGCCACGATTTCCGGAATGTCGTCGGTCACCAGATACTGGTGCGCCATCGGCAAGAGCGGCAGGTAAACCCCAGCCATCGCACCGATTTCGCGCGCCCACAACCCGCCCGCGTTGACCACATGCTCGGCCACGATGGTGCCGTGCTCGGTCACCACATCCCAGCCGCCATCGCTGCGTTGGGTGGTGGACAGCACCCGGTTGTGCAGCACGAATTCGGCCCCGCCCATCTTCGCCGCCTTGGCATAGGCGTGGGTGGTGCCGTAAGGGTCAAGGTGGCCATCGAGCGGGTCGTAAAGTGCGCCAAGGATGCCGTTGGTGTTGACCAGCCCGTCAGTCATCGCCTCGATCTCGGCGGGGGTCAGGATCGCGGTATCAAGCCCCATGTAGCGGTGCTTGGCGCGCTCGGCCTTGAGCATGTCGAAGCGTTCGCGGTTGTCGGCCATGGTGATGCCGCCGACATGGTGCAGCCCGCACGACAGGCCGGTGATCGCCTCAAGCTCCTTGTAAAGCCGGATGGTATAGCCTTGCAGCGCCGCCATGTTGGTGTCGCCGTTCAGGGTGTGAAACCCGCCCGCCGCGTGCCAGGTCGAGCCCGAGGTCAGCTCGGCCCGTTCGATCAGGGTCACGTCCTTCCAGCCAAGTTTGGTCAGGTGGTAGGCCACCGAGCAGCCGACAACACCGCCACCGATCACCAGAACGCGGGTATGGGATTTCATGCGACGACTCCCTTGCATGTTTTCTGCAATCTGGCCGCGGCTATGGTTGGTGGCATGTCAGGGCGCGACAGAAAACGTCGCAAGGCGCTCGTCCCTTCCTCGCGGGCGGTCCTCGCTGTCAGCGAAGAGCGCCCGCAGGGAGCGATGAGCGTCATTTTTCCGGGATCAACCCGCGCGGGCTGAAGCGCAGCACCAAAAGCAAGATCACCCCCATCGTCAAGAGCCGCATGTGGGCGGCGCTGTTGATCAGGTGAACCTTCAGCCACGAGCCATCCGCCATGCCCGCCGTGATGCCCTGCAACGCCAGCAGACCGATCGGCTCGACCATCACCCACAGCCACCAGATCAGGAAACCGCCCAGCACCGAGCCCCAGTTGCTGCCCGAGCCGCCGACGATCACCATCACCCAGATCAGAAAGGTAAAGCGCAGCGGCTGGTAGGTGCCGGGGGTCAACTGGCCGTCAAGCGTGGTCATCATCGCCCCGGCCATGCCGATCACCGCCGAGCCCAGGATAAAGACCTGAAGGTGTCGCAAGGTGACATTCTTGCCCATCGCGGCGGCCGACACCTCGTTGTCGCGGATCGCCCGCATCATCCGCCCCCAGGGCGAGTTCAGCGCCGTCTGCGACAGCCAGATCACCGCCAGCAGCACCGCCCCGAACAACCCGGCATAGGCCAGCTTGACCACCAGCGACGAGGCCGTGACCGGGTCGAACCCCCAGTTCTGTGCCCAGGCCAGAAAGCCCGCGCTTTTTTGCAGATCAACCTCGTAGGGCACCGGGCGCGGCAGCGAGATCACGTTCTTGACGCCGCGCGCCAGCCAGTCCTCGTTCTTGAGCACCGCCACGATGATCTCGGCAATGCCGAGGGTGGCAATCGCCAGATAGTCCGAGCGCAAGCCCAGCGCGGTCTTGCCGATCGCCCAAGCCGCGCACGCGGCCAGCAGCCCCCCCACCGGCCAGGCCAGCAGGATCGGCAGGCCCAGCCCGCCGATATTGCCATAAGCGGCGGCGTTCACCGCCTCGACCGCCGTTACCGCCGGGTCCAGCACATAGCGGTAAAGCATGAAGCCGCCGACCAGCACCGCCAGCAGCGCCAGGGTGCGCCCGCGCCCCGCCGCCAGGCGCTGATAAATCGCCACCGCAAGCGCGATGGTGGCCGCCCCCAGCACCAGCGCCAGCGCGATCCGCGGCCCGCCGGCCTGCCACGACTGCGGCAGCGGGGTGGACGAGGTCAGCACCGCCGCCAGCCCGCCCAGGGCGACAAAGCCCATCACCCCGGTGTTGAACAGCCCGGCAAAGCCCCATTGCAGGTTGAGCCCCAGCGCCATGATCGCCGAGATCAGCGCCATGTTCAGAATCCCCAGGCTCGAGTTCCAGCTCTGATACATGCCGGTGCCGATGAACAGCACCGCCACGGCGGCGAACAGGGCGGCGTTGCGCGCGCCGGGTGCCTTGAGCTTCATACCGATTTCCCCTTGAACAGCCCGGTTGGCATGAACAGCAGCACCAGGATCAGGATCGAGAAACTGACCGCGAACTTGTAGTCGGTTGACATCAGTTGCAGCAGCGTGTCGGGGGCCATGCTGTCGGGCACCAGATAGGTCACCACCTTCTTCCAGGCGTAGGTCACCGTCACCTCGGAAAACGCGATCACGAAGCCACCCGCGATTGCACCGATCGGGCTGCCCAGACCGCCAACGATGGCGGCGGCAAAGATCGGCAGCAAAAGCTGGAAATAGGTGAAGGGCTTGAACGACTTATCCAAGCCATAAAGCACCCCGGCAATGGTCGCCAGCGCCGCCGCCAGCACCCAGGTCACCGCCACCACCCGGTCGGGGTTGATGCCCGACAAGAGCGCCAGATCCTCGTTGTCGGAAAACGCCCGCATCGACTTGCCGGTGCGGGTCTTTTGCAAAAACCAGAACAGCAGCGCCACCACGATCACCGCCACCACCACCGTCAGCGCCTGGGTGGTCTTGACCGCCAGCCCCTCGGCCAGCCCGGTGGCGGTCTTGAACTCGCCCGCCGTAATCAGAAACCGCCCGCCATCGGAAAAGTTCTGCTCGCCCACCCCGATGATGAAGCGCGTCAGGCCGTTCATGACGAACATCACCCCCAAACTGACGATCACCATGATCGTCGGCGCGGCCTTCTGGTGGCGGTAAAAGCGGTAAACCACCCGGTCGGTGGCCAGCACGAACAGCGCCGTCGCCGCAATCCCGAACGGCAGCGCCAGCAGCGCCGTGGGCAGCACCCCGAAACTGATCCCTGCCGACTGCATTGCCCATGTCACCAGAATCGTCGCCATGGTGCCGAACGCCATGGTGTCGCCATGGGCAAAGTTCGAGAACCGCAGGATGGCGTAAACCAGCGTCACCCCCAGCGCCCCCAACGCCAGTTGCGCGCCGTAGGCGAGGCCCGGCACAAAGACGAAATTCAGAAATGTCACCAGACCGTTCAGGATATCCATCTCAACCCCCCAGAAAGGAACGGCGGACTTCGGGATCGGCCAGCAGCGCCGCCCCGGTGTCGGTGAAGCGATTGGCGCCCTGCACCAGCACATAGCCCTTGTCGGCAATGTTCAGGGCCTGGCGCGCGTTCTGCTCGACCATCAGGATCGAGATGCCGCTGCGCGCGACCTCGATGATGCGGTCGAACAGCTCATCCATCACGATCGGGCTGACCCCGGCGGTCGGCTCGTCCAGCATCAAGACCTGCGGCTGGGTCATCAGGGCGCGCCCCACCGCCACCTGCTGGCGCTGCCCGCCCGAAAGCTCGCCTGCCACCTGAGCGCGCTTGTCGCGCAGGATCGGGAACAGATCAAACACCTGCGCCATCGTGGTGCGGATGTCGTCGCGGCGCAAAAACGCCCCCATTTCAAGATTTTCCTCGACCGTCATCGTGGTGAAGATGTTCTGGTTCTGCGGCACGAACGCCATGCCCCTGGCCACCCGCGCCTGCGGTGAAAGCGCCGTGATGTCCTCGCCCGCCAGCCGGACTTTGCCGCCGCGCAGGCTCAGCATCCCGAACACCGCCTTCATCGCGGTTGATTTGCCCGCGCCATTGGGCCCGACGATCACCGCGATCTGGCCCTTTTCCACCGCGATGGTGCAATCGTGCAGAATGTCGGCCGCGCCGTAGCCGCCGGTCATCGCCTCGCCGATCAGAAACGGCTCAGCCATGGGCCACCACCTTGTTCTTCAAGCCGGTGCCAAGGTAGGCCTCGATCACCCGCTCGTCGTTTTTCACTTCTTCGACGGTTCCCTGGGCCAGCACCCGGCCTTCGGCCATGCAGATCACCGGGTCGCACAGGCGGGCGATGAAATCCATGTCATGCTCGATCACGCAGAAGGTGTAGCCGCGCTCAAGGTTCAGCCGCACGATGGCATCGCCGATGGTGTTCAGCAGGGTGCGGTTGACCCCGGCCCCGACTTCGTCGAGAAACACCACCTTGGCATCGACCATCATCGCCCTACCCAGCTCCAGCAGCTTTTTCTGCCCGCCCGAGATGTTGGCCGCGTGCTCGTCGGCGAGGTGGCTGATGGTCAGGAACTCGAGCACGTCGTCGGCCTTGTCGCGGATCCGGCGTTCATCGGCGGCGACCATCTTGCGGCGGAACCAGGCGTTCCACAGGATCTCGCCCGACTGCCCGCCCGGCACCATCATCAGGTTTTCCCGCACCGTCATCGAGCCGAATTCATGCGCGATCTGAAAGGTGCGCAGCAGCCCCTTGCGAAACAGCACATGCGGCGGCAGGCCGGTGATGTCCTGGCCGTCCATCAGCACCCGCCCCGAGGTTGGCGGCAGCCGCCCGGCGATCACGTTGAAGAGCGTGGTCTTGCCCGCCCCGTTGGGGCCGATCAGGCCGGTGATCGAGCCGGTCCCGATCCTGATCGAGGCCCCGTCCACGGCGCGAAATCCGCCGAAATGCTTGTGCAGATTCTCGACAACGATCATCTGGTTCTCCCTGCTGCCCCCATGTCTGCGGTGCCGCGCTGCACCGTGCCGGGGGCTTGATGTCACGACAGCGGCCCGAGTGGGCACCCGGGCCGCTGTCCGTCGTTGCTTCAGGCCGTGATCACCGGTAGCGATCCGTCACGATCTTGCCGTCGGTGACGGTGTATTCGCGGTAGCTGCCGGCACTTTCGCCGCCGCCGATCAGCTCGACCGCGGTCGCGCCCACATAGTCGATGTCGGTGCCCGCCGCGATCAGATCCAGCGCCTTGGCCAGCTCGCCCGGCTGGATCGGCTCGCCTGGTGCGTTGGCGATGTCCATCACCTTGGCCGACCAGTCTTTCGAGGCGGTCGAGTTGGCCGCCGCCATCGCCAGCATGATCAGCGCCGCCGCATCATAGCTTTCGCCGGTGAACGACGCGGTGCCGTCAAAGCCCGCCGCCGTGGCCATGGTCTGGAAGGTCGCCGCGCCTTCGCTGTCAGTGCCGGGCACATCGCCGAAGGTGCCGTTCAGCGGTGCGCCGATGGCGTCGATCAGCGGCGTGCCATACATCCCGTCGGGCAGGTAGAAGGCCGAGAACGCGCCCGAATCGATCGAGCCCTGAATGATGCCCTTGCCGCCCTGATCAATATAGCCCGCCACCACCAGCAGATCGCCACCCGCCGCCGCCAGCGAGGCCACTTCGGCGGAATAGTCGGCCTTGCCGTCTTCATGCGCCGCCGAGATCGTGATGGTGCCGCCCGCCGCCTCGAACGCCGCCTGGAAGCTTTCGGCCAGACCCTTGCCGTAGTCGTTGTTGGTATAGGTCAGCGCCACCGATGTGATGCCCCGCCCGGTGATGACGTCCGCCATCACCACGCCCTGGCGCGCGTCCGACGGTGCGGTGCGGAAGAACAGCCCGTCATCCTCGGCCGTCGAAAGCGCGGGCGAGGTCGCCGACGGCGAAATCATCGCCACACCATTGGGGCGCGCGACGTTTTGCAGAATCGCCCCGGTCACGCCCGAGCAATCCGCCCCCATGATCGCCGCCACCTTGTCCGAGGTCACCAGCCGCTCGGCCGAAGCGGTGGCCGCCGCGGCATCGACGCAGGTCGAATCACCGCGCACCGACACCACCGTCGAGCCGCCCATCAGCTTGCCCGAGTCACTGACCTCCTTCATCGCCATCTCGGCGGCCGCCCCCATCGCCGGGGTGATCGACTCGAGCGGGCCGGTGAAGCCCAGAATGACGCCGATCTTGATTTCGTCGGCGCCCGCAACACCCGCCATCACGACCAGAGCCGTGGTGGCCAAAAGCAGTTTTTTCATCTTGGTTCTCTCCCATGTCGGATTTCACATCCTGCACACGAGCCTAGAGAGGCCCGGTGCAAAAGAAAAGTGCCAAGAATCCGTTCCCCTCGGCATCTTCTTTGCTATCAACTCTCGGGGGGTGCGGGGGGCAGACAGCCCCCCGCCTGCCGTCAGATCGACAGCCGCCCGCCAGCCGCACTGGCCCCCTGGGTGCCGCGTTCGCGGTAGGGGGTGGTGTTGTAATGCGCGCGGTAGCACTTGGAAAAATGCGACGGGCTGGCAAAGCCGCAGGCCAGCGCCACGTTGATCACGCTCATGTTGGTCTGCATCAGCAGATTGCGCGCCTTGGACAGGCGCAGCTCCATGTAATAGCGCTTGGGGCTGCGGTTCAGATAGCGCCGGAACAGGCGCTCAAGCTGGCGGGTGGACATCCCCACCTCTTCGGCCATGTCGGCGGGGCTGATCGGATCCTCGATGTTGCTCTCCATCATCTGGATCACCTGGCTCAGCTTGGGGTGACGCACCCCGATCCGGGTCGGGATCGACAGCCGCTGGGTATCCTGATCGGTGCGGATCGCCGAATAGATCAACTGATCGGCCACGGTGTTGGCCAGATCCTCGTTGTGATCGGTGGCGATGATCTTCAGCATCATGTCGATCGAGGCGGTGCCGCCGGCCGTGGACATCCGGTTGCCGTCGATCACGAACACCGATTTGGTCAGCTTGACGTCCTCGAATTCCTCCAGAAAACCGTCCTGATTCTCCCAGTGGATGGTGGCGCGGCGGCCATCCAGCAGCCCGGCCTTGGCCAGCGCATAGGCCCCGGTGCACAGGCCTCCGATCGCCACCCCGCGCCGCGCCTCGCGCCGCAGCCAGCCGACAATGGCACGGCTGGTGGCTTTCTGCACGTCGATGCCGCCGCACACCAGAATGGTATCGTCGCGCGCGATCTCGTCCAGCCCGATGTCAAGCTTGAACGCGGTGCCGTTGGAACAGGTCGCGACCTCGCCGCCTTCTCCGGCCAGCACCCAGGCATAAAGCGGTGCGTCAGCCACCCGGTTGGCGATCCT
>CAYQPD010000087.1:0-10325 GCA_964419305.1 uncultured Rhodobacter sp.
ATACTCCGGGGGTGCGGGGGCAGAGCCCCCGCCGCCCCGCCCTGCCCCGCCCGGATCAGCCCTCGGCCACCCCGGCTTCGGCAAAGGTTGCCATCCCCGAATGGCAGGCAATCGCCCCCTTCAGCACCCCGATCGCCAGCGCAGCACCCGAGCCTTCGCCCAGCCGCAGCCCGAGGCTCAGCAGCGGCTCCTTGCCCAGCCTGGCCAGCAGGGCGGCATGCGCGCCTTCCGCGCTGACATGACCCGCCACCGCATGGTCAAGCGCGCCGGGGGCGGCGCGTTCCAGCACCGCCGCCGCCGCCGTGCAGATAAAGCCGTCAAGGATCACCGGAATCCGGGCGGCATGGGCAGCGGCAATCGCCCCCGCCATCGCCGCAATCTCGCGCCCGCCAAGGCAGGCCAGCACCATCAGCGGGTCCGCCAGCACGGCGGCATGGCGCGCGATCCCGTCCGCCACGATCCGCGCCTTCAGCGCCACGCCCTTGTCATCGACCCCCGAGCCGCGCCCGGTCCAATCACCTGCCGCACCGCCGAACAGCGCCGCCGCAATCGCCGCCGCCGAGGTGGTGTTGGCAATCCCCATCTCGCCCACCACCAGAAGATCGGTCGCCGCATCGACCGCCTGCCAGCCGACAGCCAGCGCCGCCACCACCTCGGCCTCGGTCATCGCCGGTGCGGCGGTGAAATCGGCGGTCGGTCGGTCAAGCTCCAGCGCATGCACATCAAGGCGCGCCCCGAAGGCCTTGGCCAACTGGTTGATCGCCGCCCCCCCGGCGCGGAAATTCGCCACCATCTGGGCCGTCACTTCGGCCGGAAAGGCCGAAACCCCGCGCGCCGCCACCCCATGATTACCGGCAAAGACGATGATCTGCGGATGATCGAGGCGCGGGCGGCCAGTGCCGCGCCAACCGGCATACCAGATCGCCAGCATCTCAAGCCGCCCGAGGGCGCCCGGCGGTTTGGTCAACTGCGCGTTGCGCTCTTCGGCCGCCGCCGTCGCTGCCGCATCCGCCGCAGGCAGCGCCCGCAGCACCGCACGAAACCCGTCGAGAGTGGAAAATGGAGCCGTCATTGCCTATTCCTTGATTGAACCTGCTTTCGCCCTTCGCTATCGCCATCGGGGCCAGAGGGCCAGCACGGAAAGGGCACCTGCATGACCGCAAACGACACAAGCCTGCGCCGGATTGTCGCTGACCTGCGCGTGGCCTTCGGTCTGCTGACCCGGCTGCCGCTGCCGGGCGGGCAGTCAGCGCCGCGCGGCGCGACAAGCGCCTGGGCCTGGCCGCTGGTCGGGGCCGGGGTCGGCGCGCTGGCGGCCCTTGGCGCGACGCTGGCGCTGGCGCTTGGCCTGACCCCGGGGGTCGCGGCGGCGCTGGTGCTGGCGGTGCAGGCGATGGTGACCGGCGCGATGCACGAGGACGGGCTGGCCGACAGCGCTGACGGCTTGTGGGGCGGCTGGGACAAGGCGCGGCGGCTTGAAATCATGCACGACAGCCGCATCGGAACCTACGGCGTGCTGGCGCTGGTGCTGGCCTGCCTTGCCCGCTGGTCGGCGCTGGCGGTGCTGCTGGCGCTTGGGCCACAATGGGCGGTACTGATCGCGGTCGGGGCGCTGTCGCGGGTGCCGATGGTGCTGATCGCGGCATTGTTGCCCAATGCGCGCGGCAGCGGCTTGTCGCAAGCGGTGGGGCGGCCTGACGGCCCGACCGCCGGGCTGGCGCTGGCGCTGGGCCTGGCGCTGAGCCTGGTGCTGGTGGGTGCCGTTCCAGCGCTGGCCATGGCGACCCTGGCGGGGCTGGCCTGCTGCGGGCTGGTGGTGGTGGCGTGGCGCCGGATCGGCGGCCAGACCGGCGACATCCTGGGGGCTTCGCAGCAACTGGCCGAACTCGCGGCGCTGGCGGTGGCCGCCGCAGCACTGGCCTGAACGTCACGCAACAAAAAACCGCCCCCCCGAAGGGCGGCGGTTTCTCGGGTCGCGTAAACGTCAGGCGGCGCGCGAGGTCAACACGGTGCCGACGGTCTTTTGCGCCCCGGCCTCGTCCACCCCCGACACCGCGGCGACTTCGCGGGTCAGGCGTTCCAACGCCGCCTCGTAAAGCTGACGCTCGGAATAGCTTTGCTCGCGCTGATCATCGCTGCGGTGCAGATCGCGCACCACTTCGGCAATCGCCATCAGATCGCCCGAGTTGATCTTCTGCTCATATTCCTGCGCCCGGCGCGACCACATCGCGCGCTTGACGCGGGCCTTGCCCTTCAGCGTGTCCAGCGCCTTGCTCACCAGCTCGGGGGTCGCCAGCGAGCGCATCCCGAACTCGGTAGCCTTGGCGGTGGGCACCCGCAGCGTCATCTTGTCCTTCTCGAACGAAATCACGAACAGTTCGAGATTCAGACCCGCGATCTCCTGTTCCTCGATCGAGATGATCTTGCCGACCCCATGCGCCGGATACACAACAAACTCGTTCGGGCGAAACTCCGGCTTTCTGGTCCTGGTCATTCGGTCACTTCCTTGCGGGGTTACCCTTTTACCGACGAAAAACCACCGACCGGCGGCAACAACCCCGGCGATGCGGATGCGTATTCGTCAGTATCGTCACCCCGAGCGAGCAGCTACAAGGCGAGCGTCAGGCTTCCATGATTGCTTGTAACAATCTTATAACACAATAATCCGCTGATTCCAACTGTCGCGACGAATCACCGCCGACGCAGGTTGCTTTGCATTCCAACAGGTTGCGGCTACACATCCGGCTCATGCGCAACATTATTGCGAATCGGCTCGCGCTTGCAGCATCGGCCCTGCGCGCAACCGCCGCGCCGCGTCAGCCGCCCTGCCCCGGATTTTTCGAGAACGAGCTGGCCAGTTTGCCGGTTTCGCCGTCGCGCGCCTTGGCATCGGGCAGCGGGTCTTTCTTGGTCACGATCACCGGCCACTGGGTGGCATACTCGCGGTTGAATTCCACCCATTTGTCCATGTCGGGCTCGGTATCCGGGCGGATCGCATCGGCCGGGCATTCGGGTTCGCACACACCGCAGTCGATGCATTCATCCGGGTGGATGACCAGCATGTTTTCGCCTTCGTAAAAACAATCGACCGGGCACACCTCGACACAGTCGGTGTATTTGCAGGCGATGCAGTTGTCGGTCACCACATAGGTCATGGTTTGCCCCATCTTGGCTGGATCTGGCTTCTAGCTAGACCATGACCCCATATCATTCAAGCAGTGAAGCTGACGCAGGCCTCAGAGCCTGCCCTTCAGCGCCAGCAATGCGGCAAACGGGTTGTCGGGGTCGATCGGCTTTTCCACCCGGGGCGGGCGGGCCTCAAAGACCTTGGCCCCGTGCGGCGCATGATCCTTGCCACCGCGCTCGTTGCCATGCTCGCGCCCACGATCAAAGCCACGCTCGCCTTTGCCCTCGGGCTTGCCGCCCTTGCCCTTGCCTTTGCCCTTGAAATGCTCGGGACGATCAGACCGGGGCGGGCGCTGGGCGGCCTCGGGGGCGGCTTCGGTGCCAATGATTTCTGTCACCGGCGCATCGGGCGACGGCGCGCCCGAGGGCCGACGGCGCGCGCTGCGGGGCGGGCGGGCGTCCCCGGCGGGCTGACCCTCGCGCGGGGCGCGGGCTTCAGTGCGATTGCGCGGGCCACGGTTTTCGCCACCCCGCGGGCGCGGTGCCCAGGTAAAGGTGATGACGGTTTCCATCTCGGCCACAGGTTCGGCGGCTTCGGCCTCTGCTTCGGCCACCGGCTCGGGTTCGGGTTCGGCGGGTGCGGCTTCTGGCGCCACCGTTTCCGTCTCGGGAACCGCCTCGATCACGGCCGGACTGGCGGGCGCATCTGCAACTTCCGGCCCTTCCACCACGGCTTCCACCGCCGGGGCGTCCACCACCACGGCTGCGACCGCTTCGGGCCGGACCTTGGCGCGCTCGGATCGCTCGGCCTTGTAGCCCAGGCCGCCCATCAGATCGGCGAACTGCTCCAGCGTCATGCCGGTGATCGACAGCATCTCGGGGCTGGCTTCAAAGCCGGCCCGGCTATCCTTGGCACGCACCAGATCGGCCAGCCGTTCCAGCATGTCGATCCGGATCGCCCGCGCCCCGGCCGGATGATAGCCCGCCAGCGTGTAGTGCCCTTTCGGCACCTCGGGCAGGTTCGGAATCGTCACCAGCCCCGGCGGCGGGCTTTCGGGAAACTCGGCCAGACCATTGGCCAGCGACCACAGCACCAGCCGCAACCGGGTGGGCGCGGGCTTCAAGAGCAGCGGCAGGAAGATGGTGAACTGCCCGAACCGCACCCCGTGCTTGCGCAGCGCCGAGCGTGCGTCCTGTTCCAGCGCCTTCACGTCGTCAGCCACCGATGCACGCGTCAGCAAGCCCAGCCCTTCAACCAGCCGGAAGGCAAAACCGCGCGCAAGACCGGTCAGGGTTTCATCCCGGCTTAGCGCCGCCAGCGGATCAAACAGCGCCGCCACCTTGCGGTCGATGAAATGCTGCAAGCGGCGGCGGACCTTTTCCACCACCTCTTCGCCCGCGTCCTCATCGACAAAAGCCTCGACCTGTGGCCGCATGGCATCGGGACCGGCCACCAGCTTGCCGACTGCCGATCCGCCCCACATCAGCCCGCCCTGCTCGGTGAAATCCATCTCGGTGTCGGGCGCGTTGTAGAACTTGTCGGCCAGCAGATGAAATTGCGGCCGCAGCGCCTGCATAGCCGCCTGGCGCAACACCTGCGCCTCGTCGGGCGAATTGGTGGCATTCTGGCGAAAGCGAAAGCCTTCAAGACGCCCCACCAACTCGCCCGCGACGGTCACGTCACCCTTGTCGTTCACCTCGGCCACAAGGCTCTCCTTCTGCTTCAACCGCCGCAGCAGCACCGAAGTGCGGCGGTCAACAAACGTTGGCGTCAGCCGCGCGTGCAGCGCATCCGACAAACGGTCTTCTACAGCGCGAGGCTCGCCCCGCCAATGGCTTTCGTCGCCCAGCCGGTTTGCGCGTTGCGCGCTACAGGTTCGGGCGCGGATCTGGGCTGCCCGTTTCGAGATCGCGTCGATATCGCCGTCGCTGCGGTGGCCCAGCATGTGCTCGACGACGTGATGGGTCTTGCCGACATTGGTCGGCCCGATCGCATGGGTGATGCCCGGTGCTAGAGTTGCTGGCCTGCGGCGGCGGATTCCAGCCGCTGCACCGCGTCCAATACCCCCTGAAGATGGGGATGCAGGGCAAGGGCGGCACGGTAAACCACCAGCGCCTGCTCGGGCCGCTCAAGTTCTTCGAGAATCGCACCAAACCCGGCCATCGCGCCGAAATGGCGCGGGTTCAGCGCCAGGGTGTGCTGAATGTCGGCCACCGAAGGGCCGAAGTCGCCGGCCTGATAATAGGCGGTCGCCAGCGCGTTCCAGCCTTCGGCAAAATCGGGGGCATGGTCGGTCAGCGCCGTCAGGTGTTCGATCGCGGCCCCCAGATCGCCCTGCCCGATCGCCTTGCGACCGCGTTCCAGCAGCAGATCGAAGGCGGGCGAGCCCGAGCGCGACCACTCGCGCCAGATGTCGGCCTCGATTCGGACCGACTGCTGCGCGTCCGCCGTGGCAAGATCGGCAAACAGACCGTCGAGCGTGGCGGTCTGGGCCCCTGCCGCCAGAGATGAGAGAAAAAACAGCACAAATGCCGCAAGGATACGATTGTGAAACCCGGAATGCGCTTTCATAAAGCTAGTGTAGCCTGCGCGTCGGGAAACACCATGCCCCGGCGCTCACATTTCAGGGACCATCAGGAGCCACCCATGAGCAAAGTGCCATCCACCAACAAAGTGATTGATGCCGCTGTCGAAACGCTGGCCAAAAAGGTGCCAAGTTTCGACGGCGTGGCAAAATTCGTGATTACCGGCGAGGGTGCGATCATGATCGACCAGTCCGGGGTGCGGGCGGGCGACGAGGATGCCGACGTGACCCTGACCGCCAGCGCCGAGGTGTTCGAGGCGATCCTTTCGGGCGAGATGAACCCGACTTCGGCGTTCATGACCGGCAAGCTCAGCGTTGACGGTGCGATGAATCTCGCGATGCAACTGGGCGCGGTGCTGGGGTGAGCGAGCCTGCGCCGCTGTTCAAGGATCTGGCCGGCGGCCCGGCCGGGGGCCGTGCCTTCTGGCTGCGTGCCGCCGATGGGGTGCGCACGCGCGCGACACACTGGCCGGGCGGCGACAAGGGCACGGTGCTGTTTTTCCCCGGCCGCACCGAATACATCGAGAAATACGGGCGCGCGGCGGGCGAACTCGCGGCGCGCGGTTATGGCACGCTGTGCATCGACTGGCGTGGCCAGGGTCTGGCCGACCGCCCGTTGTCCGACCCGATGCTGGGCCATGTCGGCGATTTTGCCGAATATCAGCTTGATGTGCAGGCGCTGGTCGGGCTGGCGGATGAGATGAACCTGCCGGGGCCGCGCTACCTGCTCAGCCACTCGATGGGCGGGGCGATTGCTCTCAGAGCACTGACCCTGGGCCTGAAGGTGCAGGCGGCGGCGTTTTCCTCGCCGATGTGGGGTATCGCCATGACCGCCTGGATGCGCCCGGTGGCGGCGACCCTGGCCACGATCAGCCATGCCCTGCAGCTTGATCACCACTACGCGCCGAGCACCTCAAAGGTGACCTATGTCGCCTCGGTGCCGTTTGCGGGCAATGTGCTGACCACCGAGCCCGAGATGTTCGCCATGATGCAGGCCCATGCGACGGCCCGGCCCGAGCTGACGCTGGGGGGGCCAAGCTTGGGCTGGCTGCACGCGGCGCTGGCCGAGTGCCGGGCGCTGGCAGACGTGCCGTCACCCGATCTGCCCGCCCTGTGCACCCTGGGGCTGGCGGAAAAGGTGGTTGATCCGGTGCCGGTTCACCTGCGCATGACGCGCTGGAGCAAGGGGCGGATCGAGCTTTATCCCGGTGCCGAGCACGAAGTGATGATGGAGACCCGCGCCCGCCGGGCGCAGTTCTTCGACAGCGTCGCAGCACTGTTCGACACCCACCGCTGAGCGCCCACCCGCGCCGCTCATCCGCCCTGCCGGGCGTCTTCGCCGAGGTCCGCCGCCGCGAAGAGCACCCGGCAGGGCGCGATGAGCCGCCCCGGAGGAGGCTTTGCCAGGCGGGGGACCAGCCCCCCGCACCCCCCGGGATATTTGCGCCAGCGAGAATGGGAAAACCAGCGCGCGGCCTTGCGCCCCACCCCGCTGCCCGCCTAGATGCGCCAGACAGCCAAGAGGTAATCCGATGACTCAGCCCCTGCCCCGCCCCGTGTTCGCCGCCGACGCATCTGCCGGGGGGGGGCTTGGCAAATTGCCCGACTGGGATCTGGGCGATCTTTATGCGGGGCCTGATGCCCCGGAATTTGCCCGCGACATGGCGGTGCTTGGCGTCGCCTGCACCGATTTCGCGGCCGATTACGAGGGCAAGCTGGCGGGTCTTGACGCGAGCGAGATGCTGATTTGCGTGTTGCGCCACGAGGCGATCGAGGTCACCGCCGGGCGGCTGATGTCTTTCGCGGGTCTGCGCTACTATCAGGACACGCTCGACGCCGGGCGCGCCAAGTTCATCGCCGACGCGCAGGACCGCATCACCGACCTCACCGCGCCGCTGGTGTTCTTCAGCCTTGAATTCAACCGCCTTGACGAGGATCATCTGGCGCAGTTGCTGGCCGCCAGCCCCGCCCTGGCGCGCTACCGTTCGGTGTTCCGGCGGATGCGCGCACTGCGGCCCTATCAGTTGTCCGACGAGCTGGAAAAATTCCTGCACGACCAGTCGACGGTCGGGGCATCGGCCTGGAACCGGCTGTTCGACGAGACCATGGCGGGGCTGAGTTTCACGGTGGCCGGTGAAGACGGCGCGCAAAGCCTTGAGGCCACGCTGAACCTTTTGACCGACCCCGACCGCGCCCGTCGCGAGGCGGCGGCGCGCGGGCTGGCGCTTGGGCTTGAGGCCAATATCAAGCTGTTCGCGCGGGTCCACAACACGCTCGCCAAGGAAAAGGAGATCGAGGATCGCTGGCGCAAGATGCCGACCCCCCAGACCGGGCGGCATCTTGGCAACGATGTCGAGCCCGAGGTGGTCGAGGCGCTGCGCAATGCGGTGGTGGCGGCCTACCCGCGGCTGAGCCACCGCTACTACCGGCTGAAAGCGAAATGGCTGGGGCTGGAGCGCTTGCAGATCTGGGACCGCAACGCGCCGCTGCCGCTCGAGGCACCGCGCACCGTAAGCTGGGACGAGGCGCGCGCCACAGTGCTTGGCGCCTACGCCGCCTTTGCCCCCGAGATGGCCAGCATCGCCGCCCCGTTCTTCGCGCGCGGCTGGATCGACGCCGGGGTGAAACCCGGCAAGGCCCCCGGTGCCTTTGCCCACCCCACCGTCACCACAGTGCACCCTTACGTCTTGCTCAACTACCTTGGCAAACCGCGCGACGTGATGACGCTGGCGCACGAGCTGGGGCACGGGGTGCATCAGGTGCTGGCGGCGGCGCAGGGCGAGCTGCTGGCCGCGACCCCGCTGACGCTGGCCGAAACCGCGAGCGTGTTCGGCGAGATGCTGACCTTCCGCCGTCTGCTCGACGGTGCCAAGACCCAAGCCGAGCGCAAGACCCTGCTGGCGGGCAAGGTCGAGGACATGATCAACACCGTGGTGCGCCAGATCGCGTTCTACGATTTCGAGTGCAAGCTGCACGCGGCGCGGGCGCAAGGCGAGCAGACGCCCGATGACATCAACGCGCTGTGGATGAGCGTGCAGGCCGAAAGCCTGGGCGATGCGTTCGAGTTCATGCCGGGGTATGAGACCTTCTGGGCTTACGTGCCGCATTTCGTGCACTCGCCGTTCTACGTCTATGCCTATGCCTTTGGCGACGGGCTGGTGAACGCGCTTTATGCCGCCTATGAGGGCGGGCTGCCGGGGTTTCAGGACAAATACTTCGCGATGCTGGCGGCCGGCGGATCGCAGCACCACAAGGAATTGCTGGCCCCGTTCGGGCTGGATGCCTCGGACCCGAAGTTCTGGGACAAGGGTCTGAGCATGATCGCGGGCTTCATCGACGAGCTGGAGGCGATGGAGGGGTAGGCTCAGGACTTCGGTAACGGGGACGTCTTAGTCAAGCCTCTTTCGGCATGCAACGTTGGCCGCAGGGTTCGCGGTGTTGATGACTTTGGGCTCTGGACCGGCCTGCTTTCACTTCCGCCTTCGTGTGAGATCATCCCGGGTGCATGCTTCGGTCTGTGGTCGGCGCGATTGCCGCCAACATGATGCTGTCTCAATGCGGCTTTGTTGCACAAATCGCGTGAGGGATTCATCTCGTGAATCCAGCGTGGTGTCAACGGCGGAGTAAAACCCGGCCACAGGGCGGCGCAAAAGCAGGCCACTTTGGGTTTGGGCGAGAGGCGCGCCACGAGGCGGCGGCCAGTCAGCCGCGCTCCCCAGATAGCTGGCGGTTGACTGGCCGCCTTGGCCCGTTGGGGCCAAGACAGCGCGGGTTGGATCAGGCGGTTTCGGTGGATTTTCGGGTGCGGCTTTGCGCCAGACGATAGCTCTCGCCGTTCATCTCGCAGGGTGAGGCGGATGAGCGGGGCGTCCAGTGGACGGCCTGCCCGCCGAACGACGTGGTGCGTCAGCCGGTCGAGCAGTGCGCCGGTAAGCCGCTCGGTTCCGAAGGTCTCGGTCCATTCATCGTGCAGGATGCACGTCTTCGACATGACGAACGGCAGGTTGCTGGTGATCAGCGTGGCACCGCGTTCGTAGCGCTGGGAGATCATCTCGAACAGCAGTTCGGCGCCGGTTTTGGACAGGGGCACGAAGCCCAACTCGTCGATGTCGAGGAGGGACCGTGGCCGCAGATGCGGCCGCGCAAGCCCGACGAGGGCAACTTGACTGCGGCCAGTTGCTTCTGCAGGCGAAGCAAGCGGCGTTCGTCGCGAGCCTCCATCAGCTCGCCCGCCAGTGCGGCGGCGGTGGTGAAGCTGACCGACATGCCCTTCTGGCAGGCCGCCAACCCGAGGCCGAGGGCGACATGGGTCTTGCCGGTGCCGCTCGGCCCGAGGGCGTCATGTCGAAGACATGCCTCCGGCATGATGACGTTCTCGCGCCGCAGGGTCCATTCGCAGCGGGCGAGTTCCAGCACCTGCGTTCGCCTGCTCTCTCGAACCGGTGGCGTTTGCAGGCTCACTGTTGAGCTTGGGGATCGCCTTGAAGTCGAAGCTGTCGAGGCTTTTGACGGCCGGGAACTTTGCGACCTTGATGCGGCGCTCGACCATCCGCCGCTCACGCCAGCGGGCGGACGCCCGCAAATCATGATCTGGCGGCGAACGCCGCCGGGCAA
>CAYQPD010000088.1:0-10267 GCA_964419305.1 uncultured Rhodobacter sp.
CCTGGCGGATGGACGTGCTGATCGAGGTCCACGAGCGGGCCGAGCTTGACCGCGCTGCCGCGCTGAAATCCGATCTGATCGGGATCAACAACCGTGATCTGCACTCGTTCGTGGTCAACCTCGAGACCACCCGCCAGCTTGCGCGTCATGTGCCCGAGGACCGGCTGATCGTGGCGGAAAGCGGTCTTCACACCCCCGCCGATCTGGCGGACCTCGCGCGCTACGGGGCGCGCTGTTTCCTGATCGGCGAAAGCCTGATGCGGCAGGATGACGTGGCGGCGGCAACGCGCGCGATCCTGGCGCGGCCGTTGACGGCACAGGGGGGCGACTGATGAGCAACGCGGGTCTGACCCATTTCGATGCCGCCGGCCACGCCCATATGGTGGATGTGTCGGACAAGCCGGTCACCAACCGGGTCGCGGTGGCGCGTGGCACGGTGCGGATGACGGCGGCGACCGCGGCGCTGATTGCCGCCGGGCGGGCCGAAAAGGGCGACGTGCTGGGGGTGGCGCGGCTGGCGGGCATCATGGCGGCCAAGAAAACCGCCGATCTGATCCCGCTCTGTCATCCGCTGCCGATTACCCGGGTGGCGCTTGATCTGCGGGTGGACGAAGCCATTCCCGGCGTGGTGATCGAGGCCACGGTGCGGACCGGCGGCCAGACCGGGGTCGAGATGGAGGCCCTGACGGCGGTCTCGGTGGCGGCGCTGACGGTCTATGACATGGTCAAGGCGGTCGAGCGCGGGATGCAGATTGAAGATATTCATCTGGTTCTGAAAGATGGTGGAAAATCCGGTCGTTACGAGGCAAAGCTGTGATTTCGGTTGAAGCAGCGCTGGCCCGGGTTCTGGCGCTGGCAACCCCGCTTGAGGCCGAGACCGTGGCGCTGGCCGAGGCTGCCGGGCGCTGGCTGTGCACCCCGGCGATGGCGCGGCGCGATCAGCCGCCGTTCGATGCCTCGGCGATGGATGGCTATGCCGTGGGGGTTGCGCCGTGCCCCGATGATGCCTTTGCGGTGATCGGCGAGGCCGGGGCCGGGCATGGCTTTGCCGGGACAGTGGGCCCCGGTCAGGCGGTGCGCATCTTTACCGGCGCGCCGGTGCCCGCAGGGGCGACGCATGTCGTGTTGCAGGAAGATGTCGAAGTCCAGGGCCACCGCATCACCCTGACGGATCGGGTCGGCAAGGGCACGAACATCCGCGCCAGGGGGCAGGATTTCCGCGCCGGTGATGCGCTTGGCCCGCGTCGGCTGCGGCCCAATGATCTGGCGCTGCTGGCGGCGATGAATATCCCCGAGGTCGGCGTCACCCGCCGCCCGGTGGTGGCGCTGATCGCCACTGGCGACGAACTGGTGCTGCCGGGCGAGGATCCCGGCCCCGATCAGATCATCTGCTCGAACAGTTTCGCGCTGAAGGCGCTGGTCGAGGCCGCCGGAGCCGAGGCCCGGATGCTGCCGATCGCGCGCGACAGCGAGGCCGAACTGGCGCAGGTGTTCGATCTGGCGCATGGGGCGGATCTGATCGTGACCATCGGCGGGGCGTCGGTCGGCGACCACGATCTGGTGGCCAAGGTGGCGACGGCGCTTGGACTGGAGCGCGCGTTCTACAAGATTTCGATGCGCCCCGGCAAACCGCTGATGGCGGGGCGGCTCGGCGGGGTGCCGATGCTGGGGCTGCCGGGCAATCCGGTCTCGGCCATCGTCTGCGGCCATTTGTTCGTGGTGCCGCTGATCCGCGCCATGCTGGGCGATCCGGCCCCTGCCCCGCAGCCCCTGCGCGCGGTGCTGGCGCAGGATGTGGGCCCCACCGGCCCACGCACCCACTACATGCGGGCGCGACTGGTGGCCGGGCCGGGTCTGCCCGGCATCGTTCCTTTCGAGCGTCAGGATTCGGCCCTGCTGGGGGTGCTGGCCGAGGCCGATGCGCTGCTGATCCGCCCGCTGGGGGATGGGGCGCGGCAGGCGGGCGCGGAAGTTTTCTACCACACGCTGTGATTGAGTGGCCTGAAACGCTTGACACAAAGCAGGAACACGGGCAGAACATTGTGCAAACGGCGCAATGTTCATGATCCGCGGGGGAAGTGATGCTGACACACAAGCAACTGGAGCTCTTGGATTTCATCAAGACCCGCACCGAGCGTGACGGGGTGCCGCCTTCGTTCGACGAAATGAAGGATGCGCTGAATCTCCGTTCGAAATCGGGCATCCACCGCCTGATCACGGCGCTGGAAGAGCGTGGCTTCATCCGCCGTCTCGCGCACCGCGCCCGCGCGCTGGAAATCATCAAGCTGCCCGAGGCCATGATGCGCCCGGGCTTTTCGCCGACCGTGATCGAAGGCTCGCGCGCCGATCCGCCGCGCGGGGCGCTGCCGATCGAGGCGGTTTACGCGCTCGAGATCCCGGTGATGGGGCGAATCGCGGCCGGGGTGCCGATCGAGGCCATTTCCGAGGTGTCGCATCACGTCGCCGTGCCGGGGTCGATGCTGTCCGGCAGTGGCCAGCATTATGCCCTTGAAGTCAAAGGCGATTCGATGATCGAGGCAGGGATCAACGATGGCGACATCGTGGTGATCCGCGAACAGACCACCGCCGAAAATGGCGATATCGTGGTGGCACTGATTGCCGACAGCGAGGCCACGCTGAAGCGCTTTCGCCGCCGCGGCGGGATGATCGCGCTGGAAGCCGCCAACCCGGCCTACGAGACCCGGGTCTATCCCGACCATCAGGTCAAGGTGCAGGGCCGTCTGGTCGGGCTGATCCGCAGTTACTGATCCTTGGCCAGCCGCAAGGTGGGCAGGGTCAGGCGCCAGACGACCTTCGGCGTCGGGCCAGCGCTGTTCCACAGCCTGCGCGCGCGCCGGGTCGGATCCAGCCGGAGCGTGCCATCGGCTTGCGGCCAGAGTGCCAGCCCGCCGGTCTGCGCCAGCAGCGCCTGGTCGATCACCCGGCAACCGTCGCGCGGCACCGGGATACGGGCGGCGACGATCACCAGATCGGCCGTGGCACAGGCGCTGGCAAATGCGTCAGCCGCCCCCTTGCCTTTCAGCACCACCCCGCGCCACGCGTCCAACCCAAAACGGCGCTCGCCCTTGGGCCCGATGAACCCCACCCGCAGCGCCGCCTGATCCTGAAGCGCCAGATCGCCGTCGTTCTCAAGCCAGCTTCGGGCGGTGAACCCGGCCCCGCGCGCGGCCGACAGGGCCCGCCCCGCAGGCGTCATCACCCCCGCCAACCCGCCATCGGCGCTGATCAGCAGCGCCGGGCGCTCGACCTGCGCCCAGAGCACCAGCGCCAACACCACCGCGAGGCAGCCCGCCGCCCGCACCGGCCCGCGCCACAGAATCAGCCACAGCGCGCCAAGGCTGATCAGCGGCAGCACCCAGGGCCCCGGCGTCGGCACCATCGTCACCGCCCCGTCAAGGCTGGCGATCCAGTGCGACACCCACAGAATCCAGGCCGACCCCTGCCCCATCACCCACAGCGGCACCGCGGCCAGCCCCAGCGGCGCCACCAGTGCCGCAATCGCCCCGGCAGGCATCACCACCGCCCCCATCACCGGCACCGTCAACAGGTTGGCGAAAAAGCCGAAATCGGCAATCCGGTTGAATGTCGCGGCGCCATAAGGGGCGGTTGCCAGCCCGGCCAGCAGCGACGAGGCCACCAGCGTGAAGGCGGGCATCGCCCATTTCCCGATCCGCCCGCGCAGCACCCCACCCTCGATCGCGCCAAAGCCCGCAATCAGCGCCGTGGTGGCGGCAAACGACATCTGGAACCCCGGCTCAAGCAGGCTTTCGGGCTTGACCAGCAACAGCACGCAGGCCGACACCGCCACCGAGCGCAGCGACAGCGCGCGGCGATCGAACAACACCGCCCCCAGCATCACCACCACCATGATGAAGGCACGCTCGGTGGCCACGTTCGCGCCCGACAGTTGCAGATAGAACCAGGCCACGCCCAAGGACGCCACCGCCGCCACCTTTTTCGCGTTCACCCGCAGCGCCAAGGGCGGCACCAGCGCCACGCCGTAGCGCAGCAGGGCAAAGACAAAGCCGATCAGGAACGCCATGTTCATGCCCGAAATCGCCAGCAAGTGCATCAGGCTGGATTTGCGCAGATCGTCCACCGCAACGCGGCTTAACCCCGAGCGGTCGCCGGTCATCACGCCGGATGAAAACGCCCCGGCATCGCCCGGAACGGCGGCCTGAATGGCATTGGAAAGCCGGGTGCGGATGCGGTTGAGGCGCTGCGCGCCGGGCTCGGGTGGGGCCAGCAGCAGCACCGGGGTGGCGGTGTAGCCAACCGCGCCTAGGCGGGCAAACCACGCCATGCGCTGAAAATCGAAGCCACCGGGCTCGACCGGGCCTTCGGGGGCGGCAAGGCTGGCAGTCAGAATCACCACCTGCCCCGGATCGGGCGCAAAGAACCCCTGCGCGCCGTGCAGCGAGACCCGCACCCGTGCCGGGGTGCGCGCGGGGGGCAGCCGCGCCAGTACCACCCGATCCAGCGTCAGGCGCAGGCGATCGGATTGCGAGCGGTCGATCTCGACGATCCGGCCCTGCACCGGGCCGTAGTAGCGAAATTCCAGCACCGGCGCGGCGACCAGATGCACCCGCGCGCCAGCCGCCAGCACGCCAAGGGCAAGGCAGGCCACCATCACCGCCACGGGATGGCCAAGCTCTGGCCCCCACAGCCACAGCGCTACCGCCGCCAGCAGCAGCGTCAGCGCCGAAAGGTAAAACCCGAGCCCCGGCTCCCACGGCAGCGCAAACCACGCCCCGATGCTGATGGCCATGATCACCGGCACCCACGGAAACAGGATGCCGCGCGCCTGCGCCAGCGCCTGCAGCGGGTTCCATGTCACGGCCTGCACCAGCGGCCACAGCCTGCCCACCTTGTTTCCCCGCGATCAAACGCTTATCAGCAGCGGCAAGCCTACGCGCCCCATGGTTTCCGAAAGGTTAAGACCGATGAACACGGCCCCTGCCCGACCGGTTGTCACCCGGTTTGCCCCCTCGCCGACCGGCTATCTGCATATTGGCGGGGCGCGCACGGCGCTGTTCAACTGGCTGTTTGCCCGCCACCACGGCGGCACCTTTCTTTTGCGCGTCGAGGATACCGACCGCGAACGTTCGACCGATGCCGCCACCGCCGCCATTGTGCGCGGGCTGACGTGGCTGGGGCTTGATTGGGATGGCGAAGTGGTCAGCCAGTTTGCCCGCAAGGATCGCCACGCCGAAGTGGCGCGCCAGATGCTGGCCCGGGGGGCGGCCTACAAGTGCTTTTGCACGCAGGACGAAATCGAAACCTTTCGGGCCACCGCTCGCGCCGCCGGACATTCGACCCTGTTTCACAGCCCGTGGCGCGACGCCGATCCGGCCAGCCACCCGGATGCGCCCTATGTCATCCGCATCAAGGCCCCGCGCGGCGGCGAGACGGTGATCGCCGACGCGGTGCAGGGCCGGGTGCGGTTTGGCAATGATCAGCTTGATGATATGGTTTGTTTACGTTCTGATGGCACACCCACCTACATGCTGGCGGTGGTGGTCGATGACCACGACATGGGGGTCAGCCACGTGATCCGGGGGGATGACCATCTGAACAACGCGGCGCGCCAGACCATGGTCTATCAGGCGATGGGCTGGGAGGTGCCGGTCTGGGCCCATATTCCGCTGATCCACGGGCCGGACGGCAAGAAGCTGTCCAAACGCCACGGTGCGGTCGGGGTCGAGGAGTATCAGGCGATGGGCTACCCCGCCGCCGGGATGCGCAACTACCTAAGTCGGCTGGGCTGGTCGCATGGCGATGCCGAGTTTTTTACCGACGTGCAGGCAACCGAATGGTTCGATCTGACGGGAATCGGGCGCGCCCCGGCGCGGCTTGATTTCAAGAAGCTGGAAAACCTGTGCGGCCAGCACATCGCCGCCACCCCGGATGCTGCGCTGCTGCAAGAGATCACTGCCTATCTCGCGGCGGCCGGTCAGCCTGCGCTGAGCGCGGCGCAGCAGGACCACCTTGCGAGCGCCCTCTACTGCCTCAAGCAACGCGCGAAGACATTTCCTGAACTGATTGAAAAGGCACGATTTGCACTTGAATCGCGCCCGATCGTTCCAGACCATGCGGCGGCCGCGGCGCTGAGCTCGGTATCCCGTGGCATACTGAAAGAATTGACGCCGCGCCTGCAAAATGCTACTTGGCGCAAGCCGGAACTCGAGGCCATACTGACCGAGGTTGCAAGCGCACATGGCATCGGATTCGGAGCGCTGGCGACACCGCTCAGGGTGGCGCTGGCGGGGCGCACGGTCAGCCCGGGAATTTACGACATGATGCTGGTCATCGGTCAGGACGAGACGATTGCACGGTTGAACGACGCTGTGGCGTGACCAGCAGTGCGGCAAAGCAAAGGGACAGAAGATGGCAGAAAAAAACAGGACCGCAACGCTGCACCTTGACGACAAGGTGATCACGCTGCCGATCCACGCGCCCACCCTGGGGCCGGATGTGGTCGATATCCGCAAGCTTTACGCCGAAGGTGATGTGTTCACCTATGACCCCGGATTCACCTCGACCGCCGCCTGCGAAAGCGCCATCACCTTCATCGACGGCGACAAGGGCGAACTGCTGCACCGCGGTTATCCGATCGACCAGTTGGCCGAAAAATCGCACTATCTGGAACTGTGCTTCCTGCTGCTTTACGGCGAACTGCCCGATGCCCAGCAGATGTTCGATTTCGAAGCCCGGGTGACCAAGCACACCATGGTGCATGAACAGATGCACTATTTCTTTCGCGGTTTCCGGCGTGACAGCCACCCGATGGCCACCATGGTCGGCGTGGTCGGCGCGATGTCGGCGTTCTATCACGACTCAACCGACATCACCGACCCGTGGCAGCGCGAGGTGGCGGCGATCAGGCTGGTGGCCAAGTTGCCGACGATTGCCGCGATGGCCTACAAGTATTCGATCGGCCAGCCGTTCCAATACCCGCGCAACAACCTCGATTACGCCTCGAATTTCCTGCACATGTGCTTTGCGGTGCCCTGCGAAGACTACACGGTGAACCCGGTCGTGGCCAAGGCGCTTGACCGCATCATGATGCTGCACGCCGACCACGAGCAGAACGCCTCGACCTCGACGGTGCGGCTGGCTGGATCTTCGGGGGCCAATCCGTTTGCCTGCATCGCGGCCGGGATCGCCTGCCTGTGGGGGCCGGCCCATGGCGGGGCCAACCAGGCGGCGCTGGAAATGCTGCGCGAGATCGGCACGGTCGAGCGCATCCCCGAATTCATCGCCCGCGCCAAGGACAAGGATGATCCGTTCCGGCTGATGGGCTTTGGCCACCGGGTTTACAAGAATTTCGACCCCCGCGCCAAAGTGCTCAAGCAAAGCGCCGACGACGTGCTGGGGCTGCTCGGGATCGAAAACAACCCCACCCTTCAGGTCGCCAAGGAGCTGGAGCGGATCGCGCTGGAGGACGAGTATTTCATCGCCAAGAAGCTTTACCCCAACGTCGATTTCTATTCTGGCATCATCCTTGACGCGATCGGCTTTCCGACCTCGATGTTCACCCCGATCTTCGCGATCAGCCGCACCGTGGGCTGGATCGCGCAGTGGAAGGAAATGATTGCCGACCCGACCCAGAAGATTGGCCGCCCGCGCCAGCTTTACACCGGCGAGCCAAAGCGCGACTACACCGAGCTGCGCCTGCGCTGAGGCGGGGCAACCGAAACGGCGGCCCAGGGGTCGCCGTTTTTCGCTGATGTCCCGCCGGGGTGATGGCTCAGAGTTTCAGCGCCAGCACAGTGGCGATGGTCAGCGCGCCAAAGCCGTTGAAGCGGGTGTTGGTGGCCGCTGAATAGGCGCCCATGCCTTGGAACAGCACATGATCGCCCTCTGCGATGTCGCCCGGCAGCGCCACGTCACCGGGCAGGCGATCGACCGAATCGCAGGTTGGTCCGAACACGATGCGGGGCTGCGGCGGGGCGGTGCGGCGGCTGCCGTCGGGCGAGAGCACCACGATGCGGTCGATCACGCCGACCAGCGGCAGTTCCGCCAGCGCGCCGTAAATCCCGTCGTTGAGGAACACATGCGCGCCGTCGCGCAGCGCCCGCACCCTGGTCGCCAGGGTGAAGGCGTCGCCGCACAGGCCGCGCCCCGGCTCGCACACCAGCGCCGGGCGGGCCGCCCCGAAGGCCTCGGTGGCAACCCGGTCGATCAGGGCAAAGGTGGCTTCCAGCGCGGGCACCACGCCGTGCAGGCGGTGGTTGGGAAAACCGCCCCCGACGTTGAGCCGCGCGATGGTCACGCCGGCCTCGGCGGCGATCGCGGCGGCGGCGCGGATATAGGCTTCCCAGGCGTGGGAATCGGTGCATTGGGTGCCGGGGTGGAAGGTCAGCGAGGGGATGAACCCCGCCGCCGCCACGGTTTGCAAAAGCTCGACCGCCAGTTCCTCGGTGGCGCCGAACTTGGCCCCGAAATTGTAGGCCGCCCCCGCCACCGGCAGCTTGAAGCGCACCGAAATCTCGCTGCCATCGCTCGGCACCAGTTCGATCAGCTTGGCCAGTTCCGAGGCGGAATCAACCGACCACGACCTGACCCCCAGCTCGACCGCCGCCGCGATCTCGGCCCGCGCGCGCACCGGGTTGTGGTAATGCAGGGCCGCGTCCGGCGCGAGGCGACGGATCAGCCGGATCTCGGCAACCGAGGCCACATCAAACCCGCGCACCCCGGCGGCCGAGAGGTTCTGCACCACCACCTCTTCCGGGTTCGATTTCACCGCATAGGTCACAAGCCCCGGAAATCCATCAAGAAACCGCCTGGCGGTGGCTTGCAGCGTGGCCGGGGAAAAGAACAGCACCGGCGTCTCGGGTGCGACGACCCGCAGGTATTCGGTCGGATTGGTCCAGATTGTTTTCGACAGTCCCATCGGCACATTCCTTCTTTCGCCAACAAGACGCAGACGCGTCCCGCCAAAGCGGGAGTGCGGCACCTGCGCGGTTTTTCAACCAGGCCAGGTGCGTATGAGCCGCCCTTTTCCTGAAAACGTGGAAAATGCATATGGGACACATTTCTACCGATGAAAACAGTATAAGTGCAGTGAAGAAGCGCTATAATGACGAAAAGCATCGGCTGATTTCATGGATGATCTGGATCGTGCCATTCTCGGGCTTCTGGGGGCGGACGCCCGCATGTCGCTGGCCACGCTGGCGCGGCGGCTGAAGGTCGCGCGCTCGACCATTCAGGCCCGGCTGGAGCGGCTGGAGACCACCGGGGTGATCGCGGGCTACACGGTGCGGTTGGGCGAGGCGGCGCATCCGGCGCGGCTGCGCGCCAGCGTGGTGGTCAGCATCGCGCCGCGCGCCCAGGCCGGGGTGCTGGCGCGGCTCAAGACCATGGCCGCGGTCGAGCGGGTGCTGACCACCTCGGGCCGGTTCGATCTGCTGGTGCAGGTGGTAGCCCCGAGCACCCAGGTGCTGGATCAGGTGCTGGCCCAGATCGGGGCGATCGACGGGGTGACAGGGGCCGACGGTCTGGTGCATCTGGCGACCCGGATCGACCGGGCAGGCTGAGCCGCCGGGATCAGGGCGAGTATTTGGGCAAAGAAGAAACCGGTGCCGGTTGGGCTTGGCCTTGGCGGCGGCATTGGTTAGAGCATGGGCCAGCGCCGATCCGATGCAGGGACCCCTTGATGCCGATGGAAAAGACCTTCAACGCCGCCGAGGCCGAAGCCCGGCTTTATGCCGCCTGGGAAGATGCAGGGGCCTTCAAGGCCGGGGCCAACGCGCGACCGGGGGCCGAGCCGTTCAGCATCATGATCCCGCCGCCGAACGTGACCGGCAGCCTGCACATGGGGCACGCCTTCAACAACACGTTGCAGGATATTCTGGTGCGCTGGCACCGGATGCGCGGGCATGACGTGCTGTGGCAGCCGGGGCAGGACCATGCCGGCATCGCGACCCAGATGGTGGTCGAGCGCGAACTGGCCAAGGCCGGGCAGCCCTCGCGCCGCGAACTCGGCCGCGAGGCGTTTCTGGCCAGGGTCTGGGAGTGGAAGGAACAATCCGGCGACACCATCATCAACCAGCTCAAGCGGCTGGGGGCCAGTTGCGACTGGTCGCGCAACGCCTTCACCATGTCGGGCAATTTTCCGGCAGCGGTGACCAAGGTGTTTGTCGATATGTATGCCAAGGGACTGATCTACCGCGGCAAGCGGCTGGTGAACTGGGATCCGCATTTCGAGACCGCAATCTCGGATCTGGAAGTCGAGAACATCGAA
>CAYQPD010000089.1:0-9913 GCA_964419305.1 uncultured Rhodobacter sp.
AAAATCAGGCGGCAAAAGCGTTTTCCAGAATTTCGATCCGCCCGACGCCATCAACCAATGCCACATCAAAGCGGCACTCGGTGCCTTGTCCGGCGGGTTCACCCGCCAGAAATTCCGACGCCGACGCATAGATGCGCCCCATCTGGCGCGGTGTCAGATGTTGAGCCGCCTGCGCGTGAGTCGCACTTTGCTTGACCTCGATGAAGATCACTTCGGCCCCATCCCGTGCGATCAGGTCGATCTCGCCCGCCGTTCCGCGCCAGCGCCGGGCCGTGATCTGCCGCCCCGAACGCACGTAGTGGCGCGCCACCGCAGCCTCGGCTGCGAGACCCGCCTCATAAGACACCAGACCGCTCATTCGCCCTCCACCAGCCGCAAGGCCACCTGATAGACATCGCGCCGTGGCAAGCCCAGGTTGGCCGCCACCTGAGCGGCGGCATCCTTGACCGACAGCCCTTTCAACGCCACCACCAAAGCCTCTTCCATCACCGCTGCATCGACTTGCCCCCCCCGCTCCCGATCAACCAGAATCACCACTTCGCCCTTCACGGCACGACCCGCAAAATCCCGTGCCAGATCGCCAAGGGTGCCGCGCACCACTTCCTCGAACCGTTTGGTCAGTTCGCGGCAGACCACGGCCTCGCGCGCCGCACCGAAGCTTGCCACCATTTCTCCTAATATTTTGCCAACGCGTTTGGGAGATTCGTAAAATACCAGGGTCGCGGGCACGGTGGCCAGTTCGGCCAGAAACCGGGCGCGTGGGCCGGCCGTTGGGGGGGCAAATCCGGCGAACAGGAAACGATCGCTGGGCAGGCCTGCCACGGTCAGGGCGGCCAGCACGGCCGAGGGGCCGGGCGCGGCCAAAACCGGAAATCCGGCCGCAATTGCGGCCCGCGCCAACTGGTAGCCAGGGTCGGCCACCAGCGGCGTGCCGGCGTCCGAGGCGTAGGCCACCGACTTGCCTTCGGCCAGCGCCCGGATCAGGCGGGGGCGCATCGCATCGCCATTATGGTCGTGATAGGCCAGCAGCGTCCGCCCGCCAAGAGCCACCCCGTGAATCTCCATCAGATGGCGCAGGGTGCGGGTATCTTCGGCCGCCAGCACCTCGGCACTGGCCAGAATGTCAAGCGCGCGCAGCGTGATGTCGCGTGCAGCGCCAATCGGGGTGGCGATGAAATAAAGCCCCGGTGCCAACGGATGCTGCGGCATTTTGCTATCGCTGGTCATCGCTGGCGGCCTTCCTTGGCAAGTTTACATCGCGTCCCTTAGCGCATAACCTTGTGTCATTGCTGCGCCCCCAGAAGCGAGGAACTCCACATGGTGTCTGTTTTCGGCCTTGCCCGCAAGTCGCTGGCACGTCTGGCCGTCGCCCTGTCAGTCGCGGCCCTTGCGGCCTGCACGCCGGGCGCACCCGGTGGCCCCCGGATCGATACTTCGCAACCAGTGCCGGTGGCCCTGCTGGTGCCCTCGGGGTCGGGACAGGCGGGTGACGAAGTGCTGGCACGCAGCCTGCAGAACGCGGCGCGGCTGGCGATTGCCGATCTGGGCGGCGTCAAGATCGATCTGCGGGTCTATCCCACCGCCGGACTGCCCGAGCAGGCCAAGGCGATGGCACAAAAGGCGGTGGCCGAGGGCGCAAAGATCATTCTCGGCCCGGTCTTTGCCCAGGAAGCCAATGCTGCCGGTCTGGCGGTCGCCGGGCGCGGCATCAACGTGCTGAGCTTTTCCAACAACACCGATGTCGCGGGTGGCAACGTCTTCGTGCTGGGGCCGACCTTCCAGAACACCGCCAACCGGCTGGCGTCATATGCCGTGCAGAGCGGCAACAGCAAGATCATGGTGGCCTATGACCAGAACCCGGCGGGCGAGGCCGGGCGGGCGGCGATTCAGGCGGCGGTGGCGCGGGCGGGCGGCACTTTGGTCGGCGACTCGGGCTATGAATTCTCGCAGAACGGCATCGTCAATGCCGTGCCTGGCATTACCAGGACTGCACGCGAAAGCGGCGCGCAGGCGATGTTCCTGACCGCCGATACCGCCGGGGCGCTGCCATTGCTGACCCAGCTTTTGCGCGACAATGGCCTTGATCCGGCGGCGACTCGCTTCATCGGCCTGACCCGCTGGGACATCCCGCCCGGCACCGTGGCCTTGCCGGGGGTGCAGGGCGGCTGGTTCGCGCTGCCGGATCCCGCACTTTATGCCCAGTATCAGGCGCGCTATCAGGCCGCTTACGGCGAGCCTGCGCATCCGATCTCGGGGCTGGCCTATGACGGCATCGCCGCCATCGGAGCGTTGATCAAACGCGGTGACGCGGCGGCGCTGACCACCGCCGGGTTGACCCAGGGTTCGGGTTTCGTCGGGGTCAACGGCATCTTCCGGCTGCTGCCCGACGGCACCAACCAGCGCGGGCTGGCGGTGGCGCAGATCAGCGACAATCAGCTTGCCGTGATCGACCCCGCCCCGCGCAGCTTTGGCGGGGCCGGGTTCTAGGCCCGGTGTTGGCGCAACCCGGACCAGAACCCATGCCGAACCTGATCCTGCCGGGGGTCGAGATCATCGACCCCGCCGCCTTGTTGCGCTCGATCGCGGTCGAGATCGGCACGGCCGACGATGCGCGCGCCGCCCGCGCCATTGCGGTGCGCCATCTGGCGGCGGCCAAGGCGCGCGGCAACGCGGCCCTCGCAGAAGCCTTTGCCGCCCGCCCGCTGGCGTCGCGCGCGCTGACCCGGGCGCAGGTGTATCTGACCGATGGGCTGGTGACCACGGCTCTGCGGGTGGCGCAGGACCACCTGCACCCTTCAATCAACCCCACCGACTCCGAACGCCTTGCCGTGCTCGGCGTCGGGGGCTATGGGCGCGCCGAAATGGCCCCCCATTCCGATGTCGATCTGCTGTTCCTGACGCCGTGGAAGATCACCCCCTGGGCCGAATCGGTGATCGAAAGCCTGCTTTACATGTTGTGGGATCTGAAGCTGAAAGTCGGTCACGCCAGCCGCACCGTCAACGATTGCCTGCGCCTGGCACGTGACGACATCACGATCCGCACCGCCCTGCTGGAGTGTCGGTTTCTGGCCGGCGACCAAAGCCTTGCCACCGAGCTTGGCGATCGCCTGTGGGCCGAGCTGTTCAACAAGACCGGCCCCGAATTCATCGACGCCAAGCTGGCCGAGCGCAGCGAGCGCCACCTGCGCCAGGGCGGCCAGCGCTACGTGCTGGAGCCCAACGTCAAGGAAGGCAAGGGCGGCTTGCGCGATCTGCAAACGCTTTACTGGATCGGCAAGTATCTGCACCGGGTGCCCAGTGCCGAGGGGCTGGTGGCGGCGGGGCTGCTGACGCGCGAGGAATATGATACCTTCACCCGGGCCGAGGATTTTCTCTGGGCGGTGCGCTGTCATCTGCACTACGTCGCCGGGCGGGCGGTCGAGCAGTTGACCTTCGACATGCAGGTCGAGGTGGCGGCACGGATGGGCTATGGCGATAGCGCCGGGCGGCGCGGCGTCGAGCACTTCATGCAGGATTACTTTCGCCACGCCACGCGGGTGGGCGATCTGACGCGGGTCTTCCTGACCGAGCTCGAAGCCCGCCACGCCAAAAGCGAACCGCGGATCCTGGGGTTCTTTCGCCGCCGCAAGCGGCTGAAAGCAGGCTTCCGGCTGACCCAGGGGCGAATTGATGTGGCCCACGCCACCACCTTTTCCGCCGACAAGCTGAACCTGTTGCGCGCCTTCGAGGAAGCGCTGCGCACCGGCTATCTGATGCACCCCAACACCATGCGGCAAATCGCCAGTCACCTTGAGCTGATCGACGACGACATGCGTGCCAACCGCGAAGCCAACGCCCTCTTCCTTGATCTGCTGCTCAACCACGGCAACCCCGAGCGCGCCCTGCGCCGGATGAACGAGTTGGGCGTGCTGGGCGCCTTCATCCCCGAGTTCGAGCGCATCGTGGCAATGATGCAGTTCAACGTCTATCACCACTACACGGTGGACGAGCACATCATCCAGTGCATCTCGATCCTGGCGCAGATCGAGCGCGGCGAACTGATCGAAGAGTTGCCGGTGGTCAGCGGCATCCTGAAAGAGGGCATCAACCGCCGGGTGATCTATCTTGCCACCATGCTGCACGACATCGGCAAGGGGCGGCCCGAAGATCACTCGATCCTGGGCGCGCAGATCGCGCGCAGGCTGTGCCCGCGGCTGGGGCTGCCGCAAGACGAGGCCGACACCGTCGAGTGGCTGGTGCGCTATCATCTGCTGATGTCGGACATGGCGCAAAAGCGCGACATCGGCGATCCGCGCACGGTGCGCGATTTTGCCAAGCTGGTGAAAACCAAGCGGCGGCTCGACCTCTTGACGGTGCTGACGGTCTGCGACATCCGCGGCGTGGGACCGAACACCTGGAACAACTGGAAAGCCATGCTGCTGCGCCAGTTGCACCGCGACACCGCCGCCGCCCTTGAGGGCGGGCTGGAAACCCTGAACCGCGAGAACCGCGAAAACGAGGCCAAGCGCGCCCTGCGCCAGCGCCTGGCTGATTGGGACGCAAAAGACCTGCGTGCCGAGCTTGGCCGCCACTACCCGCCCTACTGGCAGGCGTTATCAACCGATGCCCATGCGGTGTTCGCGCGCCTGCTGAAGGGCCTGAATGATGCCGAGATCCGGATTGATCTGCACCCCGACGCCGATCGCGACGCCACCCGCGCCTGTTTCGCGCTGGCCGATCATCCCGGCATCTTCTCGCGTCTGGCCGGGGCGCTGGCGCTGGTCGGGGCCAACGTGGTTGACGCGCGCACCTATACCTCGAAAGACGGCTACGCCACCGCCGTGTTCTGGGTGCAGGATGCCGAGGGCCACCCCTACGAGGTCGCCCGCCTGCCGCGCCTGCGCGCCATGATCGACAAGACCCTGGCCGGTGAAGTGCTGGCGCGCGAGGCGCTGGCCGACCGTGGCCGGGTCAAGAAACGCGACCGCGAGTTCCGTTTTCCGACCCATATCACCTTTGATAACGAAGGCTCCGACATCTACACCATCATCGAGGTCGATACCCGCGACCGGCTGGGGCTGCTTTACGACCTCACCCGCACCCTGGCCACCAGCAACATCTACATCGCGTCGGCGGTGATCGCGACCTTCGGCGCGCAGGTGGTGGACAGTTTCTACGTGAAAGACATGTTCGGGCTGAAGCTGCACACCAGGGCCAAACAGGAAACGCTGGAAAAGAAGCTGCGCGCGGCGATCACCGAAGGCGCGGAACGGGCGCGGGCATGAGACCGATCCGGCTGATCCGCAGCATCATCACGGTCGGCGGCTGGACCCTGCTGTCGCGCGGCGCGGGGTTTGCCCGCGACATGATGATGGCGGCGTATCTTGGCGCGGGGCCGGTGGCCGAGGCGTTTCTGATCGCCTTCTCGCTGCCCAACATGTTTCGCCGCTTCTTTGCCGAAGGCGCGTTCAACATGGCTTTTGTTCCACTGTTCGCCAAAAAGCTGGAAGGCGGCGAGGATGCGCTCGGGTTTGCCCGCGACGCCTTCAACGGCCTGGCCGGGGTGTTGATCCTGTTCACCCTGCTGGGCACGCTAATGATGCCGGGGCTGGTGTGGCTGATGGCTTCGGGCTTTGTCGGGGATGCGCGCTTTGATCTGGCCGTCAGCTTCGGGCGGATCGCGTTTTCCTACATCCTGTTCATCTCTCTTGTGGCGCTGCTGTCGGGGGTGCTGAACGCTTACGGCCGTTTTACCGAGGCATCAATCGTGCCGGTGCTGATGAACCTGATGTTCATCGCCGCGATGCTGCTGGCCGACCGCGCCGGGTGGGACATGGGGCGGACGCTGGCCTGGACGGTGCCGGTCACCGGCATCGCGCAACTGGCCTTCACCTGGATTTCGGCGCAGCGGGCCGGGTTTCGTTTCCGCCCCGGCCTGCCCCGGATGACACCCGAGTTGAAGCGCCTGGCCGTGATCGCGGCACCTGCCGTGCTGGCGGGCGGGGTGGTGCAGATCAATCTGGTGGTGGGGCGGCAGGTTGCCAGCTTTACCGACGGCGCGGTGGCCTGGCTCAGCTATGCCGACCGGCTTTACCAACTGCCGCTCGGGGTGGTGGGCATTGCCATCGGCACCGTGCTGCTGCCCGATCTGTCGCGCCGCCTGCGCGCGGGCGATCTGGCTGGCGGGCGCGCCAGCTTCAACCGCGGGGCGGAATTCGCGCTGGCGCTGACCGTGCCCGCTGCGGTGGCGCTGGTGGTGATCGCCCTGCCGCTGATTTCGGTGCTGTTCCAGCGCGGCGCGTTCGGGCCGGATGATACCGCCAACACCGCGCTGGCGCTGGCGGCCTATGGTGTGGGTCTGCCCGCCTTTGTGCTGCACAAGGTGTTGCAGCCGCTTTACTACGCGCGCGAGGATACCCGCCGCCCGTTCCACTATGCCCTGATCGCGATGGTGGTGAACGCCGGTTTCGCGGTCGGGCTGATGCCGGTGCTGGGGTTCCTTGCCGCCGCCCTGGCGACCACGGTTTCGGCCTGGGTGATGGTCTGGCAGTTGTGGCGCGGCGCGCGCGGCATGGGCGAGGCGGCGCGGTTTGACGACCGCTTGCGCGCCCGCCTGCCCCGCATCCTGGCCGCAGCGCTGGTGATGGGCGCGGTGCTGTGGGGGGCCACCCTGGTGCTGGGGCCGATGCTGGGGCTTGCGGGCTGGCGCTATCTCGGGCTGGCGCTGCTGGTTGTGACCGGCATGCTGGCCTACGCCGTCACCGGAATTCTGATCGGCGCATTCCACATCAGCGATTTTCGCAGCCTGCTGCGGCGTCAGCGCTGACGCAGCTTGGCCATCACCCGCGCCCAGCCGCCGGGGCTGACGATGAACGACAGGCCGAAACCGGTGACAAAGCCTGCCAGTTCGGCCACCCAATCCCAGCCGCCACCGAACAGCAGGCCGAACACCAACTGGAACCCCAGCAGAAAACCGATCAGGCCAAAGGCGCGGTATTTGTTGGCCCCCACCGCCGCAAGGTTGACCCACAGCAGAAAGGTGAAGGCCCCGATCAGCCCGTAAACCGGCGGATAGGCTCCGAACAGCGGCGCATGGGTCTGCGCCACGGCGGTATAGACCAGCGCCCCGACCGCCGCCGCGCCGAAGAACACCACCAGCACCGCCCAAGGTCGGAAGACCTCGCCCACCATCTTGCCCAGGGCCAGCAGAAACACCACCGTGAACAGGGCATGGGTAAAGCTGCCGTGCACCAGCGGATAGCTGACAAGGCGCATCAACCCGTCCAGCGGGAACTGCCCGGTATCCCACATCGCCCGCATCAGATCGGGCGAAAAGGCAAAGCGCTGCACCGCGTCCAGCCGCCAGCCCACCGCCTGCGCCCCGCCCACCAGCCCGCGCGCGCCAAGCCCCAGCACCACCTCCATCGCGATGATCGGCAGCGCCAGCAGCCACACCACCGGCGGCAGCGGGTTCAGCGGCGGGGCATTGTGGTCTTGTGGCATGGGCTGGTATCCTCGGGCGACTGATTGACGCCCCCTGCCCCCAGCGATATGCGACAGGCGCAACAATAGCCAGATGGAGTCTGCCATGTCAGAGCCGACGCGCGCGCCAGCGGCCTTTCCCACGCGCATCTTCTCGGGCATCCAGCCTTCGGGCGGGCTGACCTTGGGCAACTATCTTGGCGCGCTGAAACGCTTTGTCGAAAAGCAGAACCAAGGCATCGAGACCATCTATTGCCTGGTTGACATGCACGCCATCACGGTCTGGCAAGACCCCGCCAGGCTGCGCCACGCCACGCGCGAGGCGGCGGCGGGGTTCATCGCGGCCGGGATCGACCCGGCGCGCTCGATCCTGTTCAACCAGAGCCAGGTCAGCGCCCATGTCGAGCTGGGCTGGATCTTCAACTGCGTCGCGCGCATGGGCTGGATGAGCCGGATGACCCAGTTCAAGGACAAGGCCGGCAAGAACAGCGAAAACGTCAGCCTCGGCCTGTTCGCCTACCCCGCCCTGATGGCCGCCGACATTCTGGCCTACCAGGCCACCCACGTGCCGGTGGGCGAGGATCAAAAGCAGCATCTCGAACTGTGCCGCGACATCGCGATCAAGTTCAACAACGATTACGGGGTGGATTTCTTCCCCACCGTCGAGCCGGTGATCGAAGGCGCTGCCACAAGGGTGATGAGCCTGCGCGATGGCACGAAGAAGATGTCGAAATCCGACCCGTCGGATCAGTCGCGCATCAATCTGACCGACGACGCCGACACCATCGCCAAGAAGATCCGCAAGGCCAAGACCGACCCCGAGCCGCTGCCCGACAACCTTGAAGCGCTGCGCGACCGGCCCGAGGCGCGCAATCTGGTGAACATCTTTGCTGCACTGGCCGATCTGTCGCCCGAAGCGGTGATTGCGCAATTCGCCGGGGCGCAGTTCGGCAGCTTCAAGCCGGCACTGGCTGACCTGGCGGTGGCGCGCCTGGCCCCGATCTCGACCGAGATGAGTCGCCTGATGCAGGACCCCGCCGAGATCGACCGCATCCTTGGCGCCGGGGCCGAGCGCGCCGAGGCGATCGCCCGCCCGATCCTCGATCAGGTCTATGACATCGTCGGCATGATCCGCTCGCGCCGCAAGTAAGGTCTGCTGCGCGCAGAGGCTGTGCATCCGGTGGCCTTATCGGGCGGGTGGAATGGCGCTATCTGTGCGCGGCAAAGGAGCCAAGTCATGCCCATTTCATCGCCGCTCGCCCCCGCCGCCACCCGGATCGGCCACGTCCATCTGAAAGTCGCCGACCTTGACCGCGCCATCGCCTTCTATGCCGGTGTGCTGGGGTTTGAGGTCCAGCAGCGCTACGGCACCCAGGCCGCCTTTCTGTCGGCGGGGGGCTATCACCACCATATCGGCCTCAACACCTGGGAAAGCCGCGGCGCCACCCCGCCGCCGCCCGGCCATACCGGGCTTTATCACACCGCCTTCCTCTATCCCGACCGGGCCAGCCTGGGCGCGGTGCTGAAGCGGGTGCTGGACGCGGGGATCGAGCTCGACGGGGCGTCCGATCACGGCGTCTCCGAGGCGATCTACCTGCACGACCCCGACGGCAACGGGGTCGAGCTTTACCGCGACCGCCCCGAATCCGAATGGCCGCGCGACAGCACCGGCAAGCTTGCGATGATCTCGGCCCGGCTCGATCTTGCGGCCCTTCTGGCCGGCGCCGCCTGACCGCCCGCTCATCCGCCCTGTCGGGCGTCTTCGCTGCCCCGCTTTCACCTTCGCCCAAGTATCCCTCTGGCGGCGCGGCCAGACGCCTCCGGCGGGGATATTTGGGCAGAGGTGAAGCGAAAAGCGCGCGCCAGCAAGCGCTGAGCGGCGCTGGACCCCGGCGCGCCAGTGTGATTGAGTGGCGCAAAATCGGAAGGGCATGACATGGCATTCGGCACGAATATCCGCACCTGGTTTGAAGGGCGCTGGCATGACGGCGACGTGGCGGTGATGCGCGCGGCGGATCATGGCATCTGGCAGGGCAGTTCGGTGTTTGACGGGGCGCGCTGGTTTGATGGCGTCGCCCCCGACCTTGACGCCCATTGCGCCCGGGTGAACCGCTCGGCTGCCGCGCTGATGATCACCCCGACGATGACGGCGGACGAAATCGCCCGGATCGCGCGCGAGGGGTTGCGGCCCTACGGCAAGGATCAGGCGGTCTATATCCGGCCGATGTATTGGGCGCTGGACGGCTCGGAGCTGGGGGTTTCGCCCAAGGAAAACTCGACCGGCTTCGCGCTCTGCCTCGAGGCGGTGCCGATGCCCGCGGCCGACGCCACCATCACCCTGACCCGCACCCGCTATCGCCGCCCGGTGCTGGAGGACAATGTCTGCAACGCCAAGGCTGGCTGCCTTTACCCCAACAACGCGCGGATGCTGGTCGAGGCCAAGGCCAAGGGT
>CAYQPD010000090.1:0-2277 GCA_964419305.1 uncultured Rhodobacter sp.
TCGAAAACGCCACCAAGGTGATCATCCCGGGCGATGCGGCGGCGTCGAAGATCTTCCAGCACATCACCGAAGACCGCATGCCTCCGGGGATCGACCCGTCGGAAGACCGTGACCACCCGAACACCCAGATCCTGTTCCAATGGATCAAGCAAGGGGCGCAATGCGAGTAACGCCCAACCGGCGCCTTGTGCTGCAATCCATCATCGCCGGCCTGAGTTTCAGGCCGGCGATTTCGGCTGCGCAAGACCTGCCCGAACTCACCGTGCTGCAACGCTGGTCCACCGGCAACGCAGTGCTGAACCCCATGACGTTTGCCGACGGGCGCTTGCTGATCGCGGGCGACAAGACCGTGGGCGCGATCACGCTCGACGCTGCCGAGCCGCTCTGGCTGCACCCGCACGGCTTTGACAAACCGGCCGGATTCCGGCCGCGCCCGATTGCCGGGCAGGTGGTCTGCGGCGGCCGCTCCTGGCTGGCGGCCTATGATGTTGTCAGCGGGGCCGAACTGTGGCGGCATCCGGCCGAGATTCAGACCGGGGTGCCGTTCGTGACCCCGAGCCACACTTTCTTCGGCGATGGCCATTGGCTGCTGGCGCTCGACACCGTGACCGGGGCCGAGCTCTGGCGCTTTGCCGCCGTGCCCGACACCATCATGGCCTATGCCCCGGTGGCCGATGGCGAGACGGTCTATGTGGCCCCCGGCGACGGCAGGCTTTACGCCGTGGCGATCAGCGATGGCAGCCTGCGCTGGTCGATCGACGGGCGCGAGCAGTGGCAGTATCTGCGCCAGATCACCATCGAGGGCGGGCTGCTGGTGGCCGGCACCTACCACGAAAACCTCAAGGGTATCTCGCTTGAGGATGGTCACGAGGTCTGGAGCTTTTACGCCGGCAACTTCATCAACTCGCAACTGGTGCGTGATGGCAGCGCCTATCTGTGGTCGCCGACCGGCTGGATCTATGCCATCAACACCGCCACCGGGGCGGTGCGCTGGCGCTATCAGACCACCGATTACGATGGAACCGCCAGCAACTGGGCGGCGGTGCAGGCCGAACTGCAAAGCCTTGACGGCAAGCTTTACGCGCTGACGCTTGATCATGTGCTGCACCGGCTTGATACTGCCACCGGCACCGAACACCTTGAGGTGAAGGTGCCCGACAAGATCCGCTACGCCCTGACGCTGATTGAAGGCCGGGGGATCGCGTTTCCCACCGAAAGCGCCGAAGTCTTGCTGACCGCGTTTCCGTAAACCAAGGCGGTGCCGGATTGACCCGGCCCCGCCCCCCCCGTAGAAGCGCCGCCATGATTCCGGCGCCCCCCCAGACTCCCGGCCTTGCCAACTGGCTGCGCGTGATCGCGCTGTCGGTGATCTGGGGCGCGTCGTTCATGAGCGTCAAGCTGGCGCTGGCGGGTTTCGGGCCGCTGACCATTGCCGCCAGCCGGATCACGATCGCCGCCGTAACGCTTTACCTGGTCGCCCGGATCATGGGGCTAGCCCTGCCCACCAGCCGCCGGGTCTGGGCTTATGCGGTGGCGATGGGGCTGTTTTCCAACGTCCTGCCGTTTGCTCTGCTAAGCTGGGGCCAGATTCATGTTGCCTCGGGTTTTGCCGGCATCACCATGGCGGCAGTGCCGCTGTTCACCATGGTGCTGGCGCATCATCTGCTGCCGGGCGAGCGGGTGACGCTGGCGAAACTGGCAGGTTTTGCTCTGGGAATCACCGGCGTGATCCTGCTGATCGGCCCCCGCGCCCTGCTGGCCAGCGGTGCCGACGCCGAAAGCCTGGCCCGCCTCGCCTGCATCGCCGCCACCCTCAGCTACGCCACCGGCGGGGTGCTGACCCGGCGCTGCCCGCCGGTGCCGCTGCTGGCGTTCAGCGCCGCCGCCCTGATCTCGGCCAGCCTGATGGCGCTGCCGCTGGCGCTGGCGCTTGAAGGCTGGCCCGATCTGGTTGCCGCCCCGGCCGCCGCGCTGGCCGCCGTGATCTACCTCGGCCTTGCCCCCACCGCCCTTGCCACCCTGCTGCTGGTCAAGGTGATCAAGACCGCCGGCCCCACTTTTCTCACCATGTCAAACTATCAGGTGCCGGTGTGGTCGGTGATTTTCGGCACTGTCTTCATGGCCGAAAACCTGCCCGGCCAGTTTCTGCTGGCACTGGCCTTCATCCTCGCGGGTCTGGCCATCACCGGAATGGGACGGCGCCGCACCGCCTGATCCTTCACCTTTGGCCAAATACTCTCCGGGGGTCCGGGGGTGGAAAACCCCCGGCGCGCGCCG
>CAYQPD010000090.1:2377-9907 GCA_964419305.1 uncultured Rhodobacter sp.
GGGGGTGGAAAACCCCCGGCGCGCGCCGCCTGTCCCGGCCTCAGACCGCCGCTTCCACCGCCGCCACGATACCGCCCACCACATCGCTCAGCAGCGCCGCGTCCTCGCATTCCGCCATCACCCGCACCAGCGGCTCGGTGCCGGACTTGCGGATCAGCAAACGGCCCGAGCCGTTCAGCCGCACCTCTGCGGCCGCAATCACCGCCTGCACCGCGGGTGCCGCCAGCGGCTCGGATCCGACCCCGTAGCGCACGTTTTGCAGCAACTGCGGCACGGTTACGAAGCTTTTCACCAGCGCACTCGCGGGCTGTTCGGTGCGCACCATCTCGGCCAGAAACTGCAAGCCCGCGATCAGCCCGTCGCCGGTGGTGGCGTAATCGGTCATCACGATATGGCCCGACTGCTCGCCGCCCAGGTTCCAGCCGCCGCGCCGCATCGCCTCGACCACATAGCGGTCGCCGACGGCCGTGCGTTCAAGGCGTAACCCGCGCCCGGTCAGAAAACGCTCGAGCCCAAGGTTCGACATCACCGTGGCGACCAGCGTGTTGCCGCGCAGCCGCCCCTCTTCGGCCCAGCGTGCCGCCAGCAGCGCCATGATCTGGTCGCCGTCCGCCACCTGCCCGGTCTGATCAATAATCATCACCCGGTCGGCGTCGCCATCAAGGCAGATGCCGACATCAGCCCCGTAAGCCACCACCGCCTCGGCGGCGGTGATGGTATGGGTCGAGCCGCAGCGGTCGTTGATGTTGGTGCCGTTGGGGCTGACGCCCACCGGAATCACTTCCGCGCCCAGTTCCCACAGCACTTCGGGAGCCGCGCGGTAGGCCGCGCCATTGGCGCAGTCGATCACCACCTTCAGCCCGCCCAGCCGCAGACCGGGCGGAAAGGTGGTCTTGGCATATTCCTGATAGCGCCCGCGGCCATCTTCGATGCGCTTGGCGCGACCGATGCTTGCCGGTGCGGCCAACGCGATCTCGCCCGCCAGAATCGCCTCGATCTCGGCCTCGGCCTCGTCGCTCAGCTTGAAGCCGTCGGGGCCGAAGAACTTGATGCCGTTGTCGCTGTGCGGGTTGTGGCTGGCGCTGATCATCACCCCCAGATCGGCCCGCATCGAGCGGGTCAGAAACCCGACCGCCGGGGTTGGCACCGGACCCAGCAGCAGCACGTTCATGCCGGTCGAGGTCAGCCCCGCGGTCAGGGCGTTTTCCAGCATGTAGCCCGACAGCCTGGTGTCCTTGCCGATCACCACCCGGTGCACCGCGTTGTCATCGGAGCGAAAGAACTGCCCCGCCGCAGCGCCCAGGCGCAACGCCACCTCGGCGGTCATCGGATAAGTGTTGGCCCGGCCACGCACGCCATCGGTGCCAAACAGTTTGCGCGTCATGTCACATCTCCTGCCGTTACCGCCTGCCACAGCGCCAGCGCCTGCCTGGTATCGGCGACATCATGCACCCGCAGCACCTGCACCCCCTGCAACACGCCGACCAGCGCCACCGCCAGCGAGCCCGGCCCGCGCCGGTCGGCCTGTGCTTGCCCACCAATGCTGCCGATGAAGCGCTTGCGCGACGCCCCCAGCACAATGGCGCAACCAAGGCCATGGAACAGCGCCAGGCCCCGGATCAGGGCCAGATTATGTGCCTGAGTCTTGCCAAATCCAATCCCCGGATCGACCACGATGCGGGCGCGGGCAATCCCCGCCGCCTCGGCTGCCGCGATCCGCCCGGCCAGAAAATCATAAACGTCCAGCACGACATCGTCATACTGCGGGTCGGCCTGCATTGTGGCGGGGGAGCCCTGGGCGTGCATCAGACACACCGGCACCGCGCTGCGCGCCACCACCCCGACCATCTCCGGGTCAAAGCTGAAGGCGGCAACATCGTTGACCATGCCCGCCCCCGCCGCCAGCGCCGCCGCCGCCACCGCCGCCTTGCGGGTGTCGATCGAGATCGGCACCGCGACGCCGCCCGCCCGCAGCGCCGCGATCACCGGCGCGGTGCGGGCAATCTCGTCAGACAGCGCCACCTCGGCCGCCCCCGGTCGGGTGCTTTCGCCGCCGATGTCGAGGATATCGGCCCCGGCCGCCGCCATGCTGCGGCCCTGCGCCAGCGCCGCTGCGGGGTCAAGAAACAGCCCGCCATCGGAAAAGCTGTCGGGGGTGACGTTCAGGATGCCCATCAGGCGCGGGCGATCAAGCGTCAGCCCGGCCAGCGCCGCGCGCGGTGCTGTCAGCGCTTGCAGCGAGGCTGTGGGCACTTCGGTTGCTGGCACCAGCACCGGCGCGCGCCCGCGTTCCAGCACTTCGACCCGATCGAACCAGCACCAGCCCCCGGCAAGAGGCAGCGCCGCGTCGGGGCGCGCGGCATCGGTCATGGCAATCGGGCGATAATGGATCATGGTGCCGGGTTGGGCCAAATCGGCTGGTTTGGCAAGCTGCGGCTCAGGCCCGCTCGACCGGCACGCGACTTCCTGCCGGTAGTGCAACACCACCGTGAACGATCACCCGCTCGGCCGCCACCATTTCGGCCAGCCACAACGCCAGCGCCACCGGCGCGCGCGAGTGCGGGCCATCGACCGCGTCCAGCACCAGCTTCGAAGGGGCCCAGACGATCATCCGCCCGTGCTTCATCGCCCAGTCGATTTCGGTGCGCGTCGCCACCACCACGCAGCGGTCATCGCGCGCCGCCAGCACCCAGGCGTTCTGCTCGATCGCCAGCAGATCAATCCGGCGCTGGGTCGGGCGGTGGCCGGTGGCCGGGCGCGCCAGATCGGGCAGACCGACCGTCAGGATCACCGGCACCCCGCGCGCCGTAAGCGCATCAAGCCGGGCGGCAAGGTCGGGTGCGGCAATCGCGGCATTGTCGAGAAACACCACCAGCGGGTGCAGCGCGGCCTCGGCCCCGTCGGCCTGCACCGTGCGCAAGGGGGCCTCGGCGCGCGAGCGCACGATCTCGACCCCAAGGGCACCGGGGCCACGGTCGAGCTTTTCGATCCGCACGAACACCCGCATCGCGGGCGGGGCGGCCAGAATCCGCTCGGCCACCCGCTCGGCCAGGGTCTCGAGCAGGTTCAGCCGCTCGGCCGCCAGTTCGGTGGCAATCGCTTCGGTCAGGCGGTCGTAGGACAGGATGCGGTCAACATCGTCCAAGAGCGGCGCAGGGTGCGGGCGGACCTCGACCACCACGTTGAAGCGCACCCGCTGGCGGGTGCCGCGTTCCTGCTGAAAGGCCCCGATCTCGACCTCGACCACATGGTCGCGCAAGGATATCCGATCACGCGGGTCGGCACTGGCCGAAGCCGCCGCCCGTTCTTCGGGATGGGCGAAGGCAAGAAAGATGTCGCTGGTCATCTGCGGCCCCCGAATGGTGCATGGCATGCCCGCAGACCATTATACCACGGCGCGCGCCAGGCTTGCCCCAAAGACGGCAGCCAAGGCAAGCGTTGCGACATTGCCCGGTTCAGGTTTGGGGGGGCTGGCGGTAGAACACATGCGCCCCGATCGCGGCGGTGCGGGCAAAATGGCTGGCCCAGACCGGTCGCGCGCTGCGGGTGGCGAAATGCGTGGCCCCCAGCGTCAGGTCGCGCGGCGCATCGTCCAGCATCAGCCGGGCGATCTTGCCCGCCAGGGCAAAGGCCTCGGGCTCGCGGATATGGTCCGCGTAGCCATCGCAGGTGTAGGAAAACTGGCAGCCGCCATTGCCACCCTGGTTGACCACGCCGCAGACCGTGGCCGGGTAGCGCGGGCTGTCACGGCGGTTCAGAATCACTTCGGCCACCGCGAATTCGCCTTTGATCGATTCTCCGCGGGCCTCGAAATACAGCGCCTGGGCCAGGCATTGCCATTCGCCGTCGCCGCTGGCCTCGGGCAGCGTCGCCAGCCAGGCGGCATCATGGCGGGCCTCAGCCGACGGCTGTCCCGGTGCCGTGACGGCATCTGCCAGCGCGTGGATCCGGGTGGGGTCAACTTGCCCCAGGGCTTGGTGTTCTACCGTCAGCAGGGCCGAGAGGCGACCCTCGATCAAGGCGGTCGGATCATTGGATTGGCTGACCGTCACGTCGGCCACGGCGGCGCTGCTCAGGACGATCAGCGCCAGGGCGGCCCCCATCCAGGCCCCCAAACAGGTTTGTCGCAAGTGTCTCAAGGGGTGTTCCCGGTCTTGTTTCCTACGCCGCCAACCGGGGAATTTCGCGCCCTGCGCCAGCAACAGTCGGGGGGGGGATAGCGAGGGAAACGGAACAATGTCCACCCTTGTGGCAGAAAGGCCACATAAAACCACCACGTTGCGGCGGATATTCGCCGATGCCTGAGCAATGCGGGTCAGGGTGCAACTCTGAAAAAAGGGGGTTAACCGACCGGATTCAATCCGGATTGTCCGACGATGGGATCGCGCAATGCCAGATGCGCCGCCGCCAGCCGGGCCAGCGGCACCCGGTAGGGCGAGCACGACACATAGTCGAATCCGGCGCGGCGGCAGAAGCCGATTGATTCGGGGTTGCCGCCATGTTCGCCACAGATCGACAGCGTGAGATCCGGGCGCGTCGCCCGCCCGCGCGCAGCGCCGATCAGCAGCAATTCTCCCACCCCGTCCACGTCCAGAATGTGGAACGGGTCTTCGGGAAATACCCCCTGCTGGACATAGGTATTCATGAACCGCCCGGCGTCGTCGCGCGACAGGCCGTAGGTCATCTGGGTCAGATCATTGGTGCCGAACGACAGAAAGTCGGCATGCCGGGCGATCTCGCCGGCCCGCAGCGCCGCGCGCGGGGTTTCCACCATCACCCCCAGACGATAGGCAAAATCGACGCCTGCGCGGCGGCGCACCTGGGCGGCCACGGCGTCGATGTTGGTCTTGACCAGCTCGACCTCGCGCCGGGCCGAGACCAGCGGGATCATGATTTCGGGCACCACGGTGGTGCCGCGCCGGGCGAGCTCGACCGTCGCCTCGAAGATGGCGCAGGCCTGCATGTCGTAAATCTCGGGCAGCACCACCCCCAGCCGCACCCCGCGCATCCCCAGCATCGGGTTGAATTCGGCCAGCGCCTCGGCGCGGCGGGTCACGTCCGACAGCGGGCGGTCAAGCGCCTCGGCCAGTTCGCGCAGACCCTCGCGGGAATGGGGCAGAAACTCGTGCAGCGGCGGGTCGAACAGGCGGATGCAGACCGGCAGCCCTGCCATGATCTCGAACAGTTGCACGAAGTCGTCGCGCTGCATCGGCAGCAGCCGCGCCAGCGCCGCGGCGCGATCGGCCGAGGTGTCGGCAAAGATCATCTCGCGCATCGCCACCAGCCGTTCGGCCTCGAAGAACATGTGCTCGGTGCGGCACAGGCCAATGCCCTGCGCCGCGAAGTCGCGCGCGGTCCGGGCATCGGCGGGGGTGTCGGCGTTGGCGCGGACGGCGATGTCGCTGATGGCATCGGCCCAGGACAGCAAGCGCCGGAAGGCATCATCGAGGGCCGGGGGCAGCATGGCCACCGCCCCCGCCAGCGCCTGCCCGGCGGTGCCATCGACGGTGATCAGATCGCCTTCACGCAATACCCGGCCATCGGCGGCGGTCACGGTTTTCTCGCGCGCATCCACCCGCAGATCGGACGCCCCGACGATGCAGGGCAGCCCGAGGCCGCGCCCGATCACCGCCGCGTGGCTGGTCATGCCGCCGCGTTCGGTCAGCACGGCGACGGCCGAATGCATGCCGCGAATGTCTTCCGGGGCGGTTTCACGGCGCACCAGGATGCAGGGCTCGCCGCGTGACGCCGAGGCCTGAGCCGCCGCCGAGCTGAACACGATCCGGCCGGTGGCAGCCCCTGGGCTCGCGGCAATGCCGCGCGCCAGCACGTCGCGCGCTCCGCGCGGATCGACCTGCGGGTGCAGCAGTTCCGACAGGGCCCCCGGCTCGACCCGCAGGATGGCGTCGTTATGGCTGATGATCTCGTCATCGGCCAGCGATACCGCAATCCGCAGCCCCGCCCGCGACGAACGGGCGACCCTGACCGCATCCAGCACCGCAAGACGTCCGTCCTCGATGGTGAATTCGATCTGCATTTCCTCGCGCAGCCGGGTGCGGCAGGCGGCCCCATGACGGATCAGATCGGCGAAAACTTCGGGGGCCAGATCTTCCAGCGATGGGCCGCGCGGGTCGCGGATCAGGTAAAGGGCGGCGGGCTGGCGCAGCGCGTCGCGGCCCTGGCTCTGGCTGAGGTAGCGCCCGGTGATCTGCGCCAGGCCAGTGACGGAATCGACGAACTGGATCACCCCCGAGCCGGAAATGCCGCTGCCCATGCCCTGCGCCATGGCCTGCACCACCAGCCCGAGGGCCGCCTCGGTGGGCGCGCCCTTGGCCTGGCGCAACAGGCGGGCGGTGGTGCCTTCCCAGGCCCGGGCCATCGAGCGCAGCACGTCGGCCAACTGGCGCGCCGGGTCTTCGGGGAAGGGTTCCTCCATCTCGGCGGCGTAGCTGCGCAGGGCGTCGCGCAGGCCTTCGGGCGAAGGCTCCAGCCCCTCGAACATGTCGGGGTCGAGGCGCGCGACGTGAATCGCATAGCCCTGCACGAAGCGCAGATAAAGCGCATCCGCCGCCGCCTGGCCGTGGGTCTGCACCAGCCGGTGGTGGCGGGCAGCGTTGAAGCCGATGTTGAGGATGGTGGCCGGGCCGCCCCAATCGGGGTTCTCGGGCGAAGGGCGCACCGAGACCAGCGGCTCGGGGCCGAAATGGGCCAGAATGGCGGCGCAATCGAGCGGCTGACCGGCCGCGATGGCGCGCACCGTGGCGGCGGGCAATGCCACGGTCTGCGGCACCGGCAGCTCGATCCGGATCAGCCGTTGCAGGCACTTGGCGCGCCAGCCGTGGCTGGCGGCGGTGATGCGGGCGGTGGCGGTGATTTCGCTGAAATCGGTGAGCGGGTCGAGTTTCTGCACTGCGGCACCTGATGGTTTGGGCGCAGCATAGGCTTGTTGCGGGATGGTGCAAGTGTTGCGGACAGACGGGGGGCTGTCTGCCCCCCGCACCCCCCGAGGATATTTTCGCAGAGAAGAAGCCGTCAGCCTTCGATCTTGGTGAGATCCGCCACTTGCGCACAGGTGGCGCGGATGCGGTGCAGCAGGTTCAGGCGGTTGCGGCGGATGACCGGGTTGTCGCTGTTGACCTGCACGGCGGTGAAGAAGGCGTCGATCGGGGCGCGCAGGGCGGCGATGGCGGCCATGGCGGCGGCGAAGTCTTCGGCCTGCATCGCCGGGGCGATGGTGGCTTCGGCGGTGTCGAGGGCTTGGAACAGGGCGTGTTCTTCATCGCTGTCGGCAAATTTGGGGTCGGCACCGTAGGAGTATTCGACGCCGTCCTTGGCTTCGGCTTGCGTGAGGATGTTGTTGGCGCGCTTGAAGCCTTGCAGCAGGTTTTCGCCGTCGTCGGTTTTCAGGAAGGCCGCGAGGGCGGTCGCCCGTTTGACCAGCAGGGTGAGGTCGTCGTTGCCGGGCATGGCGAGGCAGGCGTCGATCACGTCGTGGCGAATGCCCTGGTCCTTGAGGAAGACTTTGAGGCG
>CAYQPD010000091.1:0-2267 GCA_964419305.1 uncultured Rhodobacter sp.
GTTGGCCACGCCGTTGCCGTCGGTGTCGATCTGGACCGCGCTGAAGCCGGGCAGGTTCACCAGCCGCAACTGCCCGGCCGAGGCCGCCCCCAGCCCGCCGAGCCCGGCCGCGCCACCGTTCAGCAGGTCCAGCGTGGAGTCGCCGACCAGCACGTCGTTGCCGTCGCCGCCGCTCAGCCGATCACTGCCCGCGCCGCCATCCAGCCAGTCGTTGCCTGCCTGGCCGAACAGGCTGTCGTTGCCGCCATTGCCGATCAGCGTATCGTCCGTCCCGGCCCCCTCGGCCCATTCCGCCGCACTGGTTCCGTCCCACCGGATGGGCGGCGGGGGGGGCACTTCGGGCAGCACCACCGGCAGCCGGGTCAGGTTGAACAGATCGGCCTCGCTCAGGCTGGCCGGGTCGATAGCAGTGCCCGAAGCGCTGTTGACCATCAGCACCTCGGTGCCGAAACTGATCTGCATCCCGGTGGCGGTGGCAGTCATGGTCAGTTGCTCGGGGCTGTGCAGCAGGCCCCAGCCGGAAAGGTCGATGTGATCGACGCCGGGGGAGAAATCGGTGATGGTGTCGCGCGCCCCATCGGCGACCAGCACGAAGGTATCCGCCCCCGCGCCGCCGCTCATCACATCGGCCCCGCCCCCGTCCATCACGATGTCGTCGCCGGCCCGTCCGTTCAGGTGATCGCTGCCAGCCGCGCCGACCAGCAGGTCGTTGTTGCCCCCGCCGTTCAGCGTGCTGCCGCTGGCGGCGGCCTGCAAGGTCTGTCCCACCGGGCCGGGATTGAAGGCGATCTCGGTTATTCCGACCTCGGAGCTGCTGGCCACGAAGATCTCGATGCCGGTTGCGGTGGCCCGGGCGGTGATGGCGCTGACATCGGCCAGCCCCATGCTGGCGCTGTCTGCCAGATGGGCCAGCGCCAGCAGATGCCCGCCCGGCAGCACCTGATAAAGGCTGATGCCGTCATCGGCCCCGCCCGCGATGACATAGGACTGGCCGCCGTATGCCAGCACTTCCAGCGCCGTCACGCCGCCAAAGCGGCTGTTCAGATCGTCCAGCACATGGTCGGTGACCTGCAGGCTGCCGCCCGGCCCCACCGCCACCAGGCTGAGCGAGCCTGATCCTGCCGCTGCCACCACCAGGTAGGGGACGCCCGCCACCGTCACCACATCAAGCGCGGTCGGGGTGCTGATCCACAGTCCTTCGGCCATGCCGATGCCGGCGACCTCGGTCAGCGCCCCGCTGGCCGAGACCGCCCAGGCGGTGAGGCCGGGGTCAACCGCGCCAAGCGCAAAGACATAGGTGGTGCCCGCCACCGTGGCCGAGGTCAGCGCCACTGCATGATCGGCATGGCTGCTGGCGCTGTCGGGGATCACCGCGCTGGCTTGCAGCGCCCCGCTGGCGGAAAAGCTCAACTGCCCGATGCCCGCGCCATTGGCGATGCCGCCATAGACCATCTGTGCTCCGGAGCCGAGAGTGACGGTGATCGGGGCCACCAGATCGCCCGCAAAACCCGGCAGGGTGCCCAGGCTTTGCTGGCTGCCAAAGCCGCCATCGGGGTCGATCTGGCGCAGCGTCAGCGCCCCGCCCGCCCCGCCCCCGCTTAGCAGGGCCACCCCGCCGCCAGTGGTGACAAAGCCCAGATCAGGCTCTGCCCCGGCCCTGTCCGGGCGGGTATGGGCCACGCTGTCGATCACCACGATGCCGGGGCCGGAGATGTTCCACGCACTCAGGGTGCCGTCATAGCGGGTGGTGGCATAAAGCACCTCGCCCGAGCCATCGCCGGGATCGAGGATGGCGAGATCGGTGATGTGGGAAAGGTTCTGGCTTCCGATCGGGACGACATAGCTGGCAAGAGACAACCCGGACATGAATGGTGCCCCCCCCAGGGCGATCCTGTGATGTCAGGCAGCATGGTCAGCGCGGGCGGCCGCAGCGGGGGCGCGAATGTGGCAGGGTGGCGGAGATTGCCGGGGTATTGATTCAAACCCCGCAGCAGGCGCGACAGGGGGGCAGGCGGGCACTGCGGGATTGCAGTTGAACCGCCCGCCGCCCCCGGCCTAAGCTGTGCCCCAGCAAGCCCGGGGCGATGCCATGCCGCCAAAATTCGGAACCAGCGGCCTGCGCGGTCTGGTGGTCGATCTGACCCCGGATCTGGTGGCCGCCCATCTGCGCGCCTTTGCCCGCGCCTGCCCGATGGGGGCGGGGCTGTTCGTGGCCCGCGATCTGCGGCCCTCGTCGCCCGCCCTTTCTGCCGGGGTGATGGCGGCGG
>CAYQPD010000091.1:2367-9878 GCA_964419305.1 uncultured Rhodobacter sp.
GGCGGCGGTGATGGTGACCGGCAGCCACATCCCCACAGAGCGCAACGGGCTGAAGTTCTACACCCCGGCGGGCGAGATCACCAAGCCGCAGGAAGCCACCATCATGGCCGCCCTTGCCACCCCGGCCAGCCCTGCCGCCCCCGGTCCTGCCGTGGTCCGCAATGGCACCGCCGGGGCGGCTTACGGCGCGCGCTATGTCACGGCTTACGGGGCGGCGGCGCTGGCGGGGCTGCGGCTCGGGGTCTGGTCGCATTCGGCGGTCGGGCGGGATCTGCTGCGCGCTGTGCTGGCGGGGCTTGGCGCCGACGTGGTCGAGCTTGGGCGTTCGGCCCGCTTCACCCCGGTTGATACCGAAGCGCTCGATTTTGCCACCGTGGCGCAACTGCGCACCTGGGCGGCGCGCGGGAACCTTGACGCCATTGCTTCAACCGATGGCGATGGCGACCGCCCGCTGCTGAGCGATGCCGCCGGGCAGGTGATCGCCGGCGATGTGCTGGGCCAGATCACGGCGGCCGCCCTTGGGGCCGAGGTGGTGGCAACCCCGGTCTCGTCGAATACCGGGGTCGAGGCCGACGGGCGGTTTGGCCGGGTGATCCGCACCCGGATCGGCTCGCCCTACGTGATTGCAATGATGCAGGCGACGGCGGGGCAGGCGACGGCGGGCCGGGTGGTGGGATACGAGGCCAATGGCGGCTTTGTGCTGGGCTTTGCCGCGGCCGGCCCGGCCGGCCCGCTGCCTGCCCTGATGACGCGCGACGCCCTGCTGCCGCTGATTGCCACCCTGGTGCAGGCCCGCGGGCGGGGCGGGCTGGCGGCGCTGGTGGCAGCCGAGCCCGCCCGCTTTACCGCCGCCGGCCGCCTGCGCGATGTGCCGGCCGAGCGGGCGCAGGCGCTGGTGGCCGCATTTGCCGCCGATGCTGCCGTGCGGGCCGATTTTCTGGCGACCCTGGGCGAGGCCGAGGCTTCGGCCGATCATGCCGATGGCCTGCGCCTGACGCTGAAGAGTGGGCGCTTCGTGCATCTGCGGCCCTCGGGCAACGCCCCCGAGCTGCGCTTTTACACTGAGGCCGAAACCCCGCAAGTCGCCGCAGCCCTGCTGGCCGCCGGGCTTGGCCAGATGGCAAAAGCGCTGGCCTGACGCTGAGGACCCGGGGGCTATCAGCCCGCCCGGGAAAGGGATACCGGATCCGGTGAGGCCATCAGCGCGGCAGTTTCCCCCGCAGCGAGATCATCTTCATTCCACAGCAGATCAGCAATCTGCGCGCTTGGCTGATAGCCGGTCGGCGCGCGGCGGCACCGGATCGCGGCCCAGCAGATCCTCAAGCGCGATCTCGCGCAACTCGGTGATCCGGGCCTTGCCCGACAGGATGTCGGCAATCTCCGGTATGGTCTGAACCCGCACCGGCAGTGGCTCCAACCGGTCGAGAATGACCTTGCGCTGCATCCGTGTCGCACTGGGAATTGCCAGCAGCACCCGCTTGACACCATGGTGGATCACCAGCCTCGCGATCTCACGGCTGGCATGAACCCGCACACCGCCGATCTCGACCCCGTGCAGGTGCGGCGCATCATCGACGAAAGCCACCGCGTTGCATTCGCGCCCCTGCTGCACGGTGGCCAGCAACTGGTGCCCCGCCTCGCCGCCGCCATAGATGATCACCGGCTCTTTCAGCTCCACCTGGCGCTGCTGGTAGATCGCGCGCAGGGCAAACCGCACCCCGCCCACCGTCAGAAAGGCCAGAAAGGCATAGATGACCGGAACCGAGCGCGGAATCGGTGCCCCAGACAGGTTTGCCACCAGCGCCAGCAGAATCGCCGAGGCACCAATTCCCAGCAGGATCATGATCACCGCCTGGGCCGAGATGAAGCGGATCACCGCCCGGTAGAAGCCCAGCCGGACGAAGACCACCAGGCTGAACGCGACAACCAGACCGATCGTCGTCCAGATCTGCAGGCTTTTCAGGAACACAAGACTTTCCAGCCGCAAGCCCATGGCCAGCCCGAAACTGACCAGCAGCAGCACCGTATCGGCAATCAGTTGCACCGCGCGCTTCTGTCCGCGCGGCAAGGTGAAAAGCGCCTTGAAAAAACCATCAATCATTGCACCACCACAGCAACATCCTTGAAGGCACGGTTTCACAAACCGAACATGTGCCGCGCCGACCCGCCCGTTTCCGGCACTCGGCCCGCTTGATGACCTTGGCTATCCCCGATCAGACCGGTCACCGCAACCGCTGGAGCGGTGGCGGCGCGGCCGGATGCCGCCGACAAGGGCAGCGCAATTGTCCCAGTTGAACTGAAGCCTGTTTTGGACAAGAATCGCAATCGCGAATTCAAGGCCTTGCCAGCCACGCTTTCCGGGGGGTTCAATTGGGACAACGCGCCGTCATCTACGCCCGGGTCTCGACCGCCGATCAATCCTGCGCCCGCCAGATCGCGGATCTGACCGGCTTTGCCGCGCGCGCCGGATATCAAATCACCGCGACCTTTCGGGAAACCGCCTCGGGGGCAAAATCCGACCGCAGCGAGCGCCGCCAGGTGCTGGCGCTGGCCCAGGCGCGCGCGATCGACGCCATCCTGGTGACCGAGCTCAGCCGCTGGGGGCGCTCGACCCTCGATCTGCTGACCACCCTGCGCCAGCTCGAAAGCTGGAAGGTGTCGCTGATCGCGGTCAGCGGCATGACCTTCGATGTCACCAGCCCGCATGGAAGGATGCTGGCGACCCTGCTGGCCGGCCTTGCCGAGTTCGAGCGCGACCTGATCCGCGAGCGGGTGAAATCGGGCCTGGCCAGCGCCCGGGCGCGGGGCAAGACGCTGGGGCGGCAGCCCGGGCAACGCCCGAAATCCGACCGCCTGGGGCCGCAGGTGGTGGCGCTGGTGGCGGCCGGGCGCAGCTATCGCTGGATCGCCCGCGATCTGGGGATCAGCAAGAACACCGTGGCGGCGATCATCGCGCGCAGCCGCCAGTCGGCCTGATCCGAGCCCGGCGCGCTACTTTTCCTCGCTTTTGTAGCTGTAGTGATAATTGTAATACTGGCTGCCATAGTAGGATCCGCTGACCGCCCGATAACCGTTCAGCACCGCGCCGGTAATATGCGCCCCGGCGGCGTCAAAAGTGCGGCGCACCGCCTCGAGTTCACCCGGCATGGTGGTCATGTGGCGCACCACCACGATCGTAGCCCCGGCACTGCGCGCCATGATCACCGGATCGGTCACCGCCAGGGTCGGCGGCGCATCAAGCATGATCAGATCATACTGGCTGTTCAGGCTTTCGAGCAATTGCGCAAAGGCCGGGCGCATCAGCAGTTCTGCCGGGTTGGGCGGCATCTGCCCGGTGGGGATGAAATCCAGCCCCTCAACCGAACCGTGATGCGCCACCTCGGCCACGGTCTTTTCCCCCGCCAGCAGTTCGGCCAGGCCGGGGTGGGCGCGATCAAGTCCGAAATAGCGCCGCAGGTAGCCGCGCCGCAGATCGGCGTCGATCAGGCACACCCGCTGGCCCGATTGCGCGGCAATCACCGCCAGATTGACGGCGATGAAGCTTTTGCCCGCGGCCGGCGCGGCCGAGGTCAGCAGCACCGAGTTGGTCTTGGCATCGAGCATGCCGAAATGCAGCGCGGTGCGCAGCGAGCGCAGCGCCTCGATCACCAGATCGGTCGGCGTGGTAAGCGCCAGAATCGACAACCGCCCGTGCTTGTCGCGGTTCTTGTCTGACGCCGCCGAAAAGCCGACGGTGGCAAACACCGCAATCCCCAGCTTCTCGATATCGGCAGTGCCGTGAATGCCGTGGCGGGTGGCATGGCGCAGCACCACCGCGCCGATCCCCAGCATCAGCCCCAGCACCAGCGCCAGCGCCATGATCAGCGACGTGCGTGGCGCGATCGGCTTGGTGGCAGTGACGGCACCGTCAAGGATGCGCACATTGCCGATCGCCGAGGCCTGCACCACCTGCAACTCCTGCTGACGGCTGAGCAGTTGCAGATAGACATCCTGAGCCACTTCGAGATCGCGGGTCAGGTTGAAAACCTCTTTCTGGGTTTCCGGCAGGCCGCCGCTTTCCTGGCGCAGCTCGGCAAGCTGCTGGTTCAACTGGTCGCGGTTCTGCAACAGCGACTGATAGGCCGGATGGTTGATGGTGAAGAGCCGTTTCAGACCTTCTTCCTGAATCACCAGCTCGCTCAGCCTGCGTTCGATTTCGGTGGCCCGTTCCAGCAGGGCCTTGGTCTCGTAGGTCAGATCGACCGATTGCTGCTGCTGGCGATAGGCATTGAGCGCATCCTGGGCCACCGTCACCGCGGTTTCCGAGCTTGGCAACTGCTTGATGATGAATTGCAGGCTGCTCTGGGCCTCGGCCGAGCTGCGCGAGATGTTCTGTTCAAGATAGGTGCGGGTGATGGCATTGAGGGTCTGTTTGATCGCCTCGCCATCCGCGCCCGACACCTCGAGCTTCAGGATCGACGACTGGCGCCCGGTCTCGGTGGCGGAAAACGCCTTGCGCAACGCGGCGATGACATCGCGCGGATCCATCCGGGTGATGATGAACTCGCGCCCCGCCTGGCCTTCCAGCACATCGACCCGCAGGGCAAGCCCCAGGGTCGGATCATCCAGCCGCTGGCGCAACTTGCCCTGGCGGGTGGTGCCGTCGGGCAGGGCAACGCTGTAATCGAACCCGCCGGTGCCACCGGTTGCGGTCAGGGTCATTTCTTCGCCGATCCAGGTGGCGGGCACTTCCAGCTCGCCCAGGGTGATCTGCTCGGCATGCCAGGCATAGGGGGCAAGGAAGGCAAAGCCAGGATCAGGCAGCTCGTAGCGGCTCAGGGCTTCGCCGATCACCGGCAGGCGGCGCGGGGTGGCGCTGACATCAAGAGCAAGCTGATCCACCACCTGCCCCAGCACCAGCCGCGAGCGCAGGATCTCGATCTCGGCCAGGGTCTGCGCCGACTCGCCGCCCAGCAGATCCTGCATCCCGGTCGGCAGCGACAGACCGCTGCGCTTGGGTTCGATCTGCAACAGCGCATCGGCGCGGTAAACCGGCGGGCTGAGCAGGGCCACCGCCAGGCCGACCAGCAGGGCGGCGAACACCGCCCCGGCAACCCGCCAGCGCCCGGCCCAGATCACGCCGACCAGGGTGCCAAGGTCGATCTCGTCGTCATTGGCGGCCCCATTGGCGGTGACGTCGGTTCTGGTCGTGCTCATCGCGGTGCCTTGTCGCGTTTCTTGTCCAGTTTGGCGATCCACGTTTGGGCCGCCTTGAGAATGTCGTCAATCACCCGGGCATGAAATTCCGGTGCCTTGCGGTAAGGGTCGGCGATGCCCTGCCCGCCGCACCACTGATCGAACAGCAAGGTGCGGCCCGACAGTTGCGGCGCTTCGCGGATGATCTGGGCGCGGTGTCCGGGTTCCATCACCAGGATCAGATCATAACCGGCCGCCAGCGCGGGGGTGAACTGGCGCGCCACATGGCCGTCAAGTGACAGACCGCAGGCAGCAGCGGCGGCGGCGGCATCGGCATCGGCCGCGTGGCCCACCAGCGCCCCCAGCCCGGCCGACTCTACCCGCAGCCCCGGCAGCCCCGCCCGCAAGGCCCGCTCGCCCGCCGGCGAGCGGCAGATATTGCCGACACAGACCACCAGAACCGATCCGATCATGTCGCCTCACTGCGTCACGGTCTGAACCGCATTGATCGCCTGGACCGACGGCAACAGACGACTGATGACCTGGTTCCACTTGGCGATCGGCGCGGTGGTCACATAGATCACATCCTGCGGCAGCAAGGTGAACCGGGTGGCCAGCAGGAAGGCCACCGGGTTGGCGGCATCCAGTTGATAGACGGTGATACCATTTTCCGTGGTGCGGAACACGAACACGCCGCGCGCATCCGCCACCCCTTCGTGCAGGCCGCCCGCCCGGGTCAGCGCCTGGGTCAGGGTGACATCTTCATGGCTGAGATCAATGGTCGAGGGCTTGACGATCTGGCCCAGCAGAAAAACCTCGGCCGGCTCCAGCTTGGGCACATTGATGATGTCGCCATGGCTCAGGGTGGGGTTGGCGCTGCCGGTGCCCTTTTCCAGAAAGCCCTTCAGATCGACCGCATAAAGCCGCCCGCCGCGGCGCACCGTGACCCGGCGCGAGTCGGCGTTGGCGGTCAGACCACCCGCCGCATCCACCGCTTGCAGCAGCGACAGCGGCTCGGCGGTCAGGGCCTGGCGGTTGGGGGTTGTCACTTCGCCGGTGACCAGCACGCTTTGCGAATTATACCCCACCACCCGCACCACGATCTGCGGCTTGGGAATGAATTCGGTCAGCGCCAGCGACAGGTTCTTGCGGATATCTTCCGGCGTCAGCCCCTTGGCCTGAACCTGCTCGACGTAAGGATAGAAGAAGGTGCCATCCGATTGCACCCTGAGACCGGAATCCAGCGGATTGCGCTGATCGCCGCCCGGCATCGTCAGCTCGGGGTGCTCCCAGACCACGACATCAAGGATGTCACCGGTGCCGACGCGGTAATTCCAGCCATCCGAGGCCGGCAGATTGGTGACGGCCGAAGTCGGCAGGCGCGGGCGATCATATTGCGCGATGTTGCTGGCGTCGATCTGCACCACCGTGACCGTGGTCTCCAGCGCCGAAAGCTCTTCACGCATCGCGTCCGGGTTTACCGGAAAATCGGTGAAGGAAGCGCAAGAGGCGAGAAACAAGGCAAAAAAGGGCATGACTACGCCGAATCGCATGAAGGCCCCCTGTTGCGTGCGTCACCAGTTAACCGCTGGCCGCAAGTTACTCAAGCCCGGCTGGGGCGCGGGGGCCCAGCCGGAGGCCCGGACGGGGGTAGGGCCGCCTGCGCGCCACCCGTGGTGATCGCGGCGGAAAGCTGCCGGCAAAATGCCTGCCTTTGGTCACGCCATGGCCCGGCCGGTCGGGTTTGTGCTAGCCGGAAGCCGTGATATCATGCCGGGGGTCCAGCCCCCTTCCGTCGGTGCCATTCAGGAGTATGCCGAATGCCCATGACCGCCGCCGAACAATACATGCTGGAGTTGATCAACCGCGCGCTATGGCATCGACCTCAATCAGGGATTGGCCCCCGGCACCATCACCGCCAGCGCCAAGCAGGTGCTGGCCCCCAACGCCGCCCTTGATCGCGCCGCCGAGGCGCATGCGCTCTGGATGCTCGATACCGACACCGTCAGCCACAGCGGGGCGACCGGATGGCGGCGGCGCGGGCAATGATATCCTGATCGGCGGCAACGGCCGGGACGTGCTGGACGCAGGGGCGGGGGCAGATGAGTTTTACTACCGCTCGACCTTCGAGAGCACCGGGCGCCGCGGCGATCGACAGCAATCCCTTTGTCACGGGCAATCAGGCCTTCAGCTTTATCGGCGCGGCCAACCTGCAGATCCTCGCGACCACGACCGCAGCACTGACGCCGGGCGACTTCATCCTGTAGGGCGGCGGGTGGTTAATGTTTCGCATGCGAAACATTTGCCTGCCTGCCGCCCGATTTCCCCGCCCAGCC
>CAYQPD010000092.1:0-9672 GCA_964419305.1 uncultured Rhodobacter sp.
CCGCCGTCACGCCGCGCTCGAACTCGCGGCTTTCCGACAGCATGGCGTGGCCGCAGGTGACATAGCGGGTGGGCCAAAGCTCGGCCGCAATCGCCGCCGCACGCCGCTCGTGGGCCGGGTTGGCGTAGGAATGCAGAAAGTGGATCACCAGCGCTTCGCACCCCGCCGCGATCAACTGCGCCAGCGCCGTGCGCAGCGCGCCCTCGTCCAGCGCCAGCACCACCCGGCCTTGCGCATCCATGCGCTCGGGCACTTCAAGGCGCAGATCACGCGGGATGATGGGCACAAAACGCCCGGTCATGCCGTAAGGCGCGGGCCGGGTGCGCCGCCCCAGCTCCAGCACATCGCGAAAGCCGGCGGTGGTGACAAGCCCGGTGCGGGCGAGGTTGCGTTCCAGCACCGCGTTGGTGGTGGTGGTGGTGCCGTGCACGATCAGATCGACCGCGGCCAGATCCGCCCCCGCCTGCGCAAACGCGTTCAGCACGCCCTGTGCCTGCCCGCCGCTGGCGGGATCAAGCGTGGTCGGCACCTTGGCCAGCCGCACAGCACCCGAGGCGGGATCGAAGATCGCAAGATCGGTGAAGGTGCCGCCGACATCCACCCCAGCCACCAGACCGGCCATTCACACCCCCACATAGCGTTGAAACTGCGCCGCATCCGCCGCAAGACCCGGCGCGGGCAGGGTTTCCACCACCTGCCCGGCCACCACGAAGGCTATCAGATCGGCCACCGCCAGCACCGCATCGACCCGCTGCTCGACCAGCACCACCGCCACCCCGGCGGCTTTCAGCGCCAGAACGGTATCGCGGATCAGGGCGATCATCGAGGGCTGCAACCCCTCGGTCGGCTCGTCCAGCAGCAGCACCTTGGGCTCAAGGCACAGCGCCCGCGCAATCGCCAGCATCTGCTGCTCGCCGCCCGACAGGGTGGCAGAGACCTGCCCCAGCCGCTCGCGCAGGCGCGGGAACAGCGCCAGCACATGGTCGCGGGTAGCCGCGCCATGGCCGCGCGTCATCAGGCCAATATCCAGATTTTCCGCCACCGTCATCGCGCCAAACAACCGCCGCCCCTGCGGCACATAGCCGACCCCAAAGCGCGGCACCTGATGCGCGGGCAGGGTATCAATCCGCTGGCCGTCAAGCAGGATGCGGCCTGCGGCAAGGCGCACCTGCCCGATGATGGCGCGCATCAGGGTGGTCTTGCCTGCGCCGTTGCGGCCCATCACGCAGGTCACCTCGCCCGGCTTGGCGGTCAGCGACAGCCCGCGCAGCACCTGCACGTTGCCGTAACCTGCATCGACCCCTTCCAGCACCAGCATTCATCCCCCCAGATAGGCGGCCTGCACCGCCCGGTTGGCCCTGATCTCGGCGGGCGCGCCGCTGGCCAGAACCTGCCCGGCATCGAGCACGGTGATGCGGTCAGCCAGATCCATCACCACCTCCATGTTGTGCTCGATCAGCAGCACCGTGGTCTGAGGGGTCACCCCGCGCACCAGCGCCTTGAAGCCGTCGATCTCGGCATTCGCCAGCCCCTGCGTCGGCTCGTCAAGGATCAGCAGACGCGGCTCGAGCGCCAGCCCCATCGCAATCTCCAACAGGCGCTGGTGGCCATAAGCCAGCGTCCCCGCCACCTGATCGGCGCGCCCCTCCAGCCCCACCCGCGCCAGATGCGCCATGCTGTGCACCCGCAGATCGCGCCGGTGCAGGCGCTGCGCCGCCAGCGCCACGTTGTCGTAAACCGGCAGGGCGGCAAAGATCGAGGTGATCTGAAAGGTATAGGCAATCCCAAGCGCCACCCGGCGGTGAGCGGGCAGGCGGGTGATGTCCTGCCCGTTGAACCAGATGGTGCCCGATTGCACCGGAATCCGCCCGCTCAGCAGCCCGACGAAGGTGGTCTTGCCCGCGCCATTCGGCCCGATCAGGGCGTGAATCTGCCCCGCCTCCAGGTCGAAATCAATCCCGTCCACCGCCCGCAACCCGCCGAAATGGCGGATCAGGCCGCGCGCCGACAGCAGGCTCATGGCAGCCATGGCCACAACCTTTCGCGCAAAGCCCCAAGGATCCCCTTCGGGGCAAACAGCACCAGCACCAGCAGCGCCAGCCCCACCACCAGCAGATGCGCCGTGGTGTAACCGCTGGAAATGTCGATCAGATAGAACATCACCAGCACGCCCACCAGCGGCCCCAGCACCACCCCCGCCCCGCCCAGCAGCACCCACAAAAGCGGCAGGATGGAATACTGGATGCCCGCGAAACTGGCACCTATATAGCCAAACAGCACCGCATAACCCGCCCCCGCCGCCCCGGCGTAAAGGCCCGAGATCACCAGCGCCGCCAGTTTCACCGCGAACGGGTTGTAGCCCAGCATCCGACTGCGTTCCTCGTTCTCGCGCATCGCCACCATCACCCGCCCCAGGCGCGAACGCACCAGCGCGAGGTTGGCCAGTAGTGCTGTCGCAAACAGCGCCAGCGCCGCCAGATAGCGCGGCGTGTCGGCCGAAAGGTCAAGCCCGCCGATTGCCCGCGCACCGCGCGCCAGCACCAGCCCCTCGTCGCCGCCGGTGACCGGGCCGAAATAAAGGATCGTCAGATACCCGGCCTGCGCGAACATCAGCGTCACGATCATGAAGGCCACGCCCGCGGTGCGCAGCGCCAGCACCCCCACCGCCAGCGCCATCACCCCGCCCGCCACCAGCCCGGCCAGCAGCGCCGGAGCCGCAGGCCAGCCCAGAGCGGTGATCGCAAGGCCGGTGCCATACATCCCGGCGGCCAGCAGCAGCGCATGCCCCAGGCTTAGCAGGCCGGTCACACCGAAAGCGATGTTGTAGCCCATGGCAAACACCGCCAGCACCATGATCCGGGCGAAATTGGTGAAATGATAGGGCGGCAGCACGAATTGCAGCCCGAACAGCAGCACCAGAACCGCCAGATGCAGGGTCCAGACCCTCATCCCGCGCGCCGCCCGAACAGGCCTTGCGGGCGAAACACCAGCACCAGCGCCACCAGCAGCGTCGCCAGAATCTTGGCCAGCGTCGGCGAGAAGAACATCGAGATCACCCCGTCCGACAGCCCGATCAGCAGCGCCGCCACCACCGTGCCGCGCAGACTGCCCAGCCCGCCAATGATCACCACGATGAACGACATCAGCAGCGGATCGCCCCCCATCAGGTAATGCGCCTGCTGGATCGGCACGATCAGCACCGCCGCCACCGCCGCCAGCGCAGCGCCAAAGGCGAACACCCCGGCATAGACCCGATCGACATTGATCCCGAACGCCTGCGCGGTATCGCGGTCGATCTGGGTTGCCCGCATCACCAACCCGGCGCGACTGCGGGTCATCACCAGCCACACCACGGTCAGGATCACCGCCGCCGCCACCACCACCGCCAGCTTGTAGCCGGAATAGCCGAACCATGGGAACTGGAGGCGCAAGGTGAAAGGCGCTGCAACCGGCCGCGCTTCGGGGCCGTAAAGGCTGAGCGCCGCCTGTTGCAGGATGTATAAGAGCCCGATGGTGGCGACGATGGTGGCCTGCGGCTGATAATTCAGCCGCTTCAGCACCGCGAGGTCAGCCGCCGCCGCTACAGCCGCCACCAAAGCCGGGCACAGGATCAGCGCCAGCGCAAAGCCCACAACCGGCGGCCCCGGCAGCCAATGCGTGACAAACCACGCCGAAACCGCGCCCAGCATGAAGAACTCGCCGTGTGCGACGTTGACCACCCGCATCACGCCGAACACCAGCGACAGTCCCACCGCGGTCAGCGCCAGCACCGCGGCGGCGACCAGGCCCTCCATCACGGCCAGCAAAAGGAAGGGTCCGAAATCCATCGGCAGTGCGGGGGCCGCAAAGCCCCCGCCGCTCCGGGATCAGAACGACTGCGTGGTGTAATCCACCGCGTCAGGATAGGCGCCGTCCTCAAGGCTGGTGGTGTGGACCCGCAGCAGCTTGCCGCCCACCACCTCGCTGATGAACTGATGGCCGAACACCTGATGGGTCTTGCCGTTGAACAGCTTGTCGCCCTGCGGATGCTCGCGCGAATGCTCCATCGCGGTCATCGCCTCGATCGCCTCGACCAGCTTCTGGCGATCGGCCACGCCCTGATAGCCCGCCGCCTCCATCCCGACCTTGATCACGAACAGGGTCTCCCAGGTCGAGAACATGTGGGCATAGGTCGCGACATCGGCGGGGTCTGCAAGCGAGGCGCCGTTGGCATCGACCCCCACCGCCGCGCGGTAGAAGATTTCATGCTCGCTGGCGTCGGATTGCTGCATCCGGTTGTGACCTTCCCAGAAGTGCGAGCCTTCGAGGAACTCGAGGCCGGGGCTGGCAATATCGACCGCTTCCAGCGAATCGATGAAGCCGAACAGATGCGGTTTCGCGCCCGAGCCGTAGAACTCGCCCAGTTCCTTGACAAAAGTCAGCACGCCCGGCCCGACCATGACGTGGTAAAGCACCTCGGTCTCGGCCGGAATCTGCGGGAAGTAGCGGGTGAAGCTGGTTTCGGTCGGCGGAATCGCGATCATGGCGATCACCTCGCCGCCCTGTTCCTTCATCGCCTCGGTGAAGGCGTCGCGGTGATCATAGCCAAAGGCATAGTCGGGGAACACCATCGTGACCTTCTTGCCCAGATTGGCCGCGACCCACGGTGCCATCGCCCGCACCTGCGCCTTCACATCGGTGATGCCGGGTTGCAGGGTCCAGCGGTTAAGCATCCCCGAGGCCACGTGAAAGCCCTCGGAACACACCAGATAGGGCACCTTCAGTTCGCCCGCGCGCGGGGCCGAGCCGATCACCACATGGCTGAACAGTGGCCCGAAGATCGCATCCACCCCGTGCTGGCTGGCCAGCTTTTCCACCACTTCCGCGCCACGCTTGGGATCGGTGCCATCATCCTCGAACACGATCTCGACCGGGCGGCCGTTGATCCCGCCGGCCTCGTTCAGCACCTTGAGCGCGGCTTGGGTGGTGCGTTCATACCAGCGCCCGTAAGCGGCCCCGATGCCGGTGCGGTGCAACTGGAACCCCAGCTTGATCGGGGCCGAGGATTGCGCCTGCACGAACCCCGGCAAGGCCCCGGCCGCCAGCAGCGCGCCGCTGCCCGCCATGCCCTTCAGAACCGCGCGCCGCGACGGGTTGAGGCCGATCAATTGCGTCTTCATGCTTTGTCTCCACGGTTGGGTCTGGCGCCTGTCACACCCGGCGCCTTGGGGTCAAGAATGTGCGCAGGCACACAGGATGTCCACGAAATTCTGCCCGCTCACGCCCCGATCGGCGAAGCCAGCAGCCACAGCCCCAGCACGGTATAGCCCACCATCAGCCCGGTCATCGGCAGATGGGCGCGCCAGACCACCGGCCCGCCGCGCGCCGCCAGATGCAACCCCAGCACCACCGCCAGCACATGCGCGCCAAGGATCACGGCAAACTGGATGTTCCAGATCAGAGTCGCCAGCGCCGGCTCGGCCAGAAAGCCGAACGAGACATAGAACGGCGGCAAGCCCAGAAAGGCATCGCCGCGAAACAACGGATCGTTCAGCGCGGCCAGGGTGTATTGCCCCGCCGTCAGCAGCGTCACCAGATAATGCGCCGCGTGATAGCCCGCCGCAATCGCCAGAAACCCCAGCATCAAGGGCCCGATCCCGGCCCAGAACGGCCCGCGCTGCCCGGCCAGCCGACGTGCCAGCGCGAATGCCCCGAAGATCGCCGCCGCCGTGGCCGCCCAGACCGCCAGCAGCCCCACCGTGTTGATCCCCACCACCGCCGAGCGCCCGGTGAACTCGAGCGGGTTCTGCCCGATCAGCCCGAGCCAGAAAAAGGTCTCGTGCAGCCCGTCGAAGGTCAGGCCCGCCAGCGCCAGCGTCAGAAAAATCACCGCACTGGGCGAAAGCGGCGGCATGGCCAGCACCTGACTGCCCGGCCAACCTGTGAGCAGCCGCACCCGCCCGCCGCCCGCAGCCTCGCGCCAGAACGGTGCGATCCGGGCGATGAAGCCGAAATAGACGGTCAGGAACTCGCCCTGCTGCAACCAGTCGTCGCCCTCAAGCACCGCCAGCACGAAAATGACCAGCCAATAGACCAGCGCCACCCGCGCCAGCACTGCCGGATCGTCCGGCGACAGCGAGACGATCTCGAACCAGATGAAGCCAAGATAACCCGCGACCGCCGGCAGATGCCCCAGCCGCGCCAGCCCGATGCTGCCCTGCCACCCCAGCATCAGGCGGGTGATCCGCACCACCGCGGTCCACGGGCTGATCCGCCGCCACAGATTGCCAAACAGCAAGGATGCCAGCGGCAGCGCCACCCAGACTCCGGTCCAGAACAGCAGCGTCAGAAGGTTGTGATAGGGGTCGCGGTCACCGAGAAACCCCACCAGCACCAGCCCGACGAAGGCCAAAAACGCCAGATAACTGGTCACCGCTTCGGGCAGCCACACCCGGTGCTCGGCCAGCAGCCGCGCCCGCAGCGGCGGCAGACGGTTCGCCGCCGCCCCGATCAGCGCGGTGGCCGCCACGGTGGCGGCTGCGGCAAAGATGTAGCGCCCGGTCGGCAGGGTCATCACCACCGATGGCGGCAGGGCGCAGGCCAACGCCGCCCCCGGCGCCAGGCACAGGGCGAGCGTCAGCCCCCGCATCAGCGCAGCCCGTCCTCGCCCGTGACCTGCCAGACCTCCAGCCCGCCCATCCGGCTGTGGACCCGCGGCCCCTTGGCCATTGCCAGCACGAACACGATCTCGTCAGGCCGTGGCGCATCGGGCAGCGCCACCGTGATCGTGTCGAAATGGCTGCGCACGTAAGCCGCGTTGATATGACCCAGCGGAATGTCGATGCTGGCCCCCATCGCCGCGACCTTCATGGTCGAGGGCACGATGGCGCGGCTGGTGCCCAGCCGCTCGCGCATCGCATAGCCCCCCGGCACGTGCCACAGCGCGCCATGCTCGGCCTCTCCCGCCGCCCCCACCATCGCGCCCTTGCCATAACCGTCGATCCCGTCGCGCCCACCCAGGGCGGCAATCAGCCGGTCGGTCAGCATCAAACCCAGGGGCTTGAGATCCGCCATCGCCGGTTGCAGATCGGCGACGTAAGCCCCGGCGAAGGGATTGCTGACCACCGCCAGAATGGCCCCGCGCAGGCGGGGCACCTCAGGGGCAGGCCCGCCCTCGTGGCTGATCTCCTCGACGAGCAGGGCGACTTTACGCAAGATGAAATCAGCCAAGGCAGGGCTCCGGGGTTCGGGCCAGCGCCATCTGGCCAAGGATTCGCACCTCATGGTGCAGGAAAAGCGCCGCCCCCGCAATCACCCCGCGCGCCCGCAAGGCGTCGGCTACCAAAGCCCCGCGATCCAGCGCGCGCGCTACCTCGCCGGGTGTCAAGGTGCCGACCGCGACAGTGACAAGCCGCGAGCCGAGATCACTGTCAACCTGAAGCTCGACCGCCGGGCGGCGGGTGATGGCGGCATGGCCGGGCAGGTCGACCGCGTTGGCGATCATCGTGGCGGCAGCATCGGCGCGCGCGGCGCTGGCCGCCAGCACCGTCACCGCATCGGCAATCCCGAACGAGAAACTGCGCCCGCGCCAGCCCGAGGTCGCGATCCCGCGCACCGGATCATGGTCATTGATCGTGATCAGCCCGCCCACCCCCGCCTGCGCCACAGCACAACGCAGCGCCTGCCCCGGTGCCAGATAAAGCGCAATGTCGCCACCATTGTTGACATAGGCGCGGCGCACCCCCGGCCCCACGCCTGCGGCCAGCACCGTATCCGCCACCGCCCCCGCCACCGCCGCCATCGGGGTGATGAAAGCCGGGCGGTGCGGTGCCACCGCCGCCGCCATGGCCCGCGCCACCGGGCCATGCAGCGCCAGCGGCCTGGCTGACCGCAAGGCGGGCAGTTCCGCCACCAGTTCCTCAAGCAACCCGTCAAACCGCGCGATGGCCCGCACAAAAGCATCCCCGACCGCCCGCTCAGGCCCGAAAATGCCGATCACCAGATCTATCGGCCCGTGGTTCAGATGCAGCCGCCCGCCCTCCAGCCAGGCCACCTGCATCCCCCTCACGCCGCGCCGCCCGGTTTCTTCTTTGCCCAAATACTCACCTTCCCGCCCACCGGCACCCCGCTCAGCGCTGCGCCCCCGGCCAGGGCTGCACCCGCCCCGCCGTCACATATTCCGCCCCCTCGGCCTCGATCTGCGCCAGATCGCGGATCGCGCCTTCATGCCCGCCCAGCGCCAGATAATCGGCGCGCGGCAGGGTGAATTCCAAGGGTGCCACCAGCGCGGGGGTCGGCACGTAACCGAACGCCCCCGGAGGCAGCTTTGTGACATCGACCATGAAGGTGATCCCGCCACCCGGCCAGACGAAACATTCCGCCCCGCCGCAGGTCAGCCGGGTGATGCCGCCCTGCACCGAGCGTGTCAGCCGCACCGGGTTGCGCGTGACCCCGGCGCGCAGCGACCCGCCCGCACCGGCGCTGAACAGCACCGAGCACAGCGACGGCTCGCAGTTCTCGGCGATCAGCCCGACCGTGGCGCGCAGACTTGAAGGCAGCGGCCGCAGGCGCGGCACCAGCGCCTCGTCCAGCACGAAATAGCCGTGATCCTCGCCGGTGGTCGAAACCATCAACAGCGTCAGACCCGGCCGCGCGCCCTTGGCGGGGTTCCACGGCCCGAGGATTTCAAGTGGGTCGGTCAGGCAGGTGCCGCCCCAGCCCAGACCGGGCTCCGAGACCTGAAAGTAGCGCCCCGGCGTCGAGCGGTGGCCCTTGATCCTGATCCCGGTCTCCGCCCAGCCCAGCACCTTGCCGGCCTGATGTTCCGACACCACCCCGGTGATGTGGTCATCGACCACCACCACCTCGTCCACCAGCCCGCGCCAGCCACTGGCGAACATGCCGATGGTGGCCGAGCCGCAGCCGACCCGCATCCGCGCCTCGGGCACCCCGTTCACGATCGGCGCAGCCCCCGCCTGCACCACCAAGGTTGCACCGCCGTCGATCACCAGTTCCACCGCCGCGCCGTTGCACAGCGCAAGCTCGGCGGCGCAGGTGGCGCGGCCCTCGGCCTTGGAGCCGCCGGTCAGATGCCGCACGCCCCCCAGCGACAGCATCTGGCTGCCGTATTCGGCGGTGGTGACCAGGCCGATTGCCTCGCCGCCCGCCCGCACCACCGCGCCCTCGGGCCCGAGATGGCGGTCGGTGTCGATCTTCACCCGCACCCCGCAGTAGCTGAAGATCGCTTCGGTCACCACGGTGACCATATCTGCCCCGTCCACTTGTGACGCCACGATGAACGGCGCGGGCTTGTAGTCGGGGTAGGTGGTGCCCGCGCCGATCCCGGTAACAAACGCATCTTCGGGCGTCACCATCTGGCCGTCCCAGTTGGGTTGCGCAAACGGCACCAGCCGCCCCCCGGCTTTGACCGTGCGGCTAAGCATCACCACCGGGTCGCTGCGCACGATCCGCCCGGCCGCGTTGGCATAGCGATCGCAGGCCCCGGTCTGACCCGGCGCGATGTAGCACATCACCGGGCAGGCATCGCAGCGGATCTTGTCGCCGGTCATCGCCCCGCCTCCCTGATCGCCGCCAGCACCCGGTCGGGTCGCGCCGGAAGGCGGGTGATCTGCGCGCCGGTGGCGTGGCGGATGGCGTTCAGGATGGCCGGGGCGGTCGGGATCAGCACATGCT
>CAYQPD010000093.1:0-3592 GCA_964419305.1 uncultured Rhodobacter sp.
GGCTTGAGGTCGCGGCGGCAGCGCTGGTGCTGCAAGCGCTGGACGAGACCGCCGCGATCGGGGGCGGGGTGCTGGTGTTCCTGCCCGGCGAGGGCGAGATCCGGCGGGTCGAGGCCACGCTGAAGGGTCGCCTGCCCGCGGCTTGCGCGGTGCGCGCGCTGTTCGGGGCGATGGATTTTGCCGCGCAGCGCGCGGCGCTGTGTCCGGCGCAGGCGGGGCAGCGGCGCATCGTGCTGGCCACCGCGATTGCCGAAACCTCGCTGACCATTCCCGATGTGCGGGTGGTGGTGGATGCCGGTCGCGCGCGGCGCGCCCGGTTCGACCCCGGTTCCGGCATGTCGCGGCTGGTGACCGAGCGCGTCAGCCGCGCCGAGGCCGCGCAGCGCCGGGGCCGGGCGGGCCGGGTGGCGGCGGGGGTATGTTACCGGCTGTGGACGCGCGGCGAGGAAGGGGGCCTTGCCGCCTTTGCCCCGGCCGAGATCGAGACCGCCGATCTGACCGGGCTGGCGCTGGAGCTGGCACTGTGGGGCGGCAGCGGCGACGGGCTGGCGGGGCTGGCCTTGCTGACCCCGCCCAATCCCGGTGCTCTGGCCGAGGCGCGCGCCCTGCTGACCGGGCTTGGGGCGCTGGATGCGGTGGGCCGGATCACCGCGCACGGGCGGGCGCTGGCGGCGCTGCCGCTGCACCCGCGGCTCGGGCACATGCTGCTGCGCGCCGGGGGGGCAAATGAGGCCGCCACCCTGGCCGCCCTGCTGGCCGAGCGCGACCCGCTGCGCGCAGCGCCGCCGGACCTTGCGTTGCGCATCGCCGCGATCCGCGATCCGGGGCGGTTTGAGGCCGATCACCCCTATACCGTCAACCGCGCCGGGGTTGATCGCATCCGGCTTGAGGCGCGGCGGCTGGCGCGCGCCGCCCCGCCCTCGCCTACGGTTCCGCTGACGCTGGCGCAGATGGCAGCACTCGCCTATCCCGACCGGATCGGGCTGCGGCGCGCGGGCGAGGCCCCGCGCTGGCTGCTGGCGGGCGGCAAGGGGGCGGTGATGGCGCCGGGGCTGCCGCTCTCGGGTGCCCGGCTGATCGTCGCCACCGATCTTGACGGCGAGGTGCGCGAGGCGGTGGTCCGGCAGGCGGTCGAGATCGGTGAGGCCGAGTTGCGCGCGGTGTTCAGCCCCAGCATTGCCTGGCGCGAGGTCTGCACCTGGTCGCGCCGCGACGGGCGGGTGCTGGCGCGCCGGCAGGAGTGCCTGGGGGCGCTGGTGCTGGATGATCGGCCCTGGCCCGAGGCCCCGCCCGCAGCGCTGGCCGGGGCGGCTCTTGAGGGCCTGCGGCTGATCGGCCTGCCGTGGAGCGCCGGTGCGCGCCGTCTGGCGGCGCGGGTGCAGCTTTGCCGTCGGGATGGTGCCGATCTGCCGGATTTCAGCGACGCCGGGATTTTGGCGGCGGCCGAGGACTGGCTGCTGCCCCATCTGGGCAAGGCCCGGACCGAGGCCGATCTGCGCGGCTTCGATCTGACCGGGCCGCTTGCACAGGTGCTGGGCTGGGACGGCCAGCACCTGCTGGACCGCCTGACGCCTGCCCATTTCGAGACCCCGCTGGGGCGGCGCATCGCGATCGACTACGAGGGCGAGGCACCCGGTATCGCGCTGCGGCTGCAAGAGCTGTTCGGGGTCGGGGTGCATCCGACGGTCGGGCCAAAGCGCCTGCCGCTGCGCCTGACGCTGCTGTCGCCGGGCGGCAAGCCGGTGCAGGTGACCACCGACCTGCCGGGGTTCTGGGCCACGAGCTATGCCGAGGTGCGGCGCGATCTGCGTGGCCGCTACCCGCGCCACCCGTGGCCCGAAGACCCGCGCGCCGCCCTGCCCACCACCCGCGCCAAGCCGCGCGGCACCTGAGGCGGCGGGAAAACCGGGGGGCTCTGCCCCCCGGACCCCCCGGGATATTTGGGCAGAGAAGAAAATAGGGTTGCAATGGGACCGGCAACCATGAGGGAAAGGTGATGCGGGCAAGTGGCAGCGAGCTGGTGCGGGCGCGGTGGGCGGTGGCTTTGATGTTTCTGGTCAACGGCTTCATCATGGGATCATGGGCACCACAGATTCCGTTGCTGCTGCCGCGCCACGGCCTTACCGCTTTCGGCCTGGGGTTGCTGATCCTGGGGCTGGGGCTGGGGGCGGTGGCGGCGATGGCGCTGGCGGGGGGGCTGATCGCGCGATTCGGCTCGCGCGTGGTGCTGCGCGGCTTTGCCGTGGCGGCCAGCGGGACGCTGGCGGCGGTGGTGCTGGCCCCGACGCTGGCGCTGCTGGCGCTGGCGATGGTGGGGATGGGCGGGCTGATCGGCTGCATGGATGTGGCGATGAATGCCAACGCCGTCGAGGTCGAGCGCCGTCTCGGGCGCGCCATCATGTCGTCGTCGCACGGGTTCTGGTCTTTGGGCGGCTTTCTGGGGGGGAGCCTCGGGGGCGTGCTGATTGCGGCGCTGGGGTCGGGGGGGCACGCGCTGGTCGTATCTGCCGTGGCGCTGGGGCTGGTGGGGCTGGCCGCCCCCCACCTTCGCGGCGAGCCGCCGGTGCCGCATCCGCCCACCGCCGCTGGTGGTGCGGGGTCGCATTGGCCACGCGGCGGGGCAATCTACCTGCTGGGCCTGATGGCGCTGGGCGCGATGGTGCCGGAGGGCGCGGTGCTGGACTGGTCGGCGCTCTATCTGGCGCGTGAGCTGGGCAGCCCGATGGCGGCCTCGGGCCTGGCCTTCGCCGGTTTTGCCGCCGCCATGGCGGTGATGCGGTTTGCCGGTGATCACCTGCGAGGCCGTCATGGTGCGGTGGCGACGCTGCGGGTCTCGGGCGCGGTGGCGGCGGCGGGGTTGCTGGCGGCGAGCCTTGCCCCGACCGCGCCGCTGGCCATCGCCGGGTTCGCGCTGGCGGGGCTTGGCATTGCCAACATGGTGCCGATCATCCTGTCGGCGGCGGGCAATCACCCCGGACTTGGGGCCGGGGTGGGAATTTCGGTGGTGACGATGATGGGGTATTCGGGCATTCTGGTGGCCCCGGCCAGCATTGGCCTGGTCGCCGACCACATCGGTTTTCGCCTGACCTACGCCGTGCTGGCGCTGGTGCTGATCGGGGTCGCGGCGCTGGCGCGTCGGGTGGCGGCGGCGGATCAGCGCCACCGACCGGTCTTGTAGCACGGCACCAGCGCCGCACCCGGCTCAGGCCCCGAGAAAATCGGCCTTGCCGACATCGACGCCATTGGCGCGCAAGATGCCGTGCGCGGTGGCCATGTGAAAGTAGAAGTTCGGCAGCGCGTAGCCGAAGTAGTATTGCACCGCCCCGAAGCTGCGCTCGTGCGAACCGGCCTTGATGGCGATGGTGCGCGCGTCGGCGGCCTCGAACGCATCGGCCGGGATGGTGGCGAGATAGGCGATGGTGCGACTGATGCGGTCGCGCAGCTCGGCCAGGGTGGTCTCGGCGTCGGCAAAGCTCGGTGCCTCAAGCCCTGCCAGCCGGGCGCAGGCCCCCTTGGCGTGATCGCAGGCAATGGTGACCTGACGCCACAGCGGCAGCATGTCGGCGATCAGGCGCAGTTGCGGGATCACTTC
>CAYQPD010000093.1:3692-9654 GCA_964419305.1 uncultured Rhodobacter sp.
TTTTGCGCGTGCAGGCGGTTTTCGGCCTCGTCGAACACCACCGAATGCGGGCCGTCCATCACCGCCGAGGTCGCCTCGTCGTTGCGGTGCGCGGGCAGGCAGTGCATGAACAGCGCGTCAGGCTTGGCCCGTGCCATCAGCGCGTCGTTGACCTGATAGCCGCGCAACTGGTTGTGGCGGCGCTCTTTGGCCGACTCGGGGTCGTGCATGCTGACCCAGGTGTCGGTGACCACCAGATCGGCCCCGGCGACCGCCTTGGCCGGATCGCGCTCGATGGCGACAGTGACGCCCTTTGCGCGGGCAAAGCTGACGAAAGCGGGCTCGGGGTCCAGAGTCTCCGGCCCGGTAAAGGTGAAATCGAAGCCGAACTGGCCGGCCGCGTGCAGGAAGCTGGCGCAGACGTTGTTGCCGTCACCGGCCCAGACCACCTTTTTGCCGGCGATGGACCCGCGGTGTTCCTCAAAGGTCATCACGTCGGCCATGATCTGGCAGGGGTGGGTGCGGTTGGTCAGGCCGTTGATCACCGGCACCGTGGCGTGTTCGGCCATCTCCAGCAGGGTCGCCTCTTCAAAGGTGCGGATCATGATCAGATCGACGTAGCGCGACAGCACCCGGGCGGTGTCGGCGATGGTCTCGCCGTGGCCAAGCTGCATCTCGCGCCCCGACAGCACCATGGTCTGGCCGCCCAACTGGCGCACGCCCACATCAAAGCTGACGCGGGTGCGGGTCGAGGGTTTCTCGAAGATCAGCGCCACCATGCGCCCGGCCAGCGGCTGGTCGTCGTCGGGGGTGCCCCTGGGGCGGCCGGCGCGGGCAAGTTTCATGGCGTGGGCGCTGTTGATCATGGCGCGCAGATCAGTCGCGGGGGTTTTGTCGATATCGAGGAAATGCTTCATGGGCTGGGCTTTCTGAGGCGAAGGCGGGGGGCTGTCGGCCCCCCGGCCCCCCGAGGATATTTGAACAAAGGAGAAATCGGATGCTCAGGGTTGCGGGGGTGGGTCAAGGCGGCAGGCGCTGCGCTCGAGCCGGGCCAGAGCTTCGGCAATATCGGCGTCGGGGATGTTGAGGGCGGGCAGCAGGCGCAGGCAGTTGTCGGCGGCGGGGACGGTGAGAAGGTGCTCGGCGTAGCCTGCCTTCACCACCTCGGTATTGGCGGCGCGGCATTTGAGGCCCAGCATCAGGCCCTGACCGCGCACCGCCTCGAATACCGCCGGGTGGCTGGCCACCAAGCCTTCGAGGCCCTGGCGCAACAGCGCGGCCTTGCGGTTGACTTCGGCGAGAAAGCCCGGATCGGCCACGATCTGCATCACACTCGCCCCCACCGCGCAGCCCAGCGGATTGCCGCCATAGGTCGAGCCATGGGTGCCTGCGGTCATGCCGGCGGCGGCGGCTTCGGTGGCCAGCACCGCGCCCAAGGGAAAGCCGCCGCCGATGCCCTTGGCCACCATCATGATGTCGGGGGTTATCCCCGCCCATTCATGCGCGAACAGCCGCCCGGTGCGGCCCATGCCACATTGCACCTCGTCGAGGATCAGCAGCGCGCCGGTGCTGTCGCACAGATCGCGCAGGCCCTTGAGGCAGGCGTCGGGCAGCACCCGGATGCCGCCCTCGCCCTGAATGGGTTCCAGCATCACGGCGGCGGTGCGGTCGGTCAGGGCGGCGCGCAGCGCGTCATGGTCGCCAAACGGCAGGCTGCGAAAGCCCGGCATCAGGGGGCCGAAGCCGTGGGTCAGCTTTTCGGACCCGGCGGCGGCGATCGCCCCGGTCGAGCGGCCGTGAAACGCGCCTGCGAAGGTCAGGATCTCGACCCGCGCGGGATCGCCCTTCTCAAACCAGTATTTGCGCGCCATCTTGATCGCGAGTTCGGCCGCCTCGGTGCCGGAATTGGTGAAGAACACGGTGTCGGCGAAGCTGTGTTCGACCAGCAGATCGGCCAGCCGTTCCTGCTCGGGGATGCGGTAGAGGTTCGAGACATGCCACAGCCTGCCCGCCTGCTCAGTCAGGGTGGCAACCAGATCGGGGTGGGCGTGGCCCAAGGCGTTGACCGCGATGCCCGCGCCAAGGTCGAGGTAGCGGCTGCCGTCCTCGGCGGTCAGCCACGAGCCCTGACCGCTGACAAAAGCCAGCGGCGCGCGGTTGTAGGTCGGCAGAACGGAGGGGATCATGGCACTATCCTTGCACGGCTTGCCTGAGGGGTGCCAAAGGCGCAGGCCAGTGTCAACGCTGGATCGGGGAAATCGACGGGATGAGGGGGGCGTGGTGCCGCGGGCCACGCGGGCGGGTCACGCCCGGACGCGGGCGCGTCGGCGTCGGGGCCGGGGGCTATGGGCGGTCCGGGGGGCATGCGCCGGGTCTGGCGCAGGCCGGGGGCGCTGAAAACCGGGGTTGCACGCCCATCGGGCGCGCTTGTATCTGCCCGGTGCGCCGACTAGAATGGCACCAAACCGGCGGGGCAGCCCGCCCCCCCCCTGTTCTGCCAGACCGGAGATCACGCATGTCCTGGACCGACGAGCGCGTCGAGACGCTCACGAAGATGTGGGCCGAAGGCCAGAGTGCCAGCCAGATTGCCAAGGAACTGGGCAGCGTGACCCGCAACGCGGTGATCGGCAAGGTGCATCGGCTGGGCCTTTCCAATCGCGTCAGCACTCCGGCGGGCAAGGACGACGACGCCCCCGCCGTTGATACCGCCGCCGAACCGACACCGCCGCCCGCCGCAGCGCCGCACGGTGTCGAACCCCAGCGCCAACCCGACCCACCCGACCCGGCTTCTGCGGCGGCAGCGGTAGCCCCTGCAATCGCACCGATCGCGCTGCGCAAGGCGATCATCCCGGCGGGTCAGCCGCTGCCGCCGCAACCCTCGGCCAACGAGATCAGCCCCGAAACCCTGGCCTCGGTGCGCGAGGTCGAAAAGCGGGCGCGCAAGCTGACATTGATGGATCTGACCGAACGCACCTGCAAATGGCCGATCGGCGATCCCGCGACCGAGGCGTTCTGGTTCTGCGGCCTGCCGTCGGTGCCGGGCAAGCCCTATTGCGAGGCCCATGTCAGCGTGGCCTTTCAGCCGATGAGCGCGCGCCGCGACCGCCGCCGCTAGGGCAACGGCGCGGGAATTGGTGGCTTGCGATGGTCCGGCGCCGGACTGCGGCGAGCGTGGTCTGAAAGGTTTCAGGTTCGGGCAGGTTGGTTGTCATGCTTGTTTTCGGGAGCCAGGATTGATCATCGAGCGCCCTGCCCTTGCCGGTCTGCTGATCCTGACGCCGCGCCGGTTCGGCGACGCGCGCGGGTTCTTTTGCGAAAGCTGGAACCGCAAGACCCTGCTCGAGGCCGGGGTCGATCTGCCCGAGTTCGTGCAGGACAACCATTCGCTGTCGCACCAGGTCGGCACCGTGCGGGGCTTGCATTTTCAGTCGCCGCCGCACGCGCAAGGCAAGCTGGTGCGCTGTGGCCGGGGGCGACTGTTCGATGTGGCGGTCGATATCCGCATCGGCAGCCCGAGCTATGGGCGCTGGCTGGGGGTCGATCTGTCGTTCGACAATGGCCGCCAGTTGTGGCTTCCGCCAGGCTTTCTGCATGGCTTTGCCACCCGCGAGCCCGACACCGAAATCATCTACAAATGCACCGATCACTATGCGCCCGACTGTGATGGGGCGGTGCGCTGGGATGATCCCGACCTCGCCATCGACTGGGGCCTGGCACCCGACGCGGCGGTGCTGTCGGCCAAGGATGCGGCGGCCCCCTTGCTGCGCGATTTTGCCAGCCCGTTCTTGTGGAGTGACCAGCCATGAAACTGCTGATCACCGGCGGCGCAGGGTTCATCGGCTCGGCCGTGGTGCGGCTGGCGGTGGCGCGCGGCCATCAGGTCGTCAACCTTGACGCGCTGACCTACGCCGCCTGCCTTGATAACGTGGCCAGCGTCAGCGCAAGCCCGCTTTATGCCTTCGAGCGGGCCGATATCTGCGACCGGCCCGCGCTGGACCTGATCTTTGCCCGTCATGCGCCCGATGCGGTGCTGCATCTGGCCGCCGAAAGCCATGTCGATCGCTCGATCGACGGGCCGGGCGCGTTCATCGCCACCAATGTCACCGGCACCTTCACCCTGCTCGAGGCGGCGCGCGGCTACTGGCAGGCGCGCGGTCGCCCGGCCGGGTTCCGCTTTCACCATGTCTCGACCGACGAGGTTTACGGCAGCCTCGGGGCCACCGGTCAGTTCAGCGAGACCAGCCCCTATGCCCCGAATTCGCCCTATTCGGCCTCGAAAGCCGCCAGCGATCATCTGGTGCGCGCCTGGCACGAAACCTACGGCCTGCCGGTGCTGATCACCAATTGCTCGAACAATTACGGCCCCTTCCACTTTCCCGAAAAGCTGATCCCGGTGGTGATCCTGAACGCGCTGGCGGGCAAGGCGATCCCGGTTTACGGGTTGGGTGCCAATGTGCGCGACTGGCTTTTTGTCGAAGACCATGCCGACGCCCTTTTGGCGGTGCTGGCGCGCGGCACGGTGGGGCGTAGCTACAACATCGGCGGCGAGAACGAGGTGCGCAACCTTGATCTGGTGCGGATGATCTGTGCCATTCTTGACGCAAAACGCCCGCGCGAAACGCCCTACGCCGATCAGATTGCCTTTGTGGCCGACCGTCCCGGCCATGACGCGCGCTATGCCATTGATCCCACGCGGATCCGCACCGAGTTGGGGTGGCACCCCTCGGTCACACTGGAACAGGGTCTGGCGCGCACCGTCGATTGGTATCTGGCCAACGAGCCGTGGTGGCGCGCCCTGCAGAATCGCGCCGGGGTCGGGCAGCGGCTGGGGGTGCGGGCATGAGGCTCTTGGTGTTCGGCCACACCGGTCAGGTGGCGCGCGAGCTTGCCCGGGCCTGCCCGGCAGACTGGCAGATGCAGACCCTGAACCGCACCGACGCGGATCTGAGCGACCCCGAAGCCTGCGCCCGTATGGTGCAGGCAAGCACCGCCGACGTCGTGATCAATGCCGCAGCCTATACCGCCGTTGACCGTGCCGAAACCGAGCCGGAGCTGGCGCAGGTGATCAACGCCGAAGCCCCCGCCGCGATGGCGAAAGCGGCGGCAGAGCGGGGGGTGCCGCTCATCCACCTTTCGACCGATTACGTGTTCGACGGCAGCGGCAGCCGCGCGCGCGCGCCCGATGCTGCCGTGGGTCCGCTGGGGGCCTACGGGCGCAGCAAGCTCGCGGGTGAAATCGCGGTGCGCACGGCGGGCGGGGTGTCGGCCATTCTGCGCACCTCGTGGGTGTTCTCGGCCCATGGCAGCAATTTCGTGAAAACCATGCTGCGACTGGGGGCGGCGCGCGACGAAATCAGCGTGGTCGCGGATCAGATCGGCGGGCCAACCCCGGCCAGCGCCATTGCCGAGGCCGTGCTGACCATCGCACGCCGCTTGCACGAAGGTTCGGCACCCGGCGGCACCTGGCATTTCAGCGGCGCGCCCGACGTCAGTTGGGCCGATTTCGCGCGCGCGATCCTTGCCCAGGCCGGACTGGCCTGCACGGTGCGCGACATTGCCACCAGCGCCTACCCCACCCCGGCCCGCCGCCCGGCCAATTCGCGGCTTGACAGCACCAGCTTTGCCGCAACCTTTGGCGTGGCGCGCCCCGATTGGCGCGTGGGGCTGGCGCAGGTGGTGCGCGAACTGAGGCAAGCGACATGACATACAAGGGCATCATTCTGGCGGGTGGCAGCGGCTCGCGGTTGTGGCCGCTGACCCTCGGGGTCTCGAAACAACTGCTGCCGGTTTATGACAAGCCGCTGATCTACTATCCGCTGTCGGTGCTGATGCTGGCGGGCATCCGCGACATCCTGATCATCACCACCCCCGAAGATCAATCCGCCTTCCAGCGCCTGCTGTGCGACGGTTCGGCCTTCGGGGTGCGGCTCGAATATGCCGCCCAGCCGCGCCCCGAGGGGCTGGCGCAGGCCTTTCTGATCGG
>CAYQPD010000094.1:0-1788 GCA_964419305.1 uncultured Rhodobacter sp.
GGGGCGCGATGTTGCCCCCGAGCCTGCGGTGCTGCCGGGTCACGCGGTGTTCTGGGCGCAGGGCCAGGCGTTTCCGCTGATTCAGGTGGTGCCTGGCGGGCGGGCGGGGGGCGTGCTGCTGCGCGATCCCACGCCGCAGGATGTGGCGCGGCTGGATTTCTACGAGGGCGGCTTTGGTTACGTTCGCCGCGAGGTCATGGTGCTGGCCCCCGGTGGCGCGGTTGCGGCGCGGGTGTATTTCCCCGAGACCGGGCAGTGGCAACCCGGTGCCGAGTGGGGGCTTGCGGATTGGGCGGCGATCTGGGGCGAGACCGTGGTCGCCACGGCGGGCGATTTCATGGCGTTGATGGCCGAGAAACCCGCCGCCGGGACCCGGGCGCGCTACCCGCAGATGCTGGTGCGCGGGGCCAGCCGGGTGCGGGCGGCGACCGCCGCCCCGACGGTGCGGCGGCGTCACGCCCAAAGCGGCGACGTGGTGGTCGAGGGTTTTTGCCAGAGCTACGCCGAGTTCTTTGCCGTGGAAGATTATGCCCTGCGCTACCGCCGCTTCGACGGCAGCCTGAGCGCGCCGGTATCGCGCGCCGCGTTTGTGTCGTGCGATGCGGTCACGGTGCTGCCTTATGACCCAAGCCGCGACCGGGTGCTGCTGGTCGAGCAGTTCCGGGTTGGCGCGATGGCGCGCGGCGATCCGCAGCCGTGGCTGCTTGAGGCCATCGCGGGCCGCATCGACCCCGGCGAGAGCCCCGATCAGACCGCCCGGCGCGAGGCGCTGGAAGAGGCCGGCTTAAGCCTTGGCGATCTGCTGGTGGTGGCGGGCTATTACCCCTCGCCCGGGGTCAAGACCGAATTTCTGTATTCCTATGTCGCGCTCTGCGACCTGCCCGACGGGGTGGCGGGCACCTTCGGTCTGGCGTCCGAGGCCGAAGACATCCGCGGCCATGTGCTGGGTTTTGACGAATTCATGGCGCTGGTGGCCAGTGGCGAGATCAACAACGCACCCCTGCTGCTGACCGCGCTGTGGCTGTCGCGCGCGCGCGACCGGCTGCGCGCAGGCTAGGCGCCCTAGGCCCGGTGCGCCCCGGCGGCAAGGGCGGCCACCTTGGCCAGCACCTCGGCCACCGGCTTGCCTGCGCCGATGTCGTGAACAATCGCCGATCCCACCACGCAGCCGTCGGCAATCGCCGCGATGTCCTGCGCCGCGTCGGGGGTGGAGATGCCGAAGCCCACGATCACCGGCAGATCGGTGTGCGCCTTGATCCGCGCCACTTCAGGGGCCACATCGGCAGGCTTTGCCGCCGCCGCCCCGGTGATGCCGGTGATCGAGACATAATAGACAAAGCCCGAGGTGTTGGTCAGCACCTTGGGCAGGCGCTTGGCGTCGGTGGTGGGGGTGGCAAGGCGGATGAAGTTCAGCCCCGCCACCTGCGCCGGGATGCAAAGCTCGACGTCTTCCTCGGGCGGCAGATCGACCACGATCAGCCCGTCGATCCCGGCCGCCCTGGCATCGGCCAGAAAGCGCGTCACCCCGCGCGAATGGATCGGGTTGTAGTAGCCCATCAGCACGATCGGGGTGGTGGTGTCGAGCCTGCGAAACGCCGTCACCATATCAAGCGTCTTTTGCAGCGTCTGCCCGCCTTCCAGCGCGCGCTGACCGGCCAACTGGATGGTCTTGCCGTCGGCCATCGGATCGGTGAAGGGCATGCCCAGCTCGATGATGTCCACCCCCGCGCCGGGCAGTCCCGCCATGATCGCCGCCGAAGTGGCCAGATCGGGGTCTCCGGCCATGAT
>CAYQPD010000094.1:1888-9625 GCA_964419305.1 uncultured Rhodobacter sp.
AGCATGTTGACGCCGGGGTTGCGGTCGGCGGTGCTGGCGTTCGACTTGTGGGTGACGGCCAGCGAGAGCGACACCCGGTCGTTGATCTGCCGCCCGATCCCGAGCAGGCTGCGAATCTCGAAGTGGCTGCCAAGATCGGCCTGCGCGCCCGCGCCGCCGAAATAGCCGGGCATCACACTGGCCTCGATGAACCAGCGGTGGTCCAGTGGCCACAGGGCGGCCAGCCCGCCACCCGCCCAGTATTCGCCATTGTCGTGCAGATCAATCGCCCCAGCCACCGCAAGATCGGCGCGCCCAAGATGCCAGATCGGGTCGGAATGCAGTTCCAACTGAACGATGGAACTTTCGCCGCTGCCGGGGCCCGAGTCGACGGTCGAGCCAAAGCCGAACACCAGATCGGTCGCCGCCGCCGGTGATGCAAGAAGAAGCAAAGTGAGTCCGGTGACTGTCCTGCGCATGGCGCACCTGTCTGATGACGTTCCGTAGCCATCGAACGCCCTGCGCATCGTGTTGACAATGCACGTTTTTTCACAAAAAAACTACCGTGTGCCGTGTAACGGATGCAGCTTTGCCTTGCGGCGGCGGTTATTGGGGCGCAAGCTCTGCCTGCGCCGCCGGGGGGCGGCGATGATCCACTGGGTGAAAAGGCGCCTTTCCACTATGCCCCCGGTGGGCCGGGTTGGTTGCCCGAGCGGCCTTGACCCGCCCCGGGCTTGCCCCTATGCCCCAGCCGTTGCGGGCAGGAAGGGCAGGATCATGGGTTTCAAGATGGGTATCGTCGGGATGCCGAATGTCGGCAAATCGACGTTGTTCAACGCACTGACCCGCACCGCGGCGGCGCAGGCGGCCAATTTTCCGTTCTGCACCATCGAGCCCAATGTGGGCGAGGTGGCGGTGCCCGATGCGCGGCTGGAAACGCTGGCGGAAATTGCCGGGTCAAAGGCGATCATCCCGACCCGGATGACCTTTGTCGATATTGCCGGTCTGGTGCGCGGTGCCTCCAAGGGCGAGGGTCTGGGCAACCAGTTTCTCGCCAACATCCGCGAATGCGACGCCATCGCCCATGTGCTGCGCTGCTTTGAAGACGGCGACATCACCCATGTCGAAGGCCGGATCGACCCGGTCGCCGATGCCGAGACCATCGAGACCGAGCTGATGCTGGCCGATCTTGAATCGATCGAGCGGCGGCTGGCCAATCTTGCGCGCAAGATCCGTGGCGGCGACAAGGACAGTGCCGATCAGGACCGCCTGCTGCGCGCCGCATTGGTGGCGCTCGAGGCCGGGCGCCCCGCCCGCAGCGTCAAGGTGGCCGATGACGACCAGCGCGCCTGGCGGTTGCTGCAACTGCTGACCGCGAAACCCGTGCTTTACGTCTGCAACGTCGAAGAGGCCTGCGCCGCCAGCGGCAACGCGCAGTCGGCGCGGGTGGCGGCGATGGCGGCGCAGCAGGGGGCGGCGTCGGTGGTGATCTCGGCCCGGATCGAAGAGGAAATCAGCCAGCTTCCCGCCGACGAGGCGACGATGTTCCTTGAGGAAATGGGGCTGCACGAGGCGGGTCTGGATCGCCTGATCCGGGCGGGCTATCAACTGCTGGGGTTGCAGACCTACTTCACCATCGGCCCGAAAGAGGCCCGCGCCTGGACCATCCCCAAGGGCGCCCTGGCACCGCAGGCGGCGGGGGTGATCCATGGCGATTTCGAGAAGGGCTTCATCCGTTCGGAAACCATCGGTTACGACGATTACGTGGCCGGCCATGGCGAGGCCGGCGCCAAGGAAGCGGGCAAGTTCCGCATCGAGGGCAAGACCTATCAGGTGCAGGACGGCGACGTGCTGCACTTCCTGTTCAACGCCTGAGGTCAATCAAACCGGGTGACGCGACGCATCTGTCGGCCTACCATGCGCCACAGGCGACCTGGGGGGCACTGTGCCACAGAAAATCGGTGAGGTCTCGTTCTGGTATGCCGATATCGGCCTGCCAGGCCTGCGTCCGGCGCTGGCGGGCGATACCGCGGCGGATGTCTGCATCATCGGCGCGGGCTATACCGGGCTGTGGGCGGCCTATTACCTCAAGGAGGCGCAGCCTGATCTCGATGTGCTGGTGGTGGAACGCGAATTCGCCGGGTTCGGGGCCTCGGGGCGCAATGGCGGCTGGCTGACCGGCGGATTTGCCTGGAATCACGAGAAGTATCTGACCACCGGCAGCCCGCAGGGGGTGCGCGACATGGTGGCGGCGATGGGTGGCACGGTCGATGAGGTGATCCGGGTGGCGCGCGCCGAAGGCATCGACGCCGACATTCGCCGCACCTCCGAGCTGATGGTGGCCACCAATCCGGCGCAACTGGCGCGGGCCGCCGCCGAAGTGGCGCACCGCCGCGCCTGGGGCGAGGCGCGGGCGCATCTGATCTCGGCCGCTCAGGCAAGGGCGCGGGTCGCCATTCCCGGCGTGCTGGGGGCGATGGTGCTGGGCGGGGTGGCGCGGGTGCAGCCGGCCAAGCTGGTGCGCGGGCTGGCGCAGGCGGTCGAAGGCAAGGGCGTGCGGCTGGTCGAAGGCACCACCGTGACCCGGATCGACCCCGGCCTGGTCAGCACGGATCGGGGCAGGGTGCGCGCCCCCATCATCGTGCGCGCCACCGAAGGCTTCACCGCCACCCTGCCGGGGGGGGCGCGGCGCGCGTGGTTGCCGCTTAATTCGGCGCAGATCGTCACCGCCCCATTGCCGCCTGCGATGTGGGCTGAGATCGGCTGGGAGGGGCATGAAATCATAGGCGATTTCGCCAATTCCTATTGCTACTGCCAGCGCACCCGCGAGGGCCGCATTGCGGTCGGGGCGCGCGGCGTGCCCTACCGGATGGGATCAGCCATCGACCACCGCGGAGAGCCCGACCCGGAAACCATCCGCCGCCTGATCGCGATCCTGCACCGCCACTTTCCCGACACCCAGACGGTGAAGGTCGATCACGCCTGGTGCGGCGTGCTGGGGGTGCCGCGCGACTGGTGTGCCACCGTCGGTCTGGACCCCGCCACCGGCATCGGCTGGGCCGGGGGCTATGTGGGCGTTGGCGTTTCGACCTCGAACCTTGCCGGGCGCACCTTGGCCGATCTGGTGCTGCGGCGCGATAGCGATCTGGTCCGCCTGCCCTGGGTCAACCGCAAGGTGCGCCGGTGGGAGCCCGAGCCGCTGCGCTGGCTGGGGGTACGGGGGATGTATGGCTTGCTCGGGCTGGCCGATCGCCGCGAGGCGCGGCTTGGCGGCCCGCCCTCGCGCCTTGCCGCCCTTGGTAACTGGCTGACCGGGCATTAGGCCCCGCGCTCTTTGCTCCCTTTCGGTCGCGCATCGCTTTCTTGCTGGACCAAATATCCCCGCCGGAGGCTTTCGCGGCGCACAAGGATGCTCCGCAGGGGGTATTTAGGCCAATGAGAACGGGGCCATAGCGATGCGCGACCGAAAGGGAGCAAAGAGCGCGCGGGGGCAGGGGGCGCCGGATTTGTCAGGCGACAGGATTGGACAAGACCCGCGTAACCCGAAATAACTGCGGGCAGGGGCACTCGGGGCAGGAGGCAAGATGAAAATCGATGGCAGGCATTTTCGTTCGATCTGGCGTGACGCGGATGGCGGGGTCAGCGTGATCGACCAGCGCTGGCTGCCGCACGAGCTGCGCCTGGTGCGCCTGCCCGACCGGGCCGCCTTCGCCACCGCGATCCGTGAGATGTGGGTGCGCGGCGCGCCGTTGATTGGCGCTGCGGCGGCTTATGGTGTGGCGGTGCAGATGGCGACTGATGCCTCGGATCAGGCACTGAGCGAAACCTGCGCGGTGCTGCTTGCGACCCGCCCCACCGCAATCAACCTGGCTTGGGCGCTTGCGGACATGCGCGCGACACTGGCTGCCTTGCCGGTCGCCGCCCGCGCCGCTGCCGCCTTTGCCCGTGCCGAGGCGATTGCCGACGCGGATGTCGAGATCAACCGCCAGATCGGGCGGCACGGGCTGGTGCTGATCAAGGCCATAGCTGCGCGCAAGCGCGGCGGGCGGGTGAATATCCTGACCCATTGCAACGCGGGCTGGCTGGCCACGGTCGATTGGGGCACCGCCACGGCCCCGATCTACCACGCGATCGCGGCCGGGATCGACCTGCATGTGTTCGTCGATGAAACCCGGCCGCGCAATCAGGGCGCGCAACTGACCGCCTGGGAGATGAAAAGCCACGGCGTCAGCCACGATCTGATCGTTGACAACGCCGCCGGTCATCTGATGCAGCACGGCGAGATCGACATGGTGATCGTCGGCACTGACCGCACCACCGCGCAGGGCGACGTGTGCAACAAGATCGGCACCTACCTCAAGGCGCTGGCGGCGCGGGCCAATGGTGTGCCGTTCTACGTGGCGCTGCCCTCGCCCAGCATCGACTGGAGCCTGCGCGACGGGCTGCGCGAGATCCCGATCGAGGAACGCCCGAGTGCCGAAGTGACCCATGTTCAGGGCCGCGACGAGCAGGGCCGGGTGCTGATGGTGCAGATTGCGCCGGACGCAACACCCGCGCGCAACCCGGCGTTCGACGTCACACCCGCGCATCTGATCACCGGCCTGATCACCGAACGCGGGGTCTGTGCGGCCACCGCGCAAGCGCTGGCGGCGATGTGGCCGGATCGCGCCCGGCAGGTTTAGGCGCCCAGTCAGCCGACGCGGGAATTGCGCTTGCGTTCAAGCTGGTTGAGATAGCGCTTGCGCATCCGCACGTTTTTCGGCGTGACCTCGACCAGCTCGTCGGTGTCGATATAGGCAATCGCCTGTTCCAGCGACAGCTTGACCGGCGTGGTCAGGCGCACCGCTTCATCCGTGCCCGAGGCGCGCACGTTGGTCAGTTTCTTGCCCTTCAGCGGGTTCACGTCGAGATCGTTTTCGCGCGCGTGTTCGCCGATGATCATGCCCTCGTAAACCGCTTCCTGCGCGCCGATGAACAGATGACCGCGCTCTTCAAGGTTCCACAGCGCATAGGGCACCGAGACGCCGTTTTCCATCGACACCAGCACCCCGACCCGGCGGCCCTGGATCGGGCCCTTGTGCGGCGCCCATTCGTGGAACACCCGGTTCAGCACGCCGGTGCCGCGGGTATCGGTCAGGAATTCGCCGTGATAGCCGATCAGGCCGCGCGACGGCACATGGGCGATGATGCGGGTCTTGCCGACCCCGGCCGGTTTCATTTCCACCAGTTCGCCGCGCCGCGGGCCGGTGACCTTTTCGATCACCGCGCCGGTGTATTCGTCGTCAACGTCGATCGTGACTTCCTCGATCGGCTCCAGCCGCTGGCCGTTTTCCTCGCGAAACAGCACCCGCGGCCGCGAGATGCTGAGCTCGAACCCCTCGCGGCGCATGTTTTCGATCAGCACCCCCATCTGCAACTCGCCCCGCCCGGCCACGTCGAAAGCGTCGCCCGAGGCGGTGTCGGAGACCTTGATCGCCACGTTCAGTTCGGCCTCGCGCATCAGGCGCTCGCGGATCACCCGGCTTTGCACCTTGGCGCCGTCCTTGCCGGCCAGCGGACTGTCGTTGATCCCGAAGGTCACGGAAATCGTCGGCGGGTCGATCGGCTGGGCGGGCAGCGGCACATCGAGTTCCAGCGCGCACAGCGTATCAGCCACGGTCGCCTTCGACATGCCGGCGATGGTCACGATATCGCCCGCTTCGGCCACGTCGATCGCGTTTTGCGACAGACCGCGGAAGGCCAGCACCTTGGAGACCCGGAACTGTTCCAGTTTCTCGCCGGTGCGCGACAGCGCCTTGATGGTCTCGCCCGCGCGCAGACGACCGGATTCAACCCGCCCGGTCAGGATGCGGCCGATGAACGGGTCGGCCGAGAGCGTGGTGGCCAGCATCTGGAACGGCTCGTCGCGCCGCGCAACCTGCGCGGGCTGCGGCACATGCGACAGGATCAGCTCGTAAAGCGCGGTCAGATCGTGGCGCGGGCCGTCGAGCGTGGTATCCGCCCAGCCCGCCCGGCCCGAGGCGTAAAGATGCGGGAAATCAAGCTGATGGTCGTCGGCCCCGAGGTTCGCAAACAGATCGAACACCTCGTTCAGGGCGCGATCGGGTTCGGCGTCGGGCTTGTCCACCTTGTTGAGAATCACGATCGGCCGGAGGCCAAGCGCCAGCGCCTTGGCGGTGACGAACTTGGTCTGCGGCATCGGGCCTTCGGCGGCATCGACCAGCAGCACCACACCATCGACCATGCTGAGGATGCGCTCGACCTCGCCGCCAAAATCGGCGTGCCCGGGGGTATCGACGATGTTGATGCGCTTGCCGTGCCATTCCAGCGAGGTGCATTTGGCCAGAATCGTGATGCCGCGTTCGCGCTCGATGTCGTTGCTGTCCATCGCGCGTTCGGCCACGGCCTGATTGTCGCGAAATGCCCCGGACTGTTTCAAGAGCTCGTCCACCAGCGTGGTCTTGCCATGGTCAACGTGCGCGATGATGGCGATGTTGCGAAGCTCCATCGGAATTGTCTCTTTTCGGTTATGTCTGATGTTGGGGCGGCGTTACATCACGTAAGCCGGGAATGCCAGCGGAACCTTGCACGGCGTGGGTTATCCGGGCTCAGGTCGCGATGTAGCGGTCGCGGCGGTGGTTGATGGCGATCACCAGATTGACCACCAGCGCGCCAAGGAAGCTGTAAGCGACGGTTGTGGCATCGCGCAGCATGAGCGCCACCGCGAACAGCACGGCGTCGAACAGAAGTTGGGTCCAGCCGGCGCGAAAGCCGGTCTTGTCTTGCAGCACCAGCGCCACGATGCCGACCCCGCCAAGGCTGGCACCATGGCGAAACAGCGCCAGCAGCGCCGAGCCGGAGACCGCCCCGAACAGGATCGCGCCAAACGCCGGGTCGAGGTGGGCAAAGCTGATCCAGCCCGGCATCACCAGCGTCAGGCCCGACAGCAGGGCGACACTGATAAAGGTCTTGAGCGTGAACCCAAGCCCCATGCGGCGATAGCCGAGCCAGTAGAACGGCAGGTTGATGGTGAAGAACACCGCACCGAAGCTGATGCCGGTGGCGTAGGAGATCAGCACGGCGAGGCCCGCGGTCTGGCCGGTGACGAGGCCGAGATGGGTCAGAATCAGGATGCCGAACGCCGCCATGCCGGCACCGTAAGCGATGCCCTGCGCGTCTTCGATCATGGTGTGGTGTGCCGGGTCGGTCATCGTGCGGGGTGAAGGGAAGGGGGGGCTTTCCGCCCCCCGCACCCCCCGAGGATATTTTTCCCAATGAGAAGGGTGAGGACCGGCCAGCGAGCCGGTCCCTGGGGGGTCAGCCCTTGAGGGATTTGTTGAGGGTGTCGTTGACCTTTTCGAGGAAGCCGATGGTGGTGAGCCATTTCTGATCGGGGCCGACCAGCAGGGCCAGATCCTTGGTCATGAAGCCGGCTTCGACGGTATCGACGGTGGCCTTTTCCAGCGTGGTGGCAAAGCGCATGAGCGCCGCGTTGTCGTCGAGCTTGGCGCGGTGCTTGAGGCCGCCGGTCCAGGCGTAGATCGAGGCCACCGAGTTGGTCGAGGTTTCCTTGCCCTGCTGGTGCTGGCGGTAGTGGCGGGTGACGGTGCCGTGCGCCGCCTCGGCCTCGACCGTCTTGCCATCGGGGGTCATCAACACGCTCGTCATCAGGCCAAGCGAGCCGAAGCCCTGGGCCACGGTATCGGACTGCACGTCGCCGTCGTAGTTCTTGCAGGCCCAGACGTAGCCGCCCGACCA
>CAYQPD010000095.1:0-9531 GCA_964419305.1 uncultured Rhodobacter sp.
CCTTGGTCAGCCGCGCCACCAGGTCACCCGCGATTGATGCGTGCACGATCAGCCGCCGCAAGCTGGTGCAGCGTTGCCCGGCGGTGCCGACGGCGGCAAACACGATGGCGCGCACCGCCATGTCAAGGTCGGCCGAGGGGGCGACGATCATTGCGTTGTTGCCGCCCAGTTCCAGAATCGCCCGACCCCAGCGCGCCGCAACCTTGGGGCCAACCACCGACCCCATCCGGGTCGAGCCGGTGGCCGAGATGATCGGCACCTCGGGCGCAGTCACCAGCGCCTCGCCCACCGCATGATCGCCGATCACCAGTTGCACCAGCCCCTCGGGCGCGTCGCCGAAACGCGCCAGCGCGCGGGCCATGATCTTCATCGTCGCCAGCGCCGTCAGCGGGGTTTTCTCGGACGGCTTCCAGATCACCGGATCGCCACAGACCAGCGCCAGCGCCGCGTTCCATGACCACACCGCAACCGGAAAGTTGAAAGCCGAGATGATGCCGCAAGGCCCCAGCGGGTGCCAGGTTTCCATCATCCGGTGGCCGGGGCGCTCGGATGCGATGGTCAGGCCGTAAATCTGGCGCGACAGACCCACCGCGAAGTCGCAGATGTCAATCATTTCCTGCACTTCGCCCAGGCCTTCCGAGGTGATCTTGCCCACCTCCAGCGTCACCAGCGCGCCCAGTTCGGCCTTGGCGGCGCGCAGTTCCTCGCCGAGCAGGCGCACCAGTTCGCCCCTGCGCGGGGCGGGCACGTCGCGCCAGACCTTGAAGGCGGCTTGCGCGCGGGCAATCACGGCGGGCATGTCGGCGGCTTGGGTCTCGCGCAGGCGCGCAAGTTCCGCCCCGTCGATCGGGGAATGGACGGCAAGGCTGCCGCCGGTCAGTTCGGCGCGGCTAAGCCCTGCGGCCTTGAGGATATCGGCGTGGGTCATTTCATTCTCCTGTGACCAGGCGGCGCTGATCGTCCATCGCCATGGAGATCAGCAGCGGCGCGGTTTGTTGGGTGGCTTGAAAATCGGTCTTGCTGGCCATGCTACGCCAGTTTGCCAGAATCAGCGATTGCGCCACCGCCCCGCCCAGCGTGGTGCCGGGACCGGGGATGATGAACAGATCGGGGGCAAATTCGCGCGCGGCAATGGTGATGGCGCGGGTGAAATCGTAAGGCTCGACCACTTGATGGCCCAGGGTGTAGGCCCAAAGCGCCGCCGGATCGCTGGCCCCCGGCCACCAGATCGCCCCACGCCCGTCGATCAGGGGAATTGTCGGCGCGCTGAACAGGCTGGCGGCAAGCCGCGCCCGGCCCGCCTCGGCCACCGGCGCTTGCAGCGCGGTGTGAAAGGCGGCGTGGTTGGCCAGCCGCAGCGGAAAGCGACCCTGAAGGGGGGGCACGGTGGCCTCGAACGCCGCCAGCCCCGCCTCGTTGCCCGCCAGCACCAGCATGCCGCCAAGGGCGATCGACAGGCCAAGGCTGTGACCGGGCCGGGTGGCGATCGCATCGGCCACGGCCAGCAGTTCGGCGCGCCGGGCCGGATCGGGGTGCCAGTCTTCATCGACAAACGGATAAAGCGTCTGACCCCCGAGCAGGTGCTGCTGCATCAGGGTGCCCATGGTGTTGACCACCTCGAACCCGGCCTCGGCACTCAGCGCGCCAGCGCAGGCCAGCGCCGAATACCAGCCCATCGAATTGCCGGTGACGGCCACCACCTGCACCCCGCGCAAGGCACGGAAATCGGCCAGGGTCGCGGCATAGATCAGCGCCGAGGCATTGTCGCCCCTGGTGTGGCGCGCCACCGAGAATGTGGCCGCACCATCAAGCGCAGTCAGCGTTTCCTGCCCCAGCGCCTTGCGCCGGGCATCAAACCCCGCCAGCAGGGCGCGGTCGGTGAACCGGCGCGCCAGGGTGCCGAGTTCACCCTTGCCATAGGTGCCGCGACCGGGGCAGATCACGACGGCGGTCTTGGAGGCGGTTTTCATGCCTTGCCTCCGGTCAGCGCCAGCGCGGCCTGAAAAACGCTGTCGGCCGACGGCATGGTGGCACCATATGCCGGGCCGGTGGCGATGAAACTGTCGGTCGCGGTCAGCCGCGCGGCGGGCACGGCGGTCTGTTCTGCAAACAGCGCCATCAGCGCCTCGGCCACACCACCCGAACGGCGGGTCTCGTCCACGATCAGGATGTGCTGGCAGCCCTGCACCGCCGCCAGCAGCCCCGCCTCGGGCAGCGGCGACAGCCAGCGCAGATCAATGATCCGGGTCGCGATCCCCGCCGCCGTCAGGCGCGGCAGCGCTTGGTGCGACAGATAGTTGCCATTGGCAAAGGTGACAATCGCAAGGTCGGTGCCGGTGCCGGATACGCCAACCTCACCCAGTGCAATAGTCTCGGTCGGCGCCGGATAGCGGCACATCCAGCCGCCATCTTTCTCGGCATGCAGATCGCGCATCGGGTAAAGGGCAATCGGTTCCAGAAACACCACCAGCCGCTGCTCCTCGCGCGCCAGCCGCACGCAGGTCCGCAGCATCCGCGCCGCATCGGCCCCGTTCGAGGGGCAGGCGAGAATCAGCCCCGGAATGTCGCGCAGCACCGCCACCGAGTTGTCGTTGTGAAAATGCCCGCCAAAGCCCTTCTGATAGCCCAGTCCGGCAATGCGCAGCACCATCGGGTTGGTGTATTGCCCCTGCGAGAAAAACGGCAAGGTCGCCGCCTCGCCGCGCAACTGATCTTCGGCGTTGTGCAGATAGGCCAGAAACTGAATCTCGGGCAGCGGGATAAAACCGTTCTGCGCCATGCCGATGGCCAGGCCGAGAATCGACTGCTCGTCGAGCAGCGTGTCGATCATTCGGTCCGGCCCGAAGCGCGCTTGCAGCTTTTGCGTCACCCCATAAACCCCGCCCTTGCGCCCGACATCCTCGCCCATCATCACGATTTCCGGGTGCGCCAGCATCAGGTCGGTCAGCGCCCAGTTGAGCAGGCGGCTCATCGGCTGCGGCTCGTTGATCAGCTTCAGATCAGCACCGAACGCCGCCGCGCGCGCCTCGGGCGTGGGGCCGTTGGTGGCCGCACAGGGGCGGGCGGGCGGGATCAGGCTGGCCATCACATCAGCCGCGGTTTTCAGCCGTGGCCGAGTGACCGCCTCGGCCGCGATCCGGGTCACGCGGGCGGCGGTGTCGTGGTAAATCGCCAGCGCATCGGCGGGTGCCAGCGCCCCGGCCTGGTCGAGCTGCCGCACCATGTGCAACAGGGGGTCGTTGGCCTCATCCGCCTCGACTTCCTCGCGCGAAAGGTAGGTGGTCGGCACATCGGCCCCGGCGTGGCCGTAAAGCCGGATCATGCCCAGATGCAGGAAGGCGGGCGCCCGGTGGTGGCGCACGTAATGCGCGGCCTCGGCCGCCACGGCAAAGGACTGGTAGATGTCGAGCCCGTCAGCGGCGAAGTAACGCACTCCGGGGCGGGCCGAAAACCCCGCCGCGATCCAGCCGCGCGGGGTCTTGGTGGAAATCCCGATGCCATTGTCTTCGCAGACAAACAGCAGCGGCAGCGGGATCGCCTGATACGAGGTCCAGCCCGCGGTGTTGAAGGCCCCCTGCGCGGTCGAATGGTTGGCCGAAGCATCGCCGAAACTGGCCACGATGATCGCGTCATCGGGCAGGATGCGGTGCTCGGGCGGGCGGCGCCGCGCCGCGCCAATGGCATAGGCCGCCCCCACCGCCTTCGGCAGGTGGCTGGCGATGGTCGAGGTCTGCGGCGGGATGTTCAGTGCCTTTGACCCCAAAACCTTGTGCCGCCCGCCCGAAATCGGGTCTTCGGATGAGGCCGCAAACGACAGCAACATGTCCCAGGCCACGCTCTGCCCCGGCACCTGATCCGCCCGCGCGATCTGGAACGCCGCATCGCGGTAGTGCAGAAATGCCATGTCGGTCGGGCGCAGCGCGGCGGCCACCGCCGCCATGCCCTCGTGCCCCGAGGAGCCGATGGTGTAGAACCCCTGCCCTGCCTTCTGCATCGCCCGGCTCTGGCGGTCGAGCGCCCGGCTCAGACAGGCGGCGCGATAGATCGCGACCGCCTGCACCGCCTCCAGCGGCCCGGCAGGCGGCGCGCCCGCCGGAAAATCCCGCGCCGCCACCCGGCGCCGGAAATTCTCGTGAACAATGGCGGCTCGATCCATCGGGAACCCTTGGTTTGGCAATTTCATCTTCGCTCAAATATCCCCGCCGGAGGCGTTTCCGGATGGGCCGGGAGCCTCCGGCGGGAGTATTTTTACAAAGGTGAAATCAGAAGAAAGCCTGCAACCCGGTGATGGCGCGGCCGATGATCAGGGCGTGCACGTCGTGGGTGCCTTCGTAGGTGTTGACGGTTTCCAGATTCACCATGTGGCGCATGATCTGATAGTCTTCCTGGATGCCGTTGCCGCCGTGCATGTCGCGCGCCCAGCGGGCAATGTCGAGCGCCTTGCCGCAGTTGTTGCGCTTGATGATCGAGATCATCTCGGGCGCGGCGTTGGCTTCGTCCATCAGGCGGCCAACCCGCAAAGCCGCTTGCAGGCCAAGGCCGATCTCGCTGACCATATTGGCCAGTTTCAACTGGTAAAGCTGGGTCTGCGCCAGGGGTCGGTTGAACTGCTTGCGGTCCAGCCCGTATTGGCGCGCCGCGTGCAGGCAGAACTCGGCCGCCCCCATCACCCCCCAGGCAATGCCGTAGCGGGCGCGGTTGAGACAGCCGAACGGGCCTTTCAGCCCCTCGACATTCGGCAGCAGCGCGTCGTCGCCGACCTCGACATCGCGCAGCACGATTTCGCCGGTGATCGAGGCGCGCAAGGAGAGCTTGCCGCCGATTTTCGGAGCGGACAGGCCCTTGGTGCCTTTATCCAGCACGAAGCCCCGGATCTTGCCGCCGTGGGCTTCGGATTTGGCCCAGACCACGAACACGTCGGCGATCGGGGCGTTCGAGATCCACATCTTGGCACCATTCAGCACGTAGCCAGCGGCGGTCTTGCGCGCCACGGTCTTCATCGCCGCCGGGTCTGATCCGGCATCCGGTTCGGTCAGGCCAAAGCAGCCGATCCATTCGCCCGAGGCCAGTTTCGGCAGGTATTTAAGGCGCTGGGCCTCGGAGCCGTAGGCGTAGATCGGATACATCACCAAGGATGACTGCACCGACATCATGCTGCGATAACCAGAATCCACCCGCTCGACCTCGCGCGCGATCAGGCCGTAGGCCACATAGGACGCGCCGATGCCGCCGTATTGTTCCGGCACCGTGCTGCCCAGCAGACCCATCGCCCCCATTTCGCGAAAGATCGCGGGGTCGGTGGCTTCGTCGCGCCAGGCCTTGATCACGCGCGGTTGCAGCTTGTCCTGCGCGTACGCCCGGGCGGCGTCGCGCAGCATGCGCTCTTCTTCGCTCAACTGGTCGTCAAGCCGGAACGGGTCTTGCCAGTCGAAGTGGCCAAGATCGGGCGCGTCTTTTGGTTTCAGGGCCATGGCAACCTCGACTGCTGGGAAACTCATATGCCTTATAGGCCATTGCTACAGGGTATAATAACGCTAATATGGCGGTTTCATATGTACGGAGCGCATATATGGCCACACCACGGCGGTTCTTGCCCTCGCTCTCGCTGCTGGCGGCGTTCGAGGCGGTGTGCCGCACCGGATCAACCCTCGCGGCGGCGCGCGATCTGGATCTGACGCAGGGCGCGGTCTCGCGGCTGGTGATGCGGCTCGAATCGCAGTTGGGGGTGGCGCTGTTTCTGCGTCAGGGTCGGCGGCTGGTGCCGACCGAAGCGGCGCTGGCCTATGCGCGCGAAGTGGGCCGCGCGCTGGACCTGATCAGCCGGGGCGCGATGCGGGTGCGCTCGACCACCGGCGGCGGGACGCTGGCGCTGTCGATCCTGCCGACCTTTGGCACACGCTGGCTGGCCCCGCGCCTGCCGCGCTTTCTGGCCCGGCATCCGGGGGTGACGATCAACCTCGGCACGCGTCTGCGGCCCTTCGACTTTGCCGAAGAAGGTTTCGACGCCGCGATCCATTTCGGCACCCTGTCCTGGCCCGATGCGGGCGCGGTCAAGCTGTTTGACGAAACTCTGGTGGCCTGTTGCGCGCCGGGCTATCTGGCGGCGCATCCGGTGGCCGGGCCGGGCGATCTGATCGGGCTGCCGCTGTTGCAGCTTGAGACCCGGCCCGACGCCTGGGCGGGGTGGTTCCGGGCGCATGGGGTGGCGGCGGCGGCGGCGCAGGGCATGCTGTTCGATCAGTTCGCGCCGATGATTCAGGCGGCGATCTACGGCATGGGGGTGGCGCTCTTGCCCGAGTTTCTGGCCCTGGCCGAGCTGGCCGACGGGCGGCTGGTCAATGCCTGGGGCGCGCCGGTGGCGGGGGCGGGCAGCTACTATCTGGTCTGGCCCGCCATCGCGGCCAGCCACCCGCCGCTGACGGCATTTCGTGACTGGCTGCTGGCCGAGATCGCCGACCCCGAGGGGGCGGCGCTGCTGCCGCGCTGAAAGGCGAGTATTTGGGCAAAGAAGAAACCCCGGCGGGCGTCAGGGGCGTGGAGGCTGGACCAGGCCACGCTGCACGGCGGGGCGGGCGAGGAAGCGGTCGAGATAGGTGGGCACGTGTTTCAGATCGGCCCAGCCGGTGATGTCGCCTGCCTGGTAGAAATCGCGCAGGGTGCGCAGCCAGGGCGCAATGGCGATATCGGCGATGGAATAGTCGCCCGCGATCCAGTCCTGCCCGGCCAGTGCTGCGTCAAGCACACGGAGCAGGCGGGCGACCTCGGCGCGGTAGCGCTCTTTCGGGCGGGGGTCTTCGATTTCCTTGCCGGCAAAGGTATGAAAGTAGCCAAGCTGGCCGAACATCGGCCCGATCCCGCCGATCTGGAACATCAGCCATTGCAGGATTTCGCAGCGCTTTGCCGCAGGCAGCAGTTTGCCCGACTTTTCCGCCAGATAGATCAGGATCGCACCGGATTCGAACAACGCCAGCGGCGTGCCGTCCGGCCCTTGCGGGTCGATGATGGCGGGGATCTTGTTGTTGGGATTGAGCGACAGGAATTCCGGGCTGAGTTGATCGTTGGTCGCGAAATCGATCAGATGGGCGTCATAGGGCAGCCCGGTTTCCTCGAGCATGATCGAGACTTTCACCCCGTTGGGGGTGGGCAGCGAATAAAGCTGGATGGCATCCGCGTGGCGCGGCGGCCAGCGCCGGGTGATGGCAAAGTCGGCAAGCTGTTTCATGGTGTTACCTTTCGTCATTGGGGTCAGATAGGGATCTTTTCGGGGGTGCAAAGGGGGCGGCGGGTGTATTATTCGCCACCTGCCGGTGCGCAGATGCACAGGCACAGGACAACAACCGAGGGGCAAATGCCATGCTGAACGAATTCAAGGCTTTCATCGCCAAGGGCAATGTCATGGACATGGCCGTGGGCATCATCGTCGGGGCGGCCTTTACCGCCATCGTCGCCTCGCTGGTGGGCGATCTGATCAACCCGATCATCGGGCTGATCATCGGCGGGATCGACTTTTCCAACATGTATGTGGTGCTGCAGGGCGAGGTAGCGCCCGGCACCGGGCTGGCGGCAGCGCGCGAGGCGGGGGCGGCGGTGTTTGCCTACGGGGCCTTCCTCATGGCGGTGATCAACTTTTTGATCATCGCCTTCGTGGTGTTCCTGCTGGTCAAGATGGTCAACCGGATCAAGGATGCTGCAATCGCCAAGGAAGCGCCGGTTCCCGGTGCCCCGGCCGGGCCGACCGAAGTGCAACTGCTGGCCGACATCCGCGATCTGTTGAAGGCGCGTGCCTGAGCCAATGCGGCAATGCAAAAGGCCCTCCGCAGGGAGGGCCTTTTCTCGTTATTCGCGCGGTCGGATCACGCCTTGAGCGCGGCGGTGGCATCCATCACCGGCAGGCCAAGGGCCTTGCCGACGGCGGCATAGGTCACATGCCCGGCATGGACGTTCAGCCCCGCCAGCAGGTGCTTGTCATCGGCGCAGGCCTTGCGCCAGCCCTTGTCGGCCAGCGCCAGCATGAAGGGCATGGTGGCAATGCCCAGCGCCAGGGTCGAGGTGCGCGCCACCGCGCCGGGCATGTTGGCGACGCAATAGTGCATCACGCCGTCAACCTCGTAGACCGGGTGCTCGTGGGTGGTGGCGTGGCTGGTCTCGAAACAGCCGCCCTGATCAATCGCCACATCGACCAGCGCCGCGCCGGGTTTCAGCAATTTCAGTTGCGCCTTGGTGATCAGCTTGGGGGCCGCAGCGCCGGGGATCAGCACCGCGCCGATGATCAGGTCGGCCTGACGAGCGAGATCAATGGTGGTGGCGGCATCGGCGTAGCCGTTCTTGAAGGTGTTGCCGAACACATCGTCAAGGTAGCGCAGGCGCGGGATCGAGCGGTCGAGCACGGTCACATCCGCGCCCATCCCGGCGGCCACCTTGGCGGCATGGGTGCCGACCACGCCACCGCCCAGCACCAGCACCCGGGCCGGGGCCACGCCGGGCACCCCGCCAAGCAGAATGCCGCGCCCGCCATTGGCCTTTTGCAGCGTCCAGGCCCCGACTTGCGGTGCCAGCTTGCCCGCCACTTCCGACATCGGGGCCAGCAGCGGCAGACCGCCGCGATCATCGGTCACGGTCTCGTAGGCGATGCCGGTGACACCCGAAGCCAGCAGCTCGGCGGTCTGGGTCGGATCGGGCGCGAGGTGCAGGTAGGTGAACAGAATCTGATCCTTGCGCAGACGCTTGCGCTCGACCGCCTGAGGTTCCTTGACCTTGACGATCATCTCGGAGAGGGCAAACACCTCTTCGGCGGTGGCGATGATTTTCGCCCCGGCCGCGACGTAATCGGCGTCAGGAAAGCCCGAGCCGGTGCCGGCGTTGGTCTCGATATACACCACGTGGCCATGCGCCACGGCTTCGTGCGCGGCGTTGGGGGTGATCCCGACGCGGAATTCCTGCGGCTTGATTTCCCTGGGGCAACCGATTTTCATTGTCTTCTCCCTGCTGCGCGCTGGCGCATATATGATCAGGCAAGGATACCGCGCGGGGCAAGCAATTGCTTTGAATTCTGGGGTGACAGAAGCCAGGTTCGTGGTAGTATCTGCGAATAATTCGCCAAAACCCGGCAGAAATCACCGCCACCATGGAACTTGACGCAACCGATCGCCGCATCCTGACGGTTCTGCAAAAGCAGGGCCGGATCACCAATGCCGAGCTTTCCGATCTGGTAAACCTGTCGCCTTCGGCCTGCCACCGAAGGGTGCAACGGCTCGAGGAGGAGGGGTTTATCGCCGCTTATGTGGCGCTGCTCGATGCCCGCCGGATGGGCCGCCCGACCACGGTGTTCGTCGAGATCACCCTGCAAGGCCAGGCCGACGAGGTGCTGGACGCGTTCGAGCGCGCGGTGGCACGGGTGCCCGATGTGCTGGAATGCCACCTGATGGCCGGGACGGCGGATTACCTGCTGAAGATCGTGGCCGCCGACACCGACGATTTCGCCCGCATCCACCGCCAGTATCTGACCCGCCTGCCCGGCGTGGCCCAGATGCA
>CAYQPD010000096.1:0-9514 GCA_964419305.1 uncultured Rhodobacter sp.
GACCGGCGGGAAAGTGGTCTTCGATCACCCATTGGCGGAACGGCTCGCAGGTCACCGGCACCGCGTCGTCAACCCCAAGCCGGGCGGCAAGCGCGCGTTCGCGCGCGCCGGTGGCGGGGGTGATGCGATCCACCATCGAATTGGGGAATGCGACGTTATCATTGATCCAGTCGGCCAGCGCCGGGTTCGACAGCCGCGCCAGCCCGACCACCGCGTCGCGGGTAACAACGCCGTTGTGCGGAACGTTGTCGCAGCACATCACGGTGAACGCAGCGATGCCTTTGGCACGGCGCGCGGCCAGCGCCGCCACGATGGCACCAAACGCGGTATCGGGGGCGTCGGGGTGGCTGGCGTCGTGGCGGATGTCGGGGTGGTCGGGGCTGAAGGTGCCGGTGTTGGGGTCGATGTAATAGCCGCCTTCGGTGACGGTCAGCGACACGATCCGGACCTGCGGCGCGGTCATGGTGGCAATCAGCGCGCCGTTGCCGGGGCCGACGGCGACAAAGCCGGTCATTGCGCCGATCACCCGCGCCTTCAGTGCGCCGGGGGCAAGCTCGATCACCGAAGAAAGGTAATCCTGCGCCGCCAGCGCCTCGCGCATGGCACCATCCGCCGCCCGCACCCCGGCGCCAAGGATCGCCCAGTCCAGCCCCAGACCTTTGGCGAACAGATCGTCGAGATAAACCGCCATATGGGCGCGGTGAAAGTTGCCGCAGCCGATATGCACGATGCCGGGGCGCAGGGCGTCACGGTCGTAGGCCGGACGGGCAACCGTGGCAGGCAGGGCGGCGAGGGTGGCGTTTGAAAGTTTCATCTCAGCTCATCCAGTTGCCGCCATCGACGTTATACGTCTGGGCGACAATGTAATCGGCGTCGCGTGACGCCAGGAAAACCGCCATGCCGGTCAGATCGGCCGGCGTGGCCATCCGACCGATTGGAACTGCGGCACCGACCGCGCGCTTCTTTGCGCCGGGGGAGAGGTGTTCGTGTTTGGCAAACAGCGCATCGACCCCGTCCCAATGCTCGCCATCGACCACGCCGGGGGCGATGGCGTTGACGTTGATGCCGTGCGCGATCAGGTTCAACCCGGCGCTTTGGGTCAGGCTGATCACGGCGGCCTTGGTGGCGCAGTAAACCGCCACCAGCGGCTCGCCCCGGCGGCCCGCCTGCGAGGCCATGTTGATGATCCGGCCGCCCCGCCCTTGGGCGATCATCACCTTTGCGCAGGCTTGCAGCATGAACAGGGTGCCCGCGACGTTGATCGCAAACAGCCGGTCAAAACTGGCGCGGGTGATCGCGGTGATCGGGGCCAGATCAAAGAGGGCCGCGTTGTTGATCAGGATGTCCAAGCCCCCGGCGCGGGCCTGCACTGCCGCCACGCAGGCGTCGATGCTGGCCTGATCGGTGACATCCAGCGCGACGGCATAAGCGGCAGGTCCGATCTCGGCGGCGGTGGCTTCGGCGGCCTTGAGGTTGATGTCGGCAATCGCGACCGTCGCCCCTTCGGCCACATAGGCGGCGGCGAAGGCGCGACCGATGCCACGCGCCGCGCCGGTGATCACGGCTGATTTCCCTTGCAGTCTCATTGCAGCGCCCCCCCATTGGCGTCAAAGCGATGCAGTTGTGCCAGATCGGGCGTCAGCCAGACGCTATCACCGTGGTAAAGTTCCACCTCGCCACCCGCCCGCACGTTGAGGGTGCCGTGGTCGGTGGCGACATGCAGGAAGGTATCCGATCCAAGGTGTTCCGACACCCCGACCCGGCCCTGCCACAGCCCGCTGTCGCGGCTGATGCCCAGGTGTTCGGGGCGAATGCCGATGGTCTGCGCCTGATGTTTGGCGGCCTCGGCCCCGGTGATGAAGTTCATCTTCGGGCTGCCGATGAAACCGGCGACGAACAGGTTGGCCGGGGTGCGGTAAAGCTGCATCGGGGTGCCGACCTGCTCGATCCGGCCCGCCTGCAACACCACGATCTTGTCGGCCATGGTCATCGCTTCGACCTGATCGTGGGTGACGTAGACCATGGTGGTTTTCAGGCTTTGGTGCAGTTCGCTGATTTCCAGCCGCATGTTGACGCGCAGCGCGGCGTCAAGGTTGGAAAGCGGCTCGTCAAACAGGAAGGCGGCGGGTTCGCGCACAATGGCCCGGCCGATTGCCACACGCTGGCGCTGGCCACCCGAAAGCTGCCCCGGCTTGCGGTCAAGATAGGCGGTCAGGTTCAGCACATCGGCGGCGGCCTTGACCTTGCGCGCGATCTCGGCCCGATCCAGCCCCGCCATCTTCAGCGGAAAGGCGATGTTGCGCGCCACCGACATGTGCGGATAAAGCGCATAGCTTTGAAACACCATCGCCAGGCGGCGTTTGGCGGGGGGCAGATCGGTGGCATCGTGGCCGTCGATCTCGATCACTCCGGCAGTGGTATCTTCCAGCCCCGCGATCAGCCGCAGCAGGGTGGATTTGCCGCAGCCCGACGGCCCGACGAACACCACGAATTCGCCCTCGGCAATCGACAGGTCAAGCGGCGGGATCACTTCGGCATCGCCAAAGCGCTTGGTCACACCCTTGAGTTCGATCTGTCCCATGGTCGGTTTCCTTATTTCACGGCGCCGAAGGTCAAGCCGCGCACCAGTTGCTTCTGGCTGAACCAGCCAAGGATCAGGATCGGCGCAATCGCCATCGTGCTGGCGGCCGACAGTTTGGCGTAAAAGAGGCCCTCGGGGCTGGAATAGCTGGCGATGAAGGCGGTCAGCGGGGCGGCTTTGGCAGCGGTCAGGTTGAGGGTCCAGAACGCCTCGTTCCACGCCAGGATAACGTTGAGCAGCAGGGTCGAGGCGATGCCGGGGATCGCCATCGGGGTCAGCACGTAAAGGATCTCGGCGCGCAGGCCGGCCCCGTCCATCCGCGCGGCCTCAAGGATTTCGCCCGGAATTTCCTTGAAGTAGGTGTAAAGCATCCAGACCACGATCGGCAGGTTCATCAGGGTCAGCACGATCACCAGCCCGGTGCGGGTATCGAGCAGGCCGGTGTCGCGGAAGATCAGGTAGATCGGCACCAGCACGCCGACGGCGGGCATCATCTTGGTCGAAAGCATCCACATCAGGATGTCCTTGGTCCATTTGCCGGGCACGAAAGCCATCGCCCAGGCCGCCGGAATGGCAATCCCAAGCGCGCACAGGGTCGAGCCGAACGAGATCACCACCGAATTCCAGAAATGCCGCAAGTAGTTCGAGCGCTCTTGCACGGTCTGGTAGTTTTCCAGCGTCCAGTCGAAGAACAGGAACTTGGGCGGGCTGGCAATGGCGTCGCCTTCGGACTTGAAGCTGGTGAGGATGGTCCACAGGATCGGAAAGAAGATCGCAAAACCGATCGCCCAGGCGACGGCGGTGACAAGCGCCTTGCGGCGGGGGGATGCGGTGCGTGCCATCTCAGCTCTCCAGGTTCTTGCCGATCATCCGCATCAGGAAGATCGCCACGATATTGGCCAGCACCACCGCCACGATCCCGCCAGCCGCGCCGCCACCGACATCGAATTGCAGCAGCGACTGGGCATAGACCAGATAGGTCAGGGTGGTTGACGCGGTGCCCGGCCCGCCGTTGGTGGTGACAAGGATCTCGGCAAAGGTCGAAAGCAGGAAGATGGTCTGGATCAGGATCACTACGGTGACGGCCCGTGAAAGGTGCGGCACCACGATGTAGCCAAAGCGCGACAGCGGCCCCGCGCCATCCATTTCCGCCGCCTCGATCTGGTCACGATCCAGGCTTTGCAGCGCGGTCAGCAGGATCAGGGTGGCAAACGGCAGCCACTGCCAGGCCACGATCAGGGTGATCGAGGCCAGCGGCGCATGGGCCAGAAAGTCGAAGGGTGCCAGCCCCAGCGCCTTGGCGGCATGGGCAAACAAGCCGTTCACCGGGTTCATGAACATGTTCTTCCAGACCAGCGCCGAAACCGTGGGCATCACGAAGAACGGCGCGATCACCATCACCCGCACGATGCCCTGACCCCAGATCGGCTGATCCAGCAGCAGCGCCAGCAGGGTGCCGCCGATGACCGTGATCACCAGCACCCCGCCCACCAGCGCCAGGGTGTTGCGCATCGCGGTGAAAAAGGCGGGGTCGGTCAGGAAATAGCGGTAATTGGTCAGGCCGGTGTAGGACTCGGTGCCCGGCTGCAACAGGTTGTAGCGCAACAGCGAGAAGTAAAGCGTCATCGCCAGCGGCACGATCATCCAGCCCAGCAGCAGGATCACGGCGGGCGAGATCATCAGGCGCCCGGCAAAGCGGGAGGCTTGGGTGGCCATCGGCGTTGTCCTTGCTGAAGGGGTAGGGGGGCGCGAACGCCCCCCGATGTCGCAGGCCGGATTACTTGATGTAGCCGGCCTTGGTCATTTCGCGCACCGTCAGGTCTTGCGCCGCCGCCAGCGCATCTTCGGGCGAGGTGGTGCCCGCCAGCGCTGCCGAGAGCTGTTGCCCAACCGCCGTGCCAAGCCCCTGGAATTCCGGGATCGCCACGAACTGCACCCCGGTATAGGGCACCGGATCAACTGTCGGATGGGTCGGATCAGCCGCGTTGATGCTGTCGAGCGTCATCTTGGCAAACGGCACCGACTGGTAGTCCGGGTTGGCGTAAAGCGACGACCGGGTGCCCGGAGGGACGTTGGCCCAACCTTCGTTGGCCGCCACCAAAGCGGCATATTCCTTCGAGGTTGCCCAGGCGACGAAAGTCTTGGCCGCCGCCTCTTTCTGGGTGCCCGCCGGAATCGCCAGCGACCACGCCCACAGCCAGTTGCTGCGTTTGCCAAGGCCGTTGTCAGGGGCCAGAGCAAAGCCCACCTTGTCGGCCACCGTGCTGTCCTTGGGGTTGGTCACAAAGCTGGCCGCCACCGTGGCGTCGATCCACATGCCGCATTTGCCGGTCTGGAACAGCGCCAGGTTCTCGTTGAAGCCGTTGTTGCTGGCACCGGGCGGGCCGTAGTTGGTCATCAGGTCGAGATAGAACGCCAGGGTGTCCTTCCACGGCTGCTGGTCGAATTGCGGCGTCCAGTTTTCGTCAAACCACTTGGCACCGAACGAATTCGACATGGCGGTCAGGAACGCCATGTTTTCGCCCCAGCCCGCCTTGCCGCGCAGGCAGATGCCGTAAATTCCGTTCGACTTGTCGGTCATTGCGGCGGCGGCGGCCTTGATGTCCGCCCAGGTCGGGGCGTCGGGCATGGTAAGTCCTGCCGCGGCCATCAGATCGGTGCGATACATCACCATCGAGGATTCGCCGTAGAACGGCGCGGCGTAAAGGTTGCCGTCCACCGTCAGGCCACCCGCGATCGCGGGCAGGATGTCGGCCGCGTCCCATTCGGCGGGCAGATCGTTCAGGCTGACCAGCCAGCCCGCCTTGCCCCAGATCGGCACTTCGTAAGTGCCGATGGTCAGCACGTCGAACTGACCGCCCTTGGTGGCGATGTCGGTCGTGACCTTCTGGCGCAGCACGTTTTCTTCCAGCGTCACCCATTCGACGGTGATGTCGGGGTGCTTGGCGTTGAAATCGGCCATCAGCCCCTGCATGCGGATCATGTCGCCGTTGTTGACGGTGGCAACCGTGATCGTTTCGGCCATCGCCACGCTTGCAAGCGCGCCAACAGCGCAGGCGCCAAGCAGCGCCCGGAACGTCAGTGTCATGTTTTCCTCCCTTGACGATGTGAGCAACTGCTCATCGTGTGATCAAATACTCATCCGAGGTCGAGTCAAAGTCAACGGAATTGTTTCGTGCCCGGCTGGGGGGTTAGCTAACTGGGGGGTTAGCTAAAGCGTCAGCAGGGCGCGGGCGGTCGGCTCGTCGGTGACAAGGCCGTTGATCAGCCGCCCGATCAGGGCCGCGCGAATCGCGGGCACCTTGGTGGCCCCGGCGGCCACCCCGATCACCGGCAAGGGGCGCGCCGCCTCGATCCGCACCCCGTTGACGCATTCATTGGCGGCGCAGTCGATGTAGTGCCCCATGGTGTCGAAAATCCAGCCCGCAATCTCGCCAGCCGCGCCCACGCCCTGCATTTCAGCAAGCTGGCCGGGGGTCACGAACTTGTCCTTGAGCAGCGGCGCGTCGTCGCTCATTTGCCCGACCCCGACAAAGGTCACGTCGGCGGCCAGCGCCAGTTGCGTCACCGCCCGCACCGGCCGCAGCGAATGAAACAGCGCCCGCTCGGCGGCGCTGTCGGAAATCACCGGCACCGGCATCGGGTAATGCGGCGTGTGCAGCTTGTCGGCCACCCGCATGATGACATCGTAGAACGAGGCCGAACCATCCGGCGCGATGTTGCCGATCAGCGACACGATGCGGTGACGCTCGCAGGGATGGGCGGTCAGCTCGTCCACCATCGCGCGCAGCGCCCGCCCGGTGCCAAGCGCGATCACCTGCGGCTCGGGGCGGGCAAGGTAGCCCTCCAGCAGCGCCGCCGCCGGGCCGGCACAGGCGCGCGCCGGGTCCACCCCCGCCCCCAGCCCCGGTGCCACCCGGCACGGGCCCAGCCCGAAACGCCGGATGAGATCGGCCTCAAGCTGCAGGCAGGCGGCGATCTTGTGCTCAAGTCGGACGTGAATCAGCCCCTCGGCCAGTGCCCGCGACACCAGCCGTTGCGCCCGCTGCCGCGACACCCCAAGTTCTGCCGCGATCTGATCCTGGGTCAGACCGCCGACATAGGAAAGCCAGCCAGCGCGGGCGGCGTCGTCTTGCAGCGAAGGTTCGGGGGCTTCGGTCATCGGGTCGCCACTTTTTCGCTCACGTCGGGGTCAATCTGGAAGAAATCCGCGAAAGATGCAAATCGGCACTCGGCGCGGGCATCGTCGGGCGCGACCAGATCGCGCCCGGCCAGATGACTGCCACCGGTAAAGCGCCACACCCGCATCCCCGCCGCCAGCCCCGCCCTGATCCCGTTCAGGCTGTCCTCGATCACCAGACAGCGCGCCGGATCGGCACCCAGGGTGTCGGCCACATGCAAGAACAGATCAGGCGCAGGCTTGCCGCGGGCCACCATGGTCGAGGTGAACAGCCCCGCGCCGACCCTCTCGCTCAGCCCGACCATGCGCAGCGAACGCTCGGCCCGCGCCGGGCTGGACGAGGTCGCGACGCAGTAAGGCAGCGCCAGCCGCTCCAGCACGCCGCGCACATGCGGCATGATCCGCAGTTCGGCCTCGAACGCGGCCAGCAGACGCTGGCGGTAGTGATCCTCGAATTCGGGCGGCAGGTTCAGCCCGAATTCCTGCCGGATCTGCGCCATCACCACCGGATAGCTGCGCCCCAGAAAGTGCCGCGCCACGTAGTCGAGGTCAATCTGAACCCCCAACCCGGCCAGCTCGGCCACCAGCATCCGGGCACTGATGATCTCGCTGTCGATCAGCACCCCGTCGCAGTCGAAGATCACCAGATCAATGGGCACGGGATGGGCCTTTCGCCAGCCGCCTAGCCCCGCACCGCCGCGATCATCCGCGTCACGTTGTCGGGGTCGGCGTCAGGCGTGATGCCATGGCCAAGGTTGAAGATATGCGGCCCCCCGGCAAAGGCCTTGACCACCCGCCGGGTGGCGTCGATCAGCCCCTGCCCGCCGCTGACCAGATAGTGCGGTGCCAGATTGCCCTGCACGCAGCCATCCTTCTGCACATTCGCCGCCGCCCATTCCGGCGTCACCGAGTTGTCCACCGCCATGCAGTCGGCCCCGGTCGCCTTGGCAAAGCCGATGTAGCCCGCACCGGCCTCGCGCGGGAAGGCGATCACCGGCAAGCCGGGATGGCGCGCCTTCAGCGCCGCCACGATGGCGGCGGTGGGTTTCACCGCGAAATCGACAAAATCCTGACCCTTGAGCGACCCCGCCCAACTGTCGAACAACTTGATCACCTCGACCCCGGCCTCGGCCTGCTTTGAGAGGTATTCGATGGTGGCGGCAGTGATGCGGTCGATCAGCGCCTGAAAGGTGGGCCGGTCGGCCTGCATCAGCGCGTGCGCCGGACCCTGATCGGGCGTGCCGCGCCCGGCGATCATGTAGCTGACCACGGTCCACGGTGCCCCGGCAAAGCCGATCAGCGCAGTCTCGCGCGGCAGTTCGCGCATCAGGATGCGCACCGTCTCATAGACCGGTGCCAGATGCTCGTGAATCGCGTCGGCCGGTTTCAGGGCGTTCACGCCTGCCATGGTGGTGATCGGCGAAAGTCGCGGCCCCTCGCCGGTGGTGAACCACAACTCGGCCCCAAGCGCCTGCGGCAGCAGCAGGATATCGGCAAACACGATCGCCGCATCAAAACCGTAGCGCCGGATCGGCTGCAAGGTGGCTTCGGCCGCCAGCTCGGAATTGTAGCACAGCTCAAGAAAACTGCCGGCCTGCGCCCTGGTGGCGCGGTATTCCGGCAAGTAGCGCCCGGCCTGGCGCATCATCCAGATCGGCGGCGTCGGCAGGGTTTCGCCACGCAGCGCGCGGAGGATGGTCTTTTCGGTCATGCTGGGCTCCTGTTTTTCCGATCCGTCGTCCGGATGCGGCGGCTTGTCAATACGGCCGAGGTTGTCAGGCCGATTTGACACGGGTAAGTCTGGCGCATGAATCAGCCCATGCCCTCCCCCGCCGCACCCCTCAAGATCGGCACCCGCGGCTCGCCGCTGGCGCTGGCGCAGGCAATCGAGACCCGCAACCGCCTGATGGCGGCGCATGATCTGCCCGAAGCGGCGTTCGCAATTGTGGTGATCAAGACCACCGGCGACCGGGTGCTGGACCGCCCGCTGAAGGAACTTGGCGGCAAGGGCCTGTTCACCCGCGAGATCGAGGACGCGCTGCTGGCGGGCGGCATCGACATCGCGGTGCATTCGATGAAGGACATGCCAACACTTCAGCCGCCGGGCCTGCTGCTCGACTGCTACCTGCCGCGCGAGGATGTCCGCGATGCCTTCGTCTCGCCCACAGTCGCACGGCTGGCCGATCTGGCGCAGGGGGCGGTGGTGGGGTCGTCGTCGCTGCGCCGCCGGGCGCAACTGGCACAGCGCCGCCCCGATCTGGTGCTGGTCGAATTTCGCGGCAACGTGCAAAGCCGGATGCGCAAGCTGCAAGACGGGGTGGCGGTTGCGACCTTTCTTGCCATGGCGGGGCTGAACCGGCTGGGGCTGGCCGACGTGGCGCGTTCGGCGATCGACCCCGCCGAGATGCTGCCCGCCGTGGCGCAAGGGGCGATCGGGATCGAGCGACGGGCGGCGGATAGCCGCGCCGCAGCCCTGCTGGCCGCAATTCACCACCCCGACACCGGCATCCGTCTGGCCGCCGAGCGCGCCTATCTCAAAGCCCTCGACGGCTCGTGCGAAACCCCGATTGCCGGGCTGGCGCTGATCGAGCCGGGCGGGCTGTGGTTGCGCGGCGAGATCCTGCGCCCCGACGGCTCGGAAGTGATCGCCGCCGAGGCCCGCGCACCCTTGGCCGATGCCGCCGCAATGGGGCACGATCTCGGCCACCGCCTGCTGGCGCAGGCCCCGAAGGGGTTCTTTTCCTGGCGCTAGC
>CAYQPD010000097.1:0-9478 GCA_964419305.1 uncultured Rhodobacter sp.
CCGCGAGCATTTCGGCCGCATCTTCTACAATCAGGCCCGGATGAGTGCGGCCGGTATCGCCCAGATCGCGTTGGTGATGGGGTCGTGCACCGCCGGCGGGGCGTACATGCCCGCGATGTCGGATGTCAGCATCATCGTGCGCGACCAGGGCACGATCTTTCTGGCCGGCCCGCCGCTGGTCAAGGCCGCCACCGGCGAGGTGGTCTCGGCTGAAGACCTTGGCGGCGGCGATGTCCACACCCGCCTCTCGGGGGTGGCCGACTATCTGGCCGAAGACGATGCCCATGCCCTGGCGCTGGCGCGCGAGGCGGTGCGCCACCTCAACCGCGCCCGCCCCGCCACCGTCCAGTGGCAGGCCCCGGAAGACCCGGCCTGTGATCCCGACGAAATCCTTGGCGTGGTGCCCGCCGATCTGCGCCAGCCCTACGACTGCCGCGAGGTGATCGCGCGGCTGGTCGATGGCTCAAGGTTCGATGAATTCAAGGCCCGTTTCGGCGAAACCCTGGTCACCGGATTTGCCCATGTGATGGGCTGCCCGGTCGGCATCATCGGCAACAACGGCGTGCTGTTCTCGGACGCCGCCGTCAAGGGCGCACATTTCATCGAGCTCTGCTCGCAGCGCGCCATCCCACTGGTGTTCTTGCAAAACATCACCGGCTTCATGGTTGGGCGCAAGGCGGAAAACGAAGGTATCGCCCGCCATGGCGCCAAACTGGTGACCGCCGTCGCCACCACTGCGGTGCCCAAGATCACCCTGCTGATCGGCGGCTCGTTCGGGGCCGGCAACTACGGCATGAGCGGGCGCGCCTTCTCGCCGCGGTTCCTGTGGTCGTGGCCCAATTCCCGCATCAGCGTGATGGGCGGCGAGCAGGCGGCGGGGGTGCTGGCAACGGTGCGGCGCGACGGCATCGAGCGCAGCGGCGGCACCTGGTCTGCCGCCGAAGAAGTCGCTTTCAAGCAACCCACCACCCTGATGTTCGAGCGCCAGTCGCACCCGCTTTACGCTTCCGCCCGGCTCTGGGATGATGGCATCATCGACCCGCGCAAATCGCGCCAAGTGCTGGCGCTCAGCTTGCAGGCGGCACTCAACGCGCCGATCGAGCCAACCCGCTTCGGGCTGTTCAGGATGTGAAGGCTTGCCTCCGGCGGGAGTATTTTGGCAAAGAAGATGCGCCGGATTTCTTCTTTGCGAAAATACTCCGGGGGGTCCGGGGGGCGGGCCCCCCGGCCTGCGGGGCGGGACTGACGGAGGGAAACGCGGTGTTTGCAAAAATTCTGATCGCCAACCGGGGCGAGATCGCGTGCCGCATCATCGCCACGGCGCACCGCCTTGGCGTGGCAACCGTGGCGGTTTACTCCGACGCTGACCGGGCGGCGCGGCACGTGGCGCTGGCGGATCAGGCGGTTCCTATCGGCGAATCGGCCCCCGCCGACAGCTATCTGCGCGGCGACGCGATCATCGCGGCGGCGCTGGCCACCGGCTGCGGCGCGATCCATCCCGGTTATGGCTTTCTCAGCGAAAACCCTGATTTTGTCGATGCCGTCACCGCCGCCGGGCTGGTGTTCATCGGCCCCTCGGCGGCTTCGATCCGGGCGATGGGGCTCAAGGATGCCGCCAAGCGGCTGATGATCGCGGCCGGGGTGCCGGTGGTGCCGGGTTATCAGGGCGCGGATCAGGATGCCGATGTTCTCGTCGCTGAAGCAGCGAAGATCGGCTATCCGGTGCTGATCAAGGCGGTGGCGGGCGGCGGCGGCAAGGGCATGCGCCGGGTCGAGCGCGCCGAGGATTTCGCGATGGCGCTCGACAGTGCCCGCGCCGAGGCGCGCGGTGCCTTCGGCAATGACGCGGTGCTGGTCGAGAAATGGATCGCGAACCCGCGCCACATCGAGGTGCAGGTATTTGGCGATGGCGCCGACGCGGTGCATCTGTTCGAGCGCGATTGCTCACTCCAGCGCCGCCACCAGAAGGTGATCGAGGAAGCCCCGGCCCCCGGCATGACGCCTGATCTGCGTGCCGCCATGGGGCAGGCGGCGGTGCGGGCGGCCAAGGCGGTGGGCTACAGCGGCGCGGGCACGGTCGAGTTCATCGTCGATGCCTCCGATGGCCTGCGCCCCGATCGCTTCTGGTTCATGGAGATGAACACCCGCCTTCAGGTCGAGCATCCGGTGACCGAGGCCATCACCGGTGTCGATCTGGTTGAATGGCAGTTGCGCGTCGCCGCAGGCGAGCCGCTGCCGCTGCGCCAGGACCAGTTGGCGATCAGCGGTCATGCGTTTGAAGCCCGGCTTTACGCCGAGGATGTGGCGGCGGGGTTTCTGCCCGCCACCGGGCGGCTTGATCATCTGGCCTTTCCCGAGGGCGTGCGGATCGACTCGGGGGTGCGGGCGGGCGACGTGATCAGCCCGTGGTATGACCCGATGATCGCCAAGATCATCGTCCACGGCCCGACCCGGGCGATCGCGCTGGCCCGGCTGGTGCGGGCGATTGATGCGACCGAAGTCGCGGGCACGGTGACCAACCTGGCCTTTCTCGGCGCGCTGGCGCGGCACCGGGGCTTTGGCGCGGGTGCGGTCGATACCGGATTGATCGCGCGCGATCTGGCGCTGCTGACGCCGACCCCCGAGGCCGGGTATCGGGTCAAGGTCGCCGCCGTTCTGGCGCTGGCGCTGCCCGCGCCCCAAGCCCCGTTGCAGGGCTTTGCGCTATGGGGCGCGTTGCGCCACCAGATGCGGCTGCGGCTGGCCGAGCAAGAGATTGTGGCGGTGGTGATGGTGGATGCGCCGGGGCGGGCGCGGGTGGAAATCGACGGGCTGCTGTGCCGGGCCGAGTTGATGCCGGAAGGCTGGGCGGTGGATGGCGGGGCCCCGGCGCGGGTGGTGCGGGCGGGGGGCGCGATCCACGTCTTCGGGCGCGGCGCGGACCGGGGCACCTTCAGTTTCACCCCGCTCGATCCGCTGGCGCGCGCGGCGGCGGCGGTGGCGGAGGGGCAGGGCGGGCTGACGCGCGCGCCGATGCCGGGGTTGGTGCGGGCGGTGGATGTCGTGGCCGGGCAGGTGGTGCAGGCGGGCGACCGGCTGGTGGTGCTGGAGGCGATGAAGATGGAGCATGTGCTGTGCGCGGGACGCGACGGGGTGGTGGCCGAGGTGCTGGTGGCGGCGGGGGATCAGGTCGAGGCGGGGGCGGCGCTGATCGTGCTGGAGGGTGGCGATGACTGAGCGGGTCGAGATTTTCGAGGTCGGCCCGCGCGACGGCTTGCAGAACGAGCCGCGCCCGATCGCGGTGGCGGCCAAGATCGCGCTGGTCGATTGCCTGTCGCGCGCCGGGTTCCGGCGCATCGAGGTCGCCAGTTTCGTCTCGCCCCGCTGGGTGCCGCAGATGGCCGACGCAGCACAGGTGCTGGCGGGGATCAGACGCGCGCCGGGGGTGCGCTACGCAGCACTCACCCCCAATCTGCGCGGCTACCTCGCGGCGCGCGCCGCCGGGGCGGATGAGGTGGCGATCTTCGCCTCGGCCTCGGAAGGGTTTTCCCGGGCCAACCTCAACTGCGGGGTCGAAGACAGCCTCGCGCGCTATGCCCCGGTGGCGCAGGCGGCGCGGGGTGACGGGATGGCGATGCGGGGCTATGTCTCGGTGGTGACCGACTGCCCCTATGACGGCCCGACCCCGCCTGCGGCGGTGGCGCGGGTGGTGGCGCGGCTGCGCGATCTGGGGTGCTACGAGGTCAGTCTGGGCGATACCATCGGTCAGGCGCACCCGGAAACCATCGCAATGATGCTGCGCGCGGTGCTGAACGAATTGCCGCCCGAGCGCCTGGCCGGGCACTACCACGATACCGCGGGCCGGGCGCTGGCCAATATCGAGGCTTCGCTGGCGCTGGGGCTGCGGGTGTTTGATGCCGCCGTGGCTGGGCTTGGTGGCTGCCCCTATGCGCCGGGGGCGGCGGGTAATGTGGCGACCGAACGGGTGGCGGCACGGCTGGCGGAACTCGGTTATCAGACCGGGCTGGATAGGGCCGTGCTGGCCGAGGCGGCGGCGCTGGCACGGGGGATGCGGGGGTGAGGGGCGATCTGTTGCGCCCGGCGGCACGCCGGGCAGCGCCCACCCCGGCGGTTCAGGCGCGGCCCTTGGTCACGGGCCAGGTTTGACAGGCACAACAGCGTCACAGGACCAAATGGAGAACCAGATGTTCGACACGATCAAGGTTGAAGCCGACGGGCGCGGGGTGGCGACGCTGACGCTCGATCGGGTGGACAAGCACAACACCCTGTCCGCCGAAATGATCGCCGAACTGACGCAGGCGGCAGGTCAGCTTGGGGCTGATCCGGCGGTGCGGGTGGTGGTGCTGGCGGCCAAAGGGGCCAGCTTCTGCGCCGGGGGCGATCTTGGCTGGATGCAGGCCCAGATCAACGGCGATGCCGCCTCGCGCCGGGCCGGGGCGACGGCGCTGGCGCTGATGCTGAGCGCGCTTGACACGATGCCCAAGCCGCTGATCGGGCGGGTCCAGGGCCAGGCTTATGGCGGCGGGCTGGGGCTGATCTCGGTCTGCGATCTGGCGATCGGGGTGACGGGCGCACGGTTCGGGCTGACCGAAACCCGGCTGGGGCTGATCCCGGCCACCATCAGCCCCTACGTGCTGGCCCGGATCGGCGGCGCGGCGGCGCGGCGGCACATGCTGGCCTCGCGCCTGTTCGACGCAGCCGAGGCGGAGCGGATCGGGCTTCTGGCGCAGGCGGTGGCCCCCGAAGCGCTGGACGGCGCCATCGAGGCCGAAGTGGCCCCGTTCCTTGATTGCGCGCCGCAGGCGGTGGCCGAGGCCAAGGCGCTGATCCGCCGCCTGACCCCCGCCATCGACGCCGAGCGGATCGCTGCGACCATCGAGCTGCTGGTCAGCCGCTGGCAAAGCCCCGAGGCGGCCGAAGGCATTGCTGCCTTTCTGGCAAAGCGCAAGGCGGTCTGGGCGCGCTGAGGCAGGCGCGGCCCGATCTGGTTATACCCAGACCCGGCAAGGAAAAAGCGAATAATACTGTTGCCATCACGGCTCATCCTGCGCCCCGCGGGAAAGCGGCGACTCACAGGCCTGCGGCAGGCGTGCAATTCAGGTATGCGATGGCATACGACGGCGCGGAAAATTCCTCAGGGCCTTGTTTGTCGCAGCCCTTTTGCCGTCGCCTTCGGTTGACCCCGCCCGTCGGGCAGGGTAGATGGGGCGGTGAAACGTGGTGCGCCGGTCGCGGTTGGCGGGCGCCAGGACGAAGGTGCCATTGATGGACGAGCTTCTCCGCGATTATCTCCCGATCCTGATCTTTCTGGTGCTGGCGATTGCCCTGGGGATTGTGCTGATCCTGGCCGCCGTGGTGCTGGCGGTGCGTAATCCCGACCCCGAAAAGGTCTCGACCTACGAGTGCGGCTTCAACGCTTTCGATGATGCGCGGATGAAATTCGATGTGCGCTTCTATCTGGTGTCGATCCTGTTCATCATCTTCGATCTGGAAGTGGCCTTCCTGTTTCCCTGGGCGGTGGCGTTTGGCGCGATCTCGATGCTGGCGTTCTGGTCGATGATGGTGTTTCTGGCGGTGCTGACGGTGGGCTTTGCCTACGAGTGGAGAAAAGGGGCCATGGAATGGGCGTGAGCACCAATGCCGTCAGCGCGGGGGGCGACGCCGAAGTTGCCACCGAGGCGCTGAACCGCGAGCTGGCCGACAAGGGCTTTCTGCTGACCTCGACCGAAGACATCATCAACTGGGCGCGCACCGGCAGCCTGCACTGGATGACCTTCGGTCTGGCCTGTTGCGCCGTTGAGATGATGCATGTCGCGATGCCGCGCTATGACGCCGAGCGTTACGGCTTTGCCCCGCGCGCCAGCCCGCGCCAGTCGGACGTGATGATCGTGGCCGGCACCCTGACCAACAAGATGGCCCCGGCGCTGCGCAAGGTCTATGACCAGATGCCCGAGCCGCGCTACGTGATCAGCATGGGCTCCTGCGCCAATGGCGGCGGCTACTATCACTACAGCTATTCGGTGGTGCGCGGCTGCGACCGCATCGTGCCGGTCGATATCTATGTGCCCGGCTGCCCGCCCACGGCGGAAGCGCTGCTTTACGGCATCCTGCAATTGCAACGCAAGATCCGCCGCACCGGAACCATCAGCCGCTAGGAGGCGCTGTCATGCCCGAGGTTTTGCACGAACTGGCCGAGCATGTCGCGCAGAAATGCGGCAATGCGGTGCTGGGCTTTGCCGTGACACATGGCGAGTTGACGCTGGACGTGGCGGCGGCGCATCTGGTGTCGCTGGTCGAGTTTCTCAAGACCGATACCGCCTGCCGGTTCTCGACCCTGGTCGATATCACCGCCGTCGATCACCCCGAGCGCGTGGCGCGCTTTGATGTGGTCTATCACTTTCTGTCGATGTATCAAAACCAGCGCATCCGGCTGAAGGTGGCGCTGCGCGAGGATGGGGTGGTGGCCTCGATCACCAGCATCCACCCCTCGGCCAACTGGTTCGAGCGCGAGGTGTTCGACATGTTCGGGGTGATGTTCACCGGCCACCCCGATCTGCGCCGCATCCTGACCGACTACGGCTTTCGCGGCCACCCGCTGCGCAAGGACTTTCCGACCTCGGGCTATATCGAAGTGCGCTACGACGAGGCCAGCAAGCATGTGGTCTATGAGCCGGTGAAACTGGTGCAGGAATACCGCCAGTTCGATTTCCTCAGCCCCTGGGAAGCGGCAACCTACATCCTGCCGGGCGACGACAAGAAAGAGGCCGCGAAATGATGGACGGCAATTTCGACGACGCCCCGTCGGGCGAGCACAACATCCGCAATTTCAACATCAACTTCGGCCCGCAGCACCCCGCCGCGCACGGCGTGTTGCGCATGGTGCTGGAGCTTGACGGCGAGATTGTCGTGCGTGCCGACCCGCATATCGGCCTGCTGCATCGCGGCACCGAAAAGCTGATGGAAAGCCGCACCTACCTGCAAAACCTGCCCTATTTCGACCGTCTCGACTACGTTGCGCCGATGAATCAGGAACACGCCTGGTGTCTGGCGATCGAGCGCCTGACCGGCACGGTGGTGCCGCGCCGCGCCAGTCTGATCCGGGTGCTGTTTTCCGAAATCGGGCGGGTTCTGAATCACCTGCTGAACGTCACCACCCAGGCGATGGACGTGGGCGCGCTGACCCCGCCGCTGTGGGGTTTTGAAGAACGCGAAAAGCTGATGGTGTTTTGCGAGCGGGCCTCGGGCGCGCGCATGCACATGGCCTATTTCCGCCCCGGCGGGGTGCATCAGGATCTGCCGCCGCAACTGATCGAGGACATCGACCAGTGGGCGGTGGAATTTCCCCGCGTGCTGGACGACATCGACGGGCTGCTGACCGAAAACCGCATCTTCAAGCAGCGCAACGTCGATATCGGCGTGATCACCGAGGAAGACGCCCAGAACTGGGCCTATTCCGGGGTGATGGTGCGCGGCTCGGGTCTGGCGTGGGATTTGCGCCGGGCGCAACCCTATGAATGCTACGACGAGTTTGATTTCATGGTGCCGGTCGGCAAGAACGGCGACTGTTTCGATCGCTACCTGTGCCGGATGGAGGAGATGCGGCAATCGACCGCGATCATCCGTCAGGCGATTGCCAAGCTCAGGGTGGAACCGGGCGAAGTGCTGGCGCGCGGCAAGCTGACGCCACCCAAGCGCGGCGAGATGAAGACCTCGATGGAAGCGTTGATCCACCATTTCAAGCTTTACACCGAGGGTTTCCACGTGCCGGCCGGGGAAATCTATGCCGCGATCGAGGCCCCCAAGGGCGAATTCGGGGTCTATCTGGTGTCGGACGGCAGCAACAAACCCTACCGCGCCAAGATCCGCGCTCCCGGCTATCCGCACCTGCAATCAATGGATTACGTGGCGCACGGCCACCTGCTGGCCGATGTTGCGGCGCTGATGGGGTCGTTCGACGTGGTGTTCGGGGAGATTGACCGGTGACCCCCCTGCCGATCCTTGCGATGCTGTCGGGTTTGCCGGGCACGGTTGCCGCCTGCTCCGGCTTCACCCTGAAAACGGAGACCTGCCTCTGATGTTGCGCCGCTTGCACCCCACCCAGCCCGACAGTTTTGCCTTCACATCGGCGAACCTGGCCTGGGCCAAGGGTCAGATCACCAAATACCCTGCCGGCCGTCAGGCCAGCGCGATCATCCCGCTGCTGTGGCGGGCGCAGGAACAGGAAGGCTGGCTGACCCGTCCGGCGATCGAGCATGTCGCCGATCTGCTGGGCATGGCCCATATCCGAGCGCTGGAAGTCGCGACCTTCTACTTCATGTTCCATCTCGCGCCGGTCGGCTCGGTGGCCCATATCCAGATCTGCGGCACCACATCCTGCCTGATCTGCGGCGCGGGCGAGCTGATCGCGGTGTGCCGCGAAAAGATCGCCGACAAGGCGCATACGCTGTCGGCGGACGGCCGGTTTTCGTGGGAAGAGGTCGAGTGTCTGGGGGCCTGCACCAATGCGCCGATGGCCCAGATCGGCAAGGACTATTACGAAGACCTGACGCCCGACAAGTTGCGCGCGCTGATTGACCGGTTCTCGAAGGGCGAGGTGCCGGTGCCGGGGCCGCAGAACGGGCGCTATGCGGCGGAACCGAAGGCGGGCCTGACCACCCTCAAGGATCGGGAATCGGGGCGCACCCAGTATAACGCCACGGTGTCGCGCGCGGTGGCGGCAGGCGATACCGTGAAACGCATCGACGGCAGCGAAGTGCCGCTGCTGACCCCGTGGCTGGGCCGGACTGGCGCGGCAGCGGTGGCAGCGAAGACGCCCGTCAGGGCGGAGGAGCGCCCGGTTGACGCGTCGGGTCGGCCAGACGCGCTGACGGCGGCGCGCGGTGACAAGGCCGACGCGCTGCAAACCATCGAGGGCATCGGCCCGGCGCTGGAAAAGCTGTGCCACAGCCTCGGCATTTTCCACTTTGATCAGATCGCGGGCTGGGGCGCGGCGGAAATCGCCTGGATGGACGCCAACCTGAAAGGCTTCCGGGGCCGGGTGAGCCGCGACAAATGGGTGGCTCAGGCCAGGATCATCGTCGAGCACGGGGTGGCGGAATTCCTGCGCCGCGCCAAGACCAACGATTACTGAGCCGATACCCGGTTGCCGCCCACGGGGGGCGGCGGCGGGGGCGAATATTCACGATCCGGCAGCGGTTTGATACCGCAGGTCCGGGCAACCGAGGGCAAGACATGCTGCAAGATCAGGATCGGATCTTCACCAACCTCTACGGGATGCACGACCGCAGCCTGGCCGGGGCGCGCGCCCGCGGGCATTGGGATGGCACGGCGGCGATTCTGGCCCAGGGTCGTGACTGGATCATCGCGCAGGTCAAGGAATCCGGTCTGCGCGGGCGCGGCGGGGCGGGTTTTCCGACCGGGCTCAAGTGGTCGTTCATGCCCAAGGAATCGGATGGTCGGCCCGGCTATCTGATCGTCA
>CAYQPD010000098.1:0-9476 GCA_964419305.1 uncultured Rhodobacter sp.
GCTCGGCGAGAGGGCGGGGCTGATGGTGCCGCGCAAAGGCGAGCGATTCCGCGATGATCGGGTATCAACTGCCGGGTGGCGGACCCTAGCAGCCGTCGCATTCGCCGCCCTCGCCGTAAAGCCACGCCGCAAGTTTGCCCTCGTGCAATGCGCGCAGATAGGCTGCGACCCCCTCGGGCGAGGTCAGATCGATGATCACGGCACCTTCCGAATTCTCGGCAAGAAACGCCGCCCCCGCCACCAGCGACGCCTCGGTGCGCGGGCCATAGCGCCCGTCGATCGCCCCCTCGTAAAGCCCGGCCCCCTGCAATTCCGTCTGCACCCGGCGCGCCTGATCGGGGGCCAGAGCGCTGAAGCTGGCACGCAGAAGCTCGGCCTGGGCCAGCAGCGGAACCGCGCTCAGGCCAAGCCCGCAGATCAGGGTGAGCAGCACAAGAAAACGTCGCGTCATCATCGCCTCCACTGATGAAATTTGCCGTGGCCCAGAATATCTGCCGCGCGCCCGGGCGCAACCGCTTTTGCCCCCCCGATCTGTTTGCTTGCCCTTGGCCTGCGGGCTGCCGTAAAAGCGGCGCACAGGCGACCGACCGGTCGCGGGGCGGGGGCAGCGGATGAACATCCTCATTCTGGGCGGCGGCGGGCGCGAGCACAGCCTGGCCTGGGCGATCAAGCAGAACCCCAAGTGTGATCGGCTGATCGTCGCCCCCGGCAATGCCGGCATCGCGCGGCTGGCGGAATGCGCCGATCTTGACATTCTCGACGGCGCCGCGGTGGTGACTTTCTGCGCCGAAAACGCGGTGGACCTCATCATCATCGGTCCCGAGGCCCCGCTGGCCGCCGGGGTCGCCGACGCCACCCGCGCGGCGGGCTTGCTGACCTTCGGCCCCTCGGCGGCAGCGGCGCAACTTGAGACCTCGAAAGCCTTCACCAAGGAAATCTGCGACGCCTGCAAAGCCCCGACCGCCGCCTGGGCGCGGTTTACCGATCCCGAACCGGCCAAGGCCTACATCCGCGCGCAAGGCGTGCCGATCGTGGTCAAGGCCGATGGTCTGGCCGCGGGCAAGGGCGTGATCGTGGCCGAGACCCTGCCCGAAGCGCTGGCCGCCGTTGATGAAATGTTCGCGGGCAGCTTTGGCGCGGCGGGCACCGAAGTCGTGATCGAGGACTTCATGGCGGGCGAGGAGGCCAGTTTTTTCGTGCTGACCGATGGCGTCGCGGCCCTGCCAGTCGGCACCGCGCAGGACCACAAACGCGCTTACGACGGCGATACCGGCCCCAACACCGGCGGCATGGGGGCCTATTCCCCCGCCCCGTGCCTGACCGACGCGATTGCGGCGCAGGCGATGGCCGAAATCGTGCTGCCGACGATTGCCGAGATGGCCCGGCGCGGCACCCCCTATCAGGGCGTGCTTTACGCCGGTCTGATGATCAAGGACGGGCGCGCCCGGCTGGTCGAATACAACGCCCGCTTCGGCGACCCCGAATGTCAGGTGCTGATGCTGCGGCTGGGGGCGCAGGCGCTCGACCTGCTGCTGGCCTGCGCCGAGGGGCGGCTGGCGGGGATGCAGGTCAACTGGGCCGACGACCATGCCCTGACGGTGGTGCTGGCCAGCCGCGGCTATCCTGGCCCTTACACCAAAGGCAGCGCCATTCACGGGCTGGAAGCGCTGCCCGAAGACAGCTTTCACATGACCTTCCACGCCGGAACCCGCGCGCACGGCGATCAGATCATCGCCAGCGGTGGCCGGGTGCTGAATGTCAGCGCCCGCGCCGCCACCCTGGCGCAGGCCCGCGCCCGCGCCTACACCATGGTCGATGCGATCGACTGGCCCGAGGGCTTTTGCCGCCGCGACATCGGCTGGCGGGGGTTGTAAGGGGCGGCTGGCCGGGGCGGCGCACAGTCTGGCGCGAAGACTCGCCCCGCGTCGGGAACCGGCTGACCATTCTGGCGCCGGTGCCTCATCCCGCGTTCAGTGCCGTCGTCAACGACATGAACCGCCGCTACCCCTTGCCCGCCGGGGACGCGCATGATCGCTGCTCGAAGTCGTCAAATTCGATAGCCCTGGGGTTATCCTGTCAGCGGCTTCATGCTCTGGGCGGTCGAAGTGGAAACCGGAACCGAAGTCCGTTGCTACAAGTTAGTCGCGAACGGTCGGCCGCAGATGATCAACGATCCAGCGACCACGGCGGGTTGTGTCGGCCCGATCACCGCCCGGTGATGGCGGCCTGACAGGACTGATGCAGCAGGCGGATGAAGCGGTTGGATTCAAGAAACGCCGAATGCGCAAACCACAGTTTCATTGGCTCCATATCGTTCAGAATGATGGTGGCGACACCGCGGGTCTCGGGGCCGACGCTCCATTCCGGCACCACGCCATAGCCCAGACCGGCCTCGATCAAGCGGGTGACGCTGGTCGAGCCCGAGGCCGAGGTGTCGATGCGCGGCGGGGCGTGCAGCGCGCGGGCAAGAAACTCCAGCGCGCTGGTGCGCACCATCTGCCCGGCCTCGTAGGTGATGAAGGGGCGGTCGCGGAAAAACCCCAGATCCGGGGTTTTCCGGTTCGGGTCGGCGGGCGGCACCGGCCAATCCTGCGGGTAGATCAGCGCCAGCCTGTAGCTGCCCAGCAGGTGCTGGGTGATGCCGGGGTGGCTGAAGCTGCGCTCGGATACGGCGGCATCCAGCGCGCCTTCCATCATCATCTTTTCCAGCGTGGTGTCGCGCTCATAGAACGCCAGTTCGATATCGGGCGCCGCGGCGCGGAAGCTGCGCAGAATTTCGGGAAAGAAATGATGAAACAGCGCCTGCGGCACGCCGACCCGCAGCACCGAACGCACATCATGCAGCAGCACCGACAGCCGCGACAGGATGGTTTCCAGCTCGTCCCCCAGCGAGGCATGCAGCGCCCGGCCAAGCGGTGTCAGGGTGATCCGGCGCGAGCCCTTTTCGGCCTCGATCAGCCGCGCGCCATAAATCTGCTCCAGCCGCCGCACATGATTGGCCGCCGACTGATACGAGATGTTCAGCGCGCGCGCGGCCGCCGAAAAAGACCCGGTGCGCGCCACCAGATGAAAGGTCTGCAACAGCGAGATATCAACCCTGGTGCGCGTCTCGCCACGGCCTGTGGTGGCCCTTGGGGTGGCCATGGTCTGATCCTTCGGGTTCAGGCGGCACCTGCGGCGGGCCGTGCCGGATCGAGCAGATCAAAGAACGGGCTGGCGCGCAAGAGCGCCGGGCCGACGGCACCCGGCGCGATCAGGCCCCCGTCGCCCGGCATGGTGGTGCAGATCAGATCGGTCATGGCGCAGACATGGGCGGCGGTGGCGCTGCCGATGGCGCTAAGGCGATGCCCGGCCACGGTGGTGGCGTGCAGGAATTGCCGGGTCCAGATTTCGTCGCCAGCCAGGCTCGGGCGGATGCGCAGGGCAATCAGCACCCGGTCGTCGTCAGTTTTGGGCAGGGCGGTCATGAGCAGGCTGCGCAACTGGTAAAGCCGCCGTGAAAGCCCCATGTCGTCGAGCAGGAACTGCATGTAATCAAGATGGCCGGGATAGCGCAGGGTCTTGAAAACCAGACCGCCAACCCGACCGGCATGCGCGCGCGCCAGCGCGTCCAGACTGCCGGCGGTGGTGAAAGCCTCATAGGTGGCACCCGCCAGCGTCACCTGTTCGGCCTCGGCCAGCGGCGGCAGGGCGACCAGATCGCCGCCCCGGATCGCAAGGCAGGGGCTGGTGTATTCACCGATCAGCCCGTCGATGCTCCAGATATTGGCATAGCCAAGCCGGTTCACGGGATGGGTCGGCAGCACCCCGACAAACACCGTGATTTCCGCCTCGGGTCCGACCCGGCTCAGGGCTTCGGCGGCAAGGGCGGTGACATGGCCCGGCGCCAGCCCGCAGCCCGGCGCAAAGCTCAGGCCATGGCCGGGCGGAAGGCTGGCCACCAGCCCGGCCACGGCCTCATGGGTGGCGGCACTTTCAAGGATGTCGAGGTAGTGGGTGCCGCTTTCGTGCGCCAGCCGCGCCACATCGCGCGCCGGGGCCGAGGTGTCGGTCAGGATCACGGCGCGCACCGGCGCCAGCAACCGCCCCAGATCGTCGCGAAACCCCGACCCGCCCGGTGCCGCCGTGGCAAGGCCGTTGCGCGCGGCCAGCGCCAGCGCCTCGCTGTCAGGCGTTGCGATCACGGGGGCAAAGCGGCTGTCCTGCCCCAGCATCGCGGCAATGCGCTGGCCCATGCGGCCCGCGCCAAGGACAAGGATCGGGATCGCGGTCATGGCGTCCCCCTAGCCGTGAAAGCGGGACAGAAAGCCGCGCAAGCGCTCGGATGTCGGGTTGCGCAGAATCTGATCGGGGCTGCCCTGTTCGGCGATCCGGCCCTGTTCCATGAAGATCACCCGGCTGGCGACATCGGCGGCAAAACCCATCTCGTGGGTCACCAGCACCATGGTCATGCCCGCCGTCGCCAGCCGCCGGATCACCTCCAGCACCTCGCCCACCAGTTCGGGGTCAAGCGCCGAGGTCACCTCGTCCAAGAGCAGCACTTCGGGGCGCATGGCCAGCGCACGGGCAATCGCCACCCGCTGTTTCTGGCCGCCCGACAGATGCGCAGGGTATTCTTGCGCCTTGTCGGCCAAGCCAACCTGGCCCAGCAGATCCAGGGCATGGGCCTCGGCTGCGGCGCGGGCCTCATTCAGCACCCGGATCGGGCCTGAAGTGATGTTGCCCAGCACGGTCAGATGCGGGAACAGGTTGAAATGCTGGAAGATCATCCCGACCTTGCGGCGCAATTCGCCGGTGCCGATCGCCGGGGCTTTGGCGTGAAAGCGCGGGCTGACGGCGCGGCCCTGCACCAGCACGGTGCCGCCGGTCGGCACTTCAAGCATGTTGAGGCAACGGATCAGCGTCGATTTGCCCGAGCCGGACGGGCCGATCAGCCCCAGCACTTCGCCGGTCGCGAGGTCAAGGTCGATGCCCTTCAGCACCTCCAGCGCACCAAAGGATTTGCGCAGGCCGCGCACCGAGATTGCAGGCGTGATGGTGGTCATGGTTTCCCCGCTCAGTCGCTGCGCCGCATCCGGCGCTCGAAGTGATCCGCGATCTGGGTCAGCGGAAACAGCATGGCAAAGTAAAGCACCGCCGCCATGCTGTAGGCCTCTAGCGGGCGATAGGTTTCCGAAGTGACGACCGAGGTCATGTAGGTCAGCTCGGCAATCGAGATGGCGTAAAGCAGCGAGGTATTCTTGAGCTGGATCACCGACTGGTTGATGAAGGCGGGCAGCATGTTCTTGATCGCCTGCGGCATGATGATGTAGCGCATCGACTGCACCGATGACATGCCGATCGCCGCCGCCGCCTCGCGCTGGCCCTTGTCGATGGCGAGGATGCCACCGCGGAAGATCTCGGCGTAGAACGAGCCGACGTAAAGCGACAGCGTCAAGAGGCCCGCCGCGGTGTTGGAAATGGTGATCCCCAGGATCATCGGCAGCGCGTAATAGGCCCAGAGGATCTGCACCAGAAGCGGGGTGCAGCGAAACAGTTCCTGATAGCTGCGCGAGATCAGCCGCAGCCACCAGAACCGTGACAGCCGCGCGAAACAGGCGGCCAGACCAACCACGATGCCGATGAAGATCGAACCGGCGGTGTAAAGGAAGGTCACCCAGACGCCGGTGACGAACAGATCAAACGATTGGAAGATCGTGTAGAAATCCCAATGATACATGCGGCGCGTCTCCTGCGGGGCGAGCGTGGGGTGCGGGCCCGAAGGCCCGCACCGATGGCGTTTCAGCCGTTGATGTCAAAGCCCGCCGGCAGATCGTCAAGCCCGATGTTGAACGGCTCCAGCCCCTTCAGGATCCAGGTCTGGTTGTTGCCGACCCGACGGTTGTAATCGGCCCAGGCCGAGACGAAGCTTTTGAAGGTCTCGTCGGCGGCGTAGTTGATGCCGATCACCGAGGGCGACGACAGGATCGGGGTCGGAACATAGACCTTGCCGACCGCCTCGTTCTTCTTGGTCATCACCATGCCGTTGAATACGGTGTTGATGATCGCATCGGCCTTGCCGGTGGCCACCGCCAGCACCGCCTCGTCACGGGTCTTGAAGCGCAGGATATTGGCCTTGGGCAGATAAGCCTTGGTGATCTGATCCTGCGACGAGCCCAGATCGACGGCGATGGTATAGGCCGGGTCATTGAGTTCGGCCCAGCTCTTGCCGCCCAGCTCGGGCTTGGGCGAGATGATCACGAAGCTGTTGTAATAGGTCGGCGACGAAAAGCTGACCGACAGCGCGCGCTTGGGCAGCGCAGTCAGCGCGAAGGCCAGATCGACCTTGCCCGACTGCACGTCGAGAATCGAGTTGGCCCAACTGGATTCGACAACCTCCAGCGTCACGCCCAGTTCGTTGGCCATGTCCTTGCCCATCTCGACCACGAAGCCGCGCCATTCGCCGGTGCGCGGGTCTTTCGAGAAATAGGGGTCTTCGTTCAGGATGCCGGCAATCCGCAACGTGCCGCGCGCGTGAATCTCGTCCACCGTGGCGTTCTGCGCTTGCGCCGCCGCGAGGCTGGCACCAAGCACCAGCGCCGCGGCTGCGACCCCGTTCACCAGCTTTTTGAATAACGTCATCTGATCCTCCATGTTGATGCGGCCGGGCCGCGTTTACCGTTCCGCCTCGCTGCCTCAGGCCGGATCAGTTCAGACCACCCCGTTTCACGCTTTGGATCAATACAAGAAAGGGCTGTGTTGCTACAATAATGATTGTATCTTCACGCCATAACCGTCTCCATGGCAGCGTGTTGCGCCTCGTATTGCAAATATTATTGTATGTTTACGATTGTTTTTTGCATCGCCCAATGGCTTTCGCCAGCCTAGCGTAAGGCCGGAACAGCAACCCCGGAGCAATCCCTTGGCACCCACCCCCGAGTTTGACGTGGCCGTTGCCGGGGCTGGCATCGTGGGCGCGTCGGTGGCCTGGCACCTGGCCCGCGCCGGGCTGCGGGTGGCGGTGATCGACGCGGTGGGGCCGGCGGCGGCAGCTTCGGGCGCGTCGGATGGCGCGGTTTCGGTGGCCTCGAAAAAGCCGGGGCCAATGGCGCGGCTGGCCTCGGGGTCGCTGCTTTACACGCGCGAACTGGCGGCGGGCGGCGTGCTGGCGGGGGCCTTTCAGGCCCGCCCGGCTTACGTTTTCGGCACCGGCGCGGTCGAGATTGCGGCGCTGGACGCGCTGATTGCCAAGCTCCACACGCTGGCCGGGCCGGTGCGGGTGGTGGGCGATGGCCCGGCAGCACTGTTGCCCGGCCTGGGTGATCAGGTGGAACGGGTGGTGGTGCTGGCGGGTGAGGGCCACATGCCGGGCCACAGGGCGGTGCGCGCCTATCTGGCTGCCCCCGGCATCACCCCGATCTGGCCCGCGCCGGTGGCGGGGTTCGAGGCCGACGCCACCGGGGTCACGCTTGATCTGGGCGGCAGGCGGTTGCGCGCCGGGGTTCTGGTGGCGGCGCTTGGGGTCTCGACGCCCGCGCTGTTGCCCGGCCTGCCGGTGCTGCCGCGCGCCGGGCAGTTGATCGTGACCGACCGTGGCCCTTGCGGCGCGCTGCCGGGTTCGCTGACCGCTGCCGCCTATCTGGTGGCCAAGACCGCCGCGGGCACCGCCCTGCCGCGACCGCCGGTGGTGATTGATCCGCTGGCGACCGGGCAATATCTGATCGGCTCGTCGCGCGAAGACCACGGTGATCCGTCGCGCGTCGATTTTGCCACCCTGCGGTTGCTGCTGGCGCGGGCGGTTGCCGCCTGGCCCGCGCTGCGCGATCGCCGGGTGATCCGCGCCTTTGCCGGGGTGCGCGCGGCGGTGCCTGACGGCTTGCCGATCGTCGGGCCGCTGCCCGATGCGCCACGGGTGATCGTGGCGACCGGGTTCGAGGGCGACGGTATCTGCCTGTCGGCGCTGATCGGGCGCGAGGTGGCGCTGATGGCGCAGGGGCTGGCACCGGGCGCCGAATGGGCCGCCGATCTGGCCGCGCTGTCGCCCGCGCGCTTCACGGCCCTGCGGCGCGAGGGCGTGGCATGAGCGGGGTGATCCACTGGCAGGGCCGCGCGCTGCCCTACCGCGCCGGCGAAAGCGTGGCCTCGGCGCTGCTGCGGGCCGGGGTGTTCAGCTTTGGCCGTGCCGCCACCGGCCAGACCCTTGCGCTGTTTTGTGGCATCGGCCAATGCCAGGGCTGCCTGATCCGTGAGGGTGGCCGGGTGACCGAGGCTTGCCTGCTGGCTTGCCGCGACGGCATGGTGCTGACCCCGGCCGCAGGGGGCGATGATGTCTGAGCGCCCGGTTGTGGTGGTGGGGGCGGGGCTGGCGGGTCTCGCGGCGGCAACCGAGCTGGCGCGCGCCGGGCTGGTGGTGCTGGTGGTCGATCAGGCGCAGGCCGCAGGCGGAGCGGTGCATCGCCAGCCGCTGGAAGGGGTGGCCGCGGTCGCGTCGGCTGCCCAGGCCCGGCGCTGGTCTGGGGTGATGGCCGGGGTGCAGGCGCAGGGCGCGCGCATCACCCTCCGTTGCGCCACCCGCTTTGGCGGGGTCGATCACACCGGGGCGGTGCTGCTGAGCGGCGCGCTGAACGCGCTGATCCGGCCGCGCGCGCTGGTGCTGGCGGTTGGGGCGCGTGAGGCGGTGCAGCCGCGCCCGGGCTGGACATTGCCGGGCGTGATGACGGCCGGTGCGATCCAGACCCGGATCAAGACCCTGGCCGAAGCCCCGCCGGGGCGGGTGCTGCTGGCCGGTTCCGGCCCGCTGCTGCTGGCGGTGGGGGCCGAGATGTGTCGGCTTGGCAACCCACCCGTCGCGCTCATCGAGGCCGCCCGCCCGCTGCACCCGCTGGCCGCCCTTGGCCTGCCGCTGGCCTATCTGGCCGAGGCGGCGGGCTATCTGGCGCGGCTTTTGCGGGCGCGGGTGCCGCTTTACTGGGGCGCGCATCTGACCCGGATCGAAACGGGTGAAGCCGGGCTGCTGGCTCACTTTGATACAAGCAAGGGCCCGCGCCGCATCGGTGCCGAAGTGATTGGCCTGCACGATGGCATCCGCCCCAATGACGCCGGGCTGACCGCCAGCGCCGCCCTGCCGGTGCTGCGGCTTGGCGATTGCCGCGAGGCTTTGGGGGCGGCCGCCGCGCTGGCCGATGGAAGCGCGGGCGGGGCGGCACTGGCCGCGCGCCTGCTGGGGCGCGCCGCGCCGCCCGCCGCACCCGAACTTGACCGCCAGCGTGCCGCCCAGGCCCGGCTGGCGCGGATTTATGGCCATGACGGTGCGGCGCGGCTGGCCGATCTGCCGGGTGACACGGTGATTTGTCGCTGCGAAATGCGCACCCTGGCCGATCTGCGCGCCCTTGGCGCGGCCCCCACCGACCGCGAACTGCGCCTTGATGGTCGGTTCGCGATGGGGCCCTGTCAGGGCCGGTTCTGTGCCGAATGGGTGGGGCGCATCATCGCCCCAA
>CAYQPD010000099.1:0-1523 GCA_964419305.1 uncultured Rhodobacter sp.
ACCCGGGTGCCGCGCCGCCCTGATCGCCGCCACCACCGCCGCCAGTTCGCGCTGATCGGGCTCGGGGCGGCGAATGTGCCAGACCGTGGGGTCAAAGAAACTGACAGGGTAATCATGGGCTTCAGCCTGCACGTCCTGACAGAAGGCCAGCACCGCCGGGCCGCAGTTGGCGGGATCGGTCATCACCCGAAAGGCGCGCGGCAGGGCGCTTAACAGGTGCTCGGGCCGGGTGATGCGGTCGAAATAGCGCGCCACCGGGCGAAAGCAGTCGTTGGCCGACACCGTGCCGTCGTCGAAATCCTCGATCTGCTGCAACACCGGGTCGGGGGCGCGATTGGCGAACACGTCGCCCGGAATCAGCAGCACCGGCAGGCGGTTGACATGGGCCAGCGCGCAGGCGGTGACCATGTTGGTCGCCCCCGGCCCGATTGATGAGGTCACCGCTTGGGCGTGGCGGCGCTGCATGGTCTTGGCATAGGCGATCGCGGCATGGGCCATGCTCTGCTCGTTCTGGCCGCGCCTTGTGGGCAGGGCCTCGCCAATGCCGTGCAGCGCCTCGCCGATCCCGGCCACGTTGCCATGGCCGAAGATCGCCCAGACCCCTTCGATGAAGCGGCTGCCATCTTCGGCCATCTGCACCGCAAGCCAGCGCACCATCGCCTGCGCCGCCGTCAACCGAACCGTATCCCTCATGCCGCCAATCCCTTCTTGCCCCGCGCCGTATCCCAGATCCGGCACAGCCGCAGATAGCGCGCCGCCATATCGGCCACCGCCGCGCTGTCGTCGATCTCGCCCGCCAGCCAGCCGCGCGCCGCCTCGGCGAAGATGGTCCGACCGACGGCAAAGCCCTTGACCAGATCGTGCCGCGCCGCCAGCCTCAACGATGCCGCCAGTTCGTCCTCGCCCGCATCCAGCCCCAGCACCACCACGCCGCGGGTGTGCGGATCGTTGCGGCTGATCGCGGCGCAGGCCCGCTCCCAGGCGGCAGCGCTGGCAAACGGCTCGAGCTTCCACCAGTCGGGAAAGACACCAATGTCGTAAAACCGCTGGATCACCTCGGCCGAGGTGGCAATCGTCACCGGCCCGACCTTCGAGGGGATGATTTCCAGCAGCATTTCCAGCCGGTTGCGCCGCGCCGCCTGATAAAGCCGGGTGACGGTTGCCTCCTGCTCGGCCTTCACCGCGTCGGGATCATCGGGGTGGTAGAAGCACAGCACCTTGACCACGTTTTCCAGCGGCCATTCCGCCAGACCGCCACAATCGGCCCCCAGTTCCGGCTCCAGCGTCAGCGGGCGCGAGGCGGGCCATTCCACCGGCCGCCCGATCCACAGCCCGCTGCTTGAGGCCGCCTGCAACGCGCGGCTTCCCAGCCGGTTGTCGCACAGGATGCCGTAACCGGGCTGACCGTCTGCCACCCGCAACGCGGCCTGAAGGCAAAGCTGCTTGAACACCCCGATCCGCGCGGGCGTGGCCCCCGGCATGACCTCAAGCTGGGCGCGGTGGTCGAACGCGAACACCCGCAT
>CAYQPD010000099.1:1623-9471 GCA_964419305.1 uncultured Rhodobacter sp.
GATGTGAAATTCTTCCTCGGTGCCGACGATCAGATCGAACAGATGCAGGGTGGCTTGCAACCTTTCGGTGACGGCGGCGCTGGCGATGAACCGAGACTCCCCTTCGCCATGCCCCGCCAGCCCCCACAGATTGGGGCGATAGTCGATGTCAAGCGCGGTCTGCGCGCCGTGCTGCCGCGCCAGACGCAGCGCCTTCAAAACCGCCGCCTCGGTGCGCGGATGCGACAGATGGGTGCCGGTCGCCACCACGGCGCGGGCGCTGGCGATCAGACCCTCGTCGATGTCAGCCTCGCACAGCGCCATGTCGGCGCAGTTTTCGCGGTAGAAGATCAGCGGAAAGTGGTCCTCGTCGCGGATTCCCAGCAGCACCAGCGCGGTCAGGCGCGCAGGATCGGTGATCACGCCGCGCACATCGACCCCTTCGCGCCCCAGTTGCTCGCGGATGAAGCGGCCCATGTGCTCGTCGCCGACCCGGCTGATCAGCGCCGATCTGAGGCCCAGCCGCGCCGTCCCCGCCGCCATGTTGCACGGGCTGCCGCCGATATATTTCTGAAACGACCCCATGTCCTCCAGCCGCCCGCCAACCTGCGCGCCGTAAAGATCGACCGAGGCCCGACCGATGGTGATGACATCGAGCGTTTTCATCGCCAGAACCCTTCCCCGCCAGAGTGCGATGTGGTGTCAGAGATTCTGACCACACCCCTTTTTGGAATATTTATTCCATTTATTCCGATTGGGAAAGCCTTTTCTGCGCCCTGTGGCAATCAGCCTTCGCGCCGCGCCGAACCCACCGCCACCGCCAGCGAAATTGCCATGGCAATGGTGGCCGAAAGCGAGCGGAAGGCGCCGAAATCGACCTCGGGCACGATCAGGATGGCGTCAGACTGGCGCGCCAGCGGCCCCGACAAGCGGTCGGTCAGCGCCACCACCGGCAGGCCGCGCTCGCGCGCCTGGGCTGCCAGCGTCAGGGTCTCCTCGGAATAGGGGGCAAAGGTGATCGCCACCAGCGCGTCACCGGGGCGCATCGCAAAGCGGTGGTCAAGTTTTCCGACCCCATCATGCAGCATCGCCGGAATCGCCATTTTCTCAAAGGCATAGGCCAGATAGGTAGCCACCGGAAAGGCCCGGCGCAGGCCCATCACATGCACCGTTTCCACCGCCGCCAGCACCTCGACGGCGTGGTTGAGCGCGCCCTCGTCCACCGATTTCGCCAGCGCTTCCAGCGACAGCCGCCCGGCCTCGACAAATTCGGCCAGCAGCGCCGCCGGGCTGCCGGTGCCGTTTTCCTTGAGATTTTTCAGCCGGGTCGAATAATCCGGCCAGCCTTGGGCGTAGGCATCGCGAAACAACCGCTGCATTTCGGAAAAGCCGGAAAAGCCCATGATCTGGCAAAACCGCATCAGCGCCGAGGGCGGCACCTCGGCCACCGCCGCCAGTTCGGCCACGGTCGAGACCGCGATGCGGTCGGAATTGGCGGCAATATGTTCGGCGCACTGACGCAAGCGCTTGGGCAGAGTGTCAAGGATCAGGGCCAGCCGCTCGCGGAATTCCTCGACCGAAGCCGGGGCGGGCGGCGGAAGAGTCGGGGTGTCCATCGGTTTTTCCTTGACAGCGGGCGGCGGTTTGACGCTAGCACGCATGGAACAAATATTCCAAGCGTAAAGCGCAATGGGGGTGACGGATGCAGCGCATCGGCGTCGGTCTGATCGGCACCGGGTTCATGGGCAAGACCCATGCCCTGGCCTGGCGCAATGTTCAGGCCGTGCTGGGCGGCAGCCTGGGCGCGGTGGCCACGCCGGATCTGGCGCTGCTGTGCGACACCCCGCTGGCGCGGGCCGAGGCCCACGCGCAGCAGTTCGGCTTTGCCCGCGCCACGGATGACTGGCGCGCGCTGGTGGCCGACCCTTTGGTGCAGGTGGTCTCGATCACCACCCCCAACCAGTTGCACCACGACATGGCGCTGGCCGCAATTGCGGCAGGCAAGCATGTGTGGTGCGAAAAGCCGATGGCCCTGACCCTGGCACAGGCGCAAGCCATGGCCGTTGCCGCCCGTGCCGCCGGGGTGGTGACGATGGTCGGCTACAACTACCTGCGCAACCCCGCCTATACCCATGCGCAACGCCTGATCGAGGCGGGCGCGATCGGCCGGGTGGTGCAGTTTCGCGGCTGGGTGGACGAGGATTATCAGGCCGACCCCGAGCAGCCCTGGAGCTGGCGCGCGCGCCTGGCCGATGCCGGTCTGGGCGCGCTGGGCGATCTTGGCTGCCATCTGGTCAGCCTTGCCATCGGCGTGATGGGTAGGGTCGAAAGCCTGATCGCCGACACCCAGGTGATCCACACCACCCGCCCGCTGCCCGATGGCACGGGCTGTGCTGCGGTCGAAAACGACGACACCGCACAGGCGCTGCTGCGCTTTGCCAGCGGCGCACAGGGCTCGATGGTGATCTCGCGCAGCGCCTGGGGGCGCAAGTCGCGCCTCGGATTCGAGGTCCACGGCACCACCGGCATGATCGTGTTCGATCAGGAACGGATGAACGAGTTGCAGCTTTACCAGAACGCCGGGCCCAAGGCCGAGCAGGGCTTCAAGACCATCCTGACCGGCCCCGCCCATCCGCCTTACGGCGAGTTCTGCCCGGCCCCGGGGCATCAGCTCGGTTTCAACGACCTCAAGGTGATCGAATGCGGCGATCTGCTGCGCGCCATTGCGGGCCTCGCCCCCGCCTGCCCCGATTTCACTGACGCGCTGGAATTCGAGCGGGTGATCCACGCCATCGCCGAAAGCGCGGCAGGGGGTGGGCGGCGCATCACTCCCTGATCCCCGGCACCCGCGCCTTCTTCTTTGCAGAAAATACTCCACCAGGGGTGCGGGGGGTGTGAAACCCCCCGCCTTATACCAGCCGCAACCCGACCCGGAACCGCCGCATGTTGGCGCGGTAGCCCTCGGCCGAGGCGATCAGCCGCGCTTGCGCCGCGTCGTCCAGCGCCCGCACCACCCGCCCCGGCGCGCCCATCACCAGACTGAAGTCGGGGATGTCCTTGCCTTCGGTGATCAGTGCCCCGGCCCCGATCAGGCAGCCGCGCCCGATCCGCGCGCCGTTCAGAAGCGTCGCCCCCATCCCGATCAGACTGCCGTCGCCGACGGTGCAGCCGTGCAGCATCACCCGGTGGCCGATGGTGCAATTCGCGCCGATGCTCAGCGGATAGCCGATGTCGGTGTGCAGCACCGCATTGTCCTGCACGTTGCTGCCCGCCCCCACCCGCACCTCCTCGTTGTCGCCGCGCAGCACCGCACCGAACCATACCGAGGCCCCTTCTTCCAGCACCACCCGCCCGATCAGGGTGGCATCAGGTGCTGCCCAGGCGTCGGGGTGAAGCGTCGGGGCAAGGCCATCGAGGGCATAGATCATCGCGTCTCAAACTCCTGGTTCAGGCCACGCACGAAATCCGCCAGCCACGGCTGGCGGTCGCGCTTCAGGCGCTCGGCTGCAAGGATGGTTTTGACCGCGGCAAAGGCCAGGTCAAGGTCGCGGTTGACCACGACATAATCATATTCCGCCCAGTGGCTGATTTCGGCCTGACTCTTGGCCATCCGCCCGGCAATCACCGCGTCGCTGTCCTGGCCGCGCGCGCGCAGGCGCGCCTCAAGTTCGGCAATCGAGGGCGGCAGCACGAAGATCGACACCACATCGCGCCCCAGCCCCGAGTTGCGGATCTGCTGCCCGCCCTGCCAGTCGATATCGAACAGGGTATCGCGCCCGATCCGCAGCGCCGCCTCGACCGGCGCGCGGGGCGAGCCATAAAGGCTGCCGAACACCTCGGCATGTTCCAGCATCTCGCCCGCCGCCACCATCGCATCAAACGCCGCCCGGCTGCGGAAGAAATAATCGCGCCCCTCCACCTCGCCCGGACGGGCTGGGCGGGTGGTCGCCGATACCGAAAACCTTATGGTCGGATCCCACGCCATCAGCCGGTGCGCCAGGGTCGATTTGCCCGCCCCCGAAGGCGAGGACAGGATCAGCAGCAAGCCGCGGCGGGGGGCGGGCGGGGTCATGGTCATTCCACGTTCTGAACCTGTTCGCGCATCTGGTCGATCACGGTTTTCAGGTCAAGCCCGATCCGGGTCAGCGCCAGCGCCTGCGCCTTGGAACACAGCGTATTGGCCTCGCGCATGAATTCCTGCATCAGGAAATCGAACTTGCGCCCGACCGGGCCGGGGTCCGCCAGCAGGGCGCGGGCGGCGGCGACATGGGCGGTCAGGCGGTCAAGCTCTTCGGTGACATCGGTTTTCACCGCGATCAGCGCCAGCTCCTGCGCCAGCCGGGTGGCGTCAACGCCATCGGCATTGGCCAGCACCCGCGCCAGTGCGTCGCGCAGACTGGCCGCAGCGGTATCACCGCGCGCCACAGCCTCGACGCTGGCGGCGCGGGTCAGGGCTTCAACGCGGTCAAGCTGGGCCGCGATCACCTGCGCCAGTGCCGCGCCTTCGGCAGCGCGCATCGCGCTGAAATCAGCCAGCAGCGGCCCCAGATCGGCCAGCAGGGCGGCGCGCAGAGCCGCGGTATCGTCGTCGCCGGTCGCCACATCCAGCACCCCGCGCAGACCCAGCACATCGGCCTGACTGGCCTGCGCCAGCGTAACGCCCACCTCCATCGCGGCATTTTCCACCACCGCCAGCGCGGTCAGCACGGCGCGCAGCACGTTCGGGTTGACCCGCAACGTCTCGGCCCCCTCGCCCGCATCGCGGCTGACCTTCAGGGTCAGGCCGACATTGCCACGGTGCAGGGCGCGCCCCAGTTCGGCGCGCAGCGGCCCCTCCAGCCCGTCGATCCAGTCGGGCAGGCGCAGCCGCAAATCCAGCCCCTTGCCGTTGACCGAGCGGATGTCCCAGACCCAGCCGTAGCCCGCCGCAGCCCCCGCGCCCTGGCCCCTGCGGGCGGCAAATCCGGTCATCGAGATGGTCATGGGAAAGCGTCTCCTTGGCACAATCAAACGGGCGGTCGGCACCCCGGCCATCCGCGGATGCGAGGGCGGGTTTACCAATTCTACAGATTGTGCCCCGAATCCAGCGCAAATGGTGTATTTTAAGATTTGAGTAAGATGTGTTGTGCCAGAATTAACCCTGTCCGCAACCGCGCGAGTGGTTGATCGGATCAGGGTCTGGCACCTGGGCTGGAGAATGCGATATGCTAATTTCGCTGTTCGGTGGCAGCAAGGACGGCGCGCGGGGCGGCGATCCGTCGCACTTGCCGGTGTCGGCACCGCAGCCGCTGGCCATGCTCGCCGAGGTGCGCGCCTATTGGGAGGCCCTGCGTGACGGCCCCACCCTGCCCCGGCGCGCCCAGATCGACCCGCGCGGCATCGAGGGTGCGCTGGAGGGGGCATTCATCCTGGAACGCATCGCCCCCGGCATTGCCCGCTTCCGGCTGGCCGGGATGGCGCTGGTCGAACTGATGGGGATGGAGGTGCGCGGCATGCCGCTGTCGGCGCTGTTCGATCCGGTCGGGCGGCGGGCGCTGGCGACCGGGCTAGAGCAGGTATTTTCCGGCCCCGCCGTGCTTGATCTGCGCCTTGTGGCGGAACGCGGCATCGGTCGGCCCGAGCTGACCGGGCGGATGCTGATCCTGCCGCTGGCCGACGACGACGGGCAAATCCGGCTGGCCCTGGGCTGTCTGGCAACCGCAGGCGAGCCGGGGCGCACGCCGCGCCGGTTCCGGATTACGGCCACCACCGAACAATCACTGGCGGCCACGCCCGCGCCACGGGCCAGCACTGCACCGGTGGCGGGCCTGGCCGAAGCTGCGGCGCGATACGATCCGACCGCAACCATTGAGCGCCCCTACCTGCGGCTGGTCAGATCCGACGCCCGGCGCTAGCGCGGTTTGCCCTTGATTTGACCCGGCTAAAGCCCGCTCATCACTCCCTTGCGGTCGTTCTTCGCTGGCGCCAGCGAAGAACGACCGCAAGGGAGTGATGAGCGGCTGGTCCGAATTTTTTTGCAACCCGCCTCATGCCGCAGCGGGGCACCTGACCCGTGTTTGTCGGTGCCCGATCGCGCCGGAGGGACGGTCCCAGGGTCGGCGGGCAGCACCTCCCCGCCGTGGTCCTACAGCGCCACGCGCCGCGCCGCGTCGCGCAGGTTTGACAGCTCTTCCGCCACCAGGAAGGCCAGCTCCAGCGCCTGGCTGGCGTTGAGCCGCGGGTCGCAGGCGGTGTGATAACGGTTGGACAGATCCTCGTCCTTGACCGCGCGCAACCCGCCGGTGCATTCGGTCACATCCTTGCCGGTCATCTCGAAATGCACGCCGCCGGGAATGGTGCCTTCGGCCTTGTGGATGGCGAAGAACTCGCGCACCTCGCGCAGCACCGATTCGAACGGGCGGGTCTTGTAGCCCGACGCCGCCTTGATGGTGTTGCCGTGCATCGGGTCACACGACCACAGCACCCTGGCGCCTTCCTCGCGCACCGCCTTGATCAGGCGCGGCAGATGCTCGCCGACCTTGCCCGCGCCAAAGCGCGCGATCAGGGTCAGGCGACCGGCCTCGTTTTCCGGGTTCAACCGGACCAGCAGCCGCTTGAGATCGTCAGCGGTGATGGTCGGGCCGCATTTCAGCCCGATCGGGTTCAGCACGCCGCGGGCGAATTCGACATGCGCCCCGTCGGGCTGGCGGGTGCGGTCGCCGATCCAGATCATGTGCCCCGAGCCCGCCACCGGCTGGCCGGTGATGCTGTCGATCCGGCACAGCGCCTGTTCGTATTCCAGCAGCAAGGACTCGTGGCTGGTGTAGAAATCCACCACCGAAAGGTTGTGCGCGGTCTCGCCGTTCACCCCGGCCGCATTCATGAAATCGAGCGCATCCGAGATGTGGTTGGACAACTCGCGGTAGCGTTCGGCCTTGTCGTTTTCGGCAAACCCCAGGGTCCAGGCATGGACCCGGCGGATGTCGGCGAAGCCGCCGGTCGAAAACGCGCGCAGCAGGTTCAGGCTGGCGGCGGCCTGGGTGTAGGCCTGCAACATCCGGGCCGGGTCGGGGATGCGGGCCTCGGGCGTGAAGTCGAAGCCGTTGATGATGTCGCCGCGATAGCTGGGCAGTTCCACCCCGCCGATCACCTCGGTGCCCGACGAGCGCGGCTTGGCGAATTGCCCGGCCATCCGGCCGACCTTGATCACCGGCACCTTGGCGCCGTAAGTCAGCACCACCGCCATTTGCAGCATGACACGAAAGGTGTCGCGGATGTTGTCGGCGGAAAATTCGGCAAAGCTTTCGGCGCAGTCACCGCCTTGCAGCAGGAACGCGCGGCCTTCGGCGGCCAGACCCAACTGGCTTTTCAGCCGCCGCGCCTCGCCAGCGAACACCAGCGGTGGATATTTGGCCAGTTGAGCTTCAACCGCGTGCAGCGCGTCAGGATCAATGTAATCGGGCATCTGCACCCGCGGTTTGGCGCGCCAGTCAGATTTGGTCCAGCCCTTGGCCATGGCTCTTCTCCGAAGGTTACGAGGTTGTGGCGCGGTATAGGGGAACTGTCTCGCGAAAGCAAAGGGCGAAAGGCACGCGGCCCCTTGTAGGGGCTGCAATTTGCTGTATCGATGCACCGGAAACGACGCATCAAGGTCGCATGATGTCAGGCACTACGGCAAAGGCAACCCATGTGACGAAAGCCGCGCAACCCAAGCGCTTTGTCTTTCTGCTGCTCGACCACTTTACCCTGCTGTCTTTTGCCGGCGCGATCGAGCCGCTCAGGATTGCCAACCGGGTGGCTGAAGCGCCGCTTTATGCCTGGGTGCTGGCCGGAGAAGGGGGCGAGGTCGCCACCTGTTCCAACGGCACCGCGTTCAAGCTGGACATCGGG
>CAYQPD010000100.1:0-1122 GCA_964419305.1 uncultured Rhodobacter sp.
TGCCTGAAAGCCTGATGCCATGCGATCCGAGACCCAGAAAGACGTTGAAGCCATCGCCAAGTCGCTGGCCCTGCTGGGGCAGCGGATGGATCTGCCGACCGCGCCGCACCGGCTCGAGGAAATGAACGCCCTGATCGAGGACGGCGATCTGTGGTCCGATCCGGCCCGGGCGCAGAAGATGATGCGCGAGCGTCAGGCGTTGCTGGATGAAATCTCGACCTACCAGTTGATCGACACCGGGTTGCGCGACAATGTCGAACTGATCGAGCTGGGCGAGGCCGAGGGCGACAGCGGGATCGTGACCGAGGCCGAGGCCGCGCTGCGCGATCTGGTCGAGTTGGCGCGCGGCAAGGAACTGGAAGCGCTGCTCGACGGCGAGGCCGACCACAACGACACATTCCTTGAAGTCAACGCCGGGGCCGGGGGCACCGAGTCCTGCGACTGGGCCGCCATGCTGGCGCGGATGTATGTCCGCTGGGCCGAGAAAAAAGGCTACAAGGTTGAACTGCAGGCGATGAGCGACGGCGAAGAGGCGGGGATCAAATCTGCCGCCTACAAGATCAGCGGGCCGAATGCCTATGGCTGGCTGAAATCGGAAAGCGGGGTGCACCGGCTGGTGCGCATCTCGCCCTACGATTCGGCGGCGCGGCGGCATACCAGTTTCAGCTCGGTCTGGGTCTATCCGGTGGTCGATGACAATATCGAGATCGAGATTGCCGACCGCGACATCCGGATTGATACCTACCGCTCGACCGGCGCGGGCGGGCAGCACATCAACACCACCGACTCGGCGGTGCGCATCACCCACCTGCCGACCAATATCGTGGTGACATCCTCGGTCAAGTCGCAGCACCAGAACCGGGCCAACTGCATGGCGGCGCTGCGCGCGCGGCTTTACCAGCTTGAGCTTGACAAGCGCAACGCCGCGATCACCGCCCAGCACGATGCCAAGGGCGAGGCGGGCTGGGGCAACCAGATCCGATCCTACGTGCTGCAACCCTACCAGATGGTCAAGGATCTGCGCACCGGGGTGGAAACCTCGGATACCCAGGGGGTGCTCGACGGTGATCTTGACCGCTTCATGGCCGCGACGCTGGCGATGAACGTGGCCGGCAAATCGCG
>CAYQPD010000100.1:1222-9440 GCA_964419305.1 uncultured Rhodobacter sp.
AACCGGGTGCCGTTTCACGTCATGCTCAAACCCAGCGGGCCGCGCTGCAATCTGGCCTGCGATTACTGCTTTTACCTTGGCAAGACCGCCCTTTACCCCGAGGTGCGCCGGTTCCGGATGTCGGACGCGGTGCTGGAAACCTACATCCGCGATCATATCGCGGCCCATGCCGAGATCGGGCTGAACGAGGTGATGTTCGTGTGGCAGGGCGGCGAGCCGACCCTGCTGGGGCTGCCGTTCTTTCGCCGCGTGCTGGAGGTGCAGCGCCGCCACTGCCCCGCGGGTTTTCGGGTCAGCAATGCGATCCAGACCAACGGGGTGCTGCTGACCCCGGAATGGGCGGCGTTTCTGCGCGAGGCCGGCTTTCTGGTCGGCATCAGCCTTGACGGCCCGCAGGCGCTGCATGACCGCCACCGGGTCGATCGCGCCGGGCGGCCCTCGCATGATGCGGTGATGCGGGGGCTGGACCTGCTGCGCCGACATGGCGTCGAATTCAACGTGCTGTGCGTGGTTCATGCGCACAACGTGCTGAAGCCGAAAGAGGTTTACCGCTTTCTGCGGGCCGAGGGGGTGGAATTTGTCCAGTTCATCCCGCTGGTCGATCCGGTGCCGGGCGGCGGTGGCGCGGTCACCCCGGCTTCGGTGCCGCCCGCTGCCTTTGGGCGGTTTTTGTGCACGGTGTTCGATCTGTGGGTCAGCCACGACGTGGGCCGGGTGTTCGTGCAGTTCTTTGACGAACAACTGGCGCTGTGGATGGGGCGACCGGCCAGCCTGTGCGTCTTTGCCGAGGTCTGCGGCCCGGCGCTGGCGCTGGAACAGAACGGCGATCTTTATGCCTGCGACCACTTTGTCGATCCCGACCACCGGCTGGGGAATATTCTTGAAATCCCGCTGGCGCAGATGGCGTGGTCCGACCGGCAGGCGCGGTTCGGGGCGGCCAAGGCCGATCTGCCGCGCCAGTGCCTTGAGTGCCCGACCCGGTTTGCCTGCAACGGCGGCTGTCCCAAGGATCGCATCCTGCCCACAAGCGACGGCGCACCGGGGCTGAATTATTTCTGCGCGTCCTATCGCCAGTTCTTTGCCCACGCCGGGCCGAAACTGCGCCAGATGGCCGGGCTGATCGCGGCAGGCTATCCGGCGGCGCAGATCATGCGACCGGCATCGCGGTGAGGGCTGAACAGAAAGGGCACCCGAAGGTGCCCCGGTCATGCTCGAATTCACCCAGGGTCACACCGTGTCGTCAGCCTTGGTCGGCGGCGGCAGGCTTTTGCCACCGGACAGCGGGTCTTCCTGGCGCGCTACCGAGCCTTCGAAATGGGCCCCGGATTCGATCGCGATGGTCTTGTGGATGATGTCGCCCTCGACCCGGGCGGTCGAGGTCAGGCGCACTTTCAAGCCGCGCACCCGGCCCACCACCCGACCGTTGATCACGATGTCGTCGGCCACGATCTCGCCCCGGATGGTGGCGGTTTCGCCCACCGTCAGCAGATGGGCGCGGATGTCGCCTTCGACCGTGCCTTCGACCTGAACGTCGCCGGTGGTCTTGAGGTTTCCCACCACCGTCAGGTCCGACGACAGTACCGAAGCCGCAACCTTGACCTTCGGCCCGGTCGGGGTGAAGTCCGTCCCCGTCTTTCCGACCGCTGGCTCGGAAGATTTCGGCTTGTCGGTCTCGGCCGGTTTGGAGCCTGGTTCGTGGATTCTGCTTTTAGAAAACATCTCTTGCCGCCTTGATGAAGGTCATCGCGTTGACAGGTTTGCCCCCGATCCGAACCTCGTAATGAAGATGAGTGCCGGTGGAACGGCCCGAGCTTCCCATATCACCGATACGGTCGCCGCGCGATACCTTTTGTCCGACGCTGACGCGGATTTGCGCGAGGTGCGCATAGTAGGTCTCGATCCCGAAGGCATGCCGGATCCGCACCAGACGCCCGTAACCGCTGGACCAGTCGGCATGCACCACGACGCCATCGGCGGTGGCCAGCACCGGCGTGCCCGCAGCCCCGGCAAAATCGGTGCCGGTATGCATCCGGTTGCCCGCCCCCTTCGGGTCATGGCGATAGCCGAACCCCGAGGTAAAGCGGAACGCCGCCTTGACCGGCATCGAGAACGGCGATTTCTCGGCGGCGATGCGGTAAAGATTCATCCGGTCCAGCCCTTCGAGAATCGCGTTGGCGCGAATCTCGTCGGGGGTCAGGGCGGTGTCGCCCATGGTCGAGGCGACAAAGGGCATCAGCGGGCCACCCTGGCCTGAATAGGCGCTGCGCACTTGACCCAGCAGGTCTTCGGGGGCCATCCCGGCGGCGCGGAACATCTTGTCAAGCGGCTCCATCGACACCGTCACGGCCTCTTCGAGGCGCGCGAAGATCATGTCGTTGCGCAGCTCGAGCGCCTGCTTTTCCATGGCGACGGTGGCGGTTTCCTCTTTGGCCACCAGCGCCGCGTTGGCCAGATCGTCACGTTGCCGGGCGGTCGCGCTGAGGGCTGAGGTCAGAAATTCCAGCGTGTCCACGGTGTCGCTGACGCCACCCCCGGCCACGGGCGTGCTGCCAGCCTGTTGCGACAGCGCCAGAGTGGCGCGGGTGGCTTCAAGGCGGGCTTCGTCGCGTTCCCTGATGGTGCGGCGCAGGGTGTTCTGGATCACGTCGATCCCGGTCGCCAGTTCCTTGCGGCTGTCTTCCGATGCCAGCAGGCGTTCCTGCATCTGCGACACTTCGGCCAGCGCCAGATTGAAGCGCTGCTGCGCGTGCAGGGCCTCGCTGGCGCGCTGGTTGCGGTCATCCGAAAGGGCGGTCAGGCGCTGCTCGTAAAGTGCCTGCTGGCGCAGGGTCTGGTCGCGCCCCGATCCGGCGCCGATCCAGTCGATCAGCAGAATCGCGGTGGCGATGATGGCCCAGCCCAGCACAAGGCTGCTGCCAGTCAGGGCAATCGCCTGAGTCAACGGACGCAGGCGGAAGAAGCGGGTCGAGGTATCGTTCTTGAGAAACAGCCGTTGCTCGGGCAGATAGCGCTCCAGCGAAAGGTTGATGCGGTGATCAAGGCGCGTCAGCACGTGGCATTTTTCCGTTCTTTGTGATCCGGGCCGGAACCCCTGGTGTCGCGGGCAGCACGGGCCTGCAACCTCATCCCCGAAATGGTTAGAGTGCGCTTGCCCGGGTCGCAACAAATTTGACCGGGCAGCGGCGGATTTGGCCAAAAGTGCGGGCAAATCGGCAGAAACCTGCCGATCGGGGGCCGTGCCTGTCACGACGCCACAGCCGGGGCCGGGCTTATGCCAGCGTCCGAACGGCGGCCAGAACCTCGTCCACATGCCCCGCCACGCTGACCTTGCGCCACACGCGGGCGATCCGCCCGCTGCCGTCGATCAGAAAGGTCGCGCGCTCGATCCCCATGTAGGTGCGGCCATACCGGCTTTTCTCGACCCAGGTGCCGTAGGCCGCGCAGGTGGTCCCCGCCTCGTCGGCCGCCAGCATGATGCCAAGGCCATGCTTTTTCACGAACTTGTCATGCGCCTTCACGCTGTCTTTCGAGATACCAAGGATGGTGGCGCCAAGGGCGGCAAAGTCGGCGGCGCGGGCGGTGAAATCCAGCGCCTCGATGGTGCAGCCGGGGGTGTCGTCCTTGGGGTAGAAATACAGCACCACCGGGCCGGGGCGCAGGGTGGCAAGCCGGATGCTGCCGCCGCCATCGCGGGGCAGGGTGAAATCGGGGGCAGGTTGGCCGGCGGCGAGGGCGGGATTGGTCATCACGGACTCCTTGGGTGACGGGATCAGGCTTTTGTTCTAGGTGTCCTCGCACCAAGTTAAAGACAACGGCGGCGATAAAGGCGCAGGCAGCGGATCCCCGGTCGGAAGATGAGCGACACAGGCAACCAACCAGGCCCGGACCCTGGCGCAGCAGCGCCCGCCCCGGCACGCCCGCGCCGCAGGCGGGGGCGCGGGGGCTTGTGGCTGCTGCTCAGCCTGGCCGCCCTGGCAGCCCTGGCGGGCTTTGGCGTGATGGGTCTGACCGGCAAGACCCTCCGCCTGCCGGTCTGGGCGGTGGTCGAGGTCGAGACCCGGCTCAACCGGGCGTTGGCGGGCGTGGGCGATACCGCGCTGTCGCTGGGCGCAATCGAGATCACCGTCGATGCCGACTGGGTGCCACGACTGCGCCTGCAAGACCTGGTGCTGGCGCATCCGGGTGGCGGCACCATTCTGACCCTGCCTGAAATGCGCGTGGCGTTTGATTCCGGTGCCTTGGCGCAGGGTCAGGTGCGGGCGCGCAGTCTGGTGCTGGTGGGCGGGCGGATCAATCTGCGGCGCGATGCCGAGGGGAGGTTTGACCTGGATCTGGGGGCCGGCGCGGCAGGGCTGCGCCTGGGCAGCCTGGCCGAGGTGCTGGATGCGGTTGACGCCGCCGTTGCCCTGCCCGCGCTGTCTTATCTGCGCCGGATCGACGCGCAAGCCCTGACCCTGACCTTGCAGGACGCCCGGGCGCATCGCGCCTGGCAGGTGGGCGACGGTCGCCTGACGCTCGAGAACCGCGATCGCGAACTGGCGATGGAGCTTGGGTTTTCGCTGGCCAGCGAGGGTCTTGCCCCGGCTCAGGCGACGCTGACCTTCGTCACCCGCAAGAACAGCCCCGAAGCCCGCATCCGCGCCACGGTTGCAGGAGTGTCGGCGCGTGACATTGCGGCTCAGGCGCCGCCGCTGGCCTGGCTTGGGGTGCTGGACGCGCCCATTTCCGGGCAGTTTGCGACCGCGCTTGATAGCCGGGGGCGGATTGGCATGCTGCAAGCAGAGCTGACGCTGGCGGCAGGGGCGCTGCATCCCAATGCCGAAACCCTGCCGATCCCGTTCGACCGGGCCGCGCTGTCGCTGAACTATGATCCTGCGCGCGAGCGCATCAACCTGACCGGAGTCACCGTCGAAAGTCCGCAGTTGCGGCTTGCTGCCAACGGCCATGTCGATGTGCCGGGTGCGGCGCGTGGCCTGCCCGAAGCGTTTGTGGCGCAGATGCGCTTCAGCGATGTCAAGGTCGATCCCGAAGGAATGTTCGTCGAGCCGGTGACGTTTTCCGAAGGCGCGCTTGATCTGCGGTTGCGGCTTGACCCGTTCCGGGTCGAGGTGGGGCAATTGGCGCTGGTCGAAGATGGGCAGCGGCTGGTGGCCGCAGGCCGGGTTGCCGCCGAGCCGACGGGCTGGAACCTGGCGCTGGACCTGCACCTTGACGCGATCCGGCACGACCGGCTGCTGGCGCTGTGGCCGGTGGCACTGGTGCCGCGCACCCGCGCCTGGCTGGTGGACAACGTGCAGGAAGGGCTGCTGTCCGATGTCCGCGCCGCACTGCGGTTGACCCCGGAGGCCGAACCGAAGCTGGCGCTGGGCTACGAATTTGCGGGCGTCGATGTGCACTTCATCAAGACCATGCCGCCGATCCGCCAGGGTCATGGCTATGCCACCATCGACGGTGCCACCTATACCATGGTGCTTGATCAGGGTCAGGTCACGCCGCCGCAGGGGGGCGTGATCGACATGGCGGGCACGGTGTTTTCGGTGCTCGACATCCTGCAGCGCCCGCCGCAGGCCGAAATTCACCTGCGCACCGACAGTAGCCTGACCGCCGCCCTTTCCCTGCTTGACGAACCCCCCTTCGGTTTCATGAAGAAGGCCGCGCGCGAGGTCGATCTGGGCGAGGGTCGGGCGCGGATCGACAGTGTGGTGCGGATGCCGCTGAAAGACCGCATCCTGCTCGAGGATTTGTCCTATCAGGTGACCGGCAGGCTGACCGACGTGCGCTCGGACGTGCTGGTGCCGGGGCGGGTGCTGACGGCCCCCGCGCTGACCCTGACCGCCAGCCGCGCGGGCATGGCGATTGCCGGTGCGGGCAAGCTGGGTGCGGTGCCGTTCGAGGTGACCTATACCCAGGGGTTCGGCCCCGAGGCGCAGGGCCGATCAGCAGTCGCGGGCACCGTCGAGCTGTCACCGCTGGCGGTGACCGAGTTCGGGCTGGGGCTGCCCGAGGGCATGGTGCGCGGCAGCGGGATGGGGCAGATCGCGCTTGCGCTGGAGCATGACCAGCCGCCGCGGCTGACACTGACCTCGGATCTGCGGGGGATCGCGCTGCACCTGCCCGAAGTGGGGTGGGCCAAGCCCGCCAACGCCACCGGCAGATTGCTGGTCGAGGCCCGGCTGGGCACGCCCCCGGTGGTGGACCGGCTGGAGGTCGAAGCCAGGGGCCTGCGCGCCACGGGCAGCGTGATCCTGCGCGCCAGCGGCGGGCTGGAGGTGGCGCGGTTCGATCCGTTCCGGGTGGGCGACTGGCTGGATGCGGCGGTCGAGCTGACCGGACGCGGACCGGGGCGCAACGTCGATGTCGCGCTGACCGGCGGCAGGCTCGATCTGCGCCGGATGACGCTGGGCGCGAGCGCAGGGGGGGGCGATGCGGGCTCTGATCTGCAAGTGGCGCTGGACCGGGTGACGGTCTCGGACGGAATCGCCTTGACCGGGCTGCGGGGCAGCTTTTCGCCGCGCGGCGGCTTCAACGGCAGCTTTGTGGCCAAGGTCAACGACACCGCGGTCGTCCAGGGCACGGTCGCGCCGAGCAAGGCCGGCAGTGCAGTGCGCATCACCTCGCAGGACGCCGGGGCGGTGCTGGCGGCAGCGGGCATCTTCACCACGGCGCGCGGCGGTGCGCTTGATCTTTCCCTGATCCCGACCGGGCCCGAGGGCTATTATACCGGCAGCGCCAAGGCCACCGATCTGCGGGTGGTCGATGCGCCGGTGCTGGCGGCGCTGCTGAGCGCGATCAGTGTGGTGGGAATTCTCGAGCAGTTGAACGGTGATGGTCTGGTGTTCAATCAGGCCGACGCCGATTTTCGCCTGACCCCCGAAGCGGTCGAGGTCACGCGCGGCGCGGCGGTCGGGCTGTCGCTGGGGGTCTCGATGGCCGGGCTTTACTACATCAATGACCAACGCTTGCGCCTTCAGGGCGTGGTCTCGCCGTTCTATTTGCTGAACGGCATCGGCGCGATCCTGACCCGGCGCGGCGAGGGGCTGTTCGGCTTCAACTACAAGCTGCGCGGCACCGCCGATGCGCCCCGGATATCCGTCAACCCGCTGTCGATCCTGACACCGGGGATGTTTCGCGAAATCTTCCGCCGCCCGCCACCGACCATCAAGGATGCGCCATGAAGCTCAAGGACTTCGATTTCGCCCTGCCCGAGGCGCTGATCGCCACCCGCCCGGCGCGCCCGCGCACCGCGGCGCGGCTGTTGCTGGCCGAGGGCGATGCCATTTCGGATCGCCATGTGCCTGATCTGGTTGATATTCTGCGCGCCGGTGACCGGCTGGTGCTGAACAATACCAAGGTGATTCCGGCGCGGCTGACCGGCACCCGCGCCCGCTTGTCGGGCCAGGGGATGGTGCAGGCGGGAATCGAAGTGACCCTGCTTGAACCGCTGGCAGCGGGCGGCTGGCGGGCGCTGGCCAAACCGCTGCGCAAGCTGCGGGTCGGGGAAACCATCCGCTTTTCCGACGCCTTGTCGGCCACCGTCAGCGCCAGGGGCGAGGCGGACCTGACGCTGGCCTTCAACCTTGGCGGCGCTGATTTCGACGCTGCTTTGGCGCAGGCCGGGGCAATGCCGCTGCCACCCTACATCGCTTCGCGCCGCGCGCCAGACGCGCAGGACCGCACCGACTATCAGACCGTCTTTGCGCGCTATTCCGGCGCCGTGGCGGCCCCCACCGCGTCCTTGCATTTCGATGCCGCGCTGCTGGCGGGGTTGGCGGCGAAGGGCGTAGATTTCACCGAAGTCACGCTGCACGTCGGCGCGGGCACCTTTCTGCCGGTCAAGGTGGAAGACGTGACCAGCCACAAGATGCACGCCGAATGGGGCGAGGTCACGGCGCAGGCGGCGGGTCAGATCAACGCCACCCGGGCGGCGGGCGGACGGGTGATCGCGGTCGGCACCACCGCGCTGCGGCTGATCGAATCGGCAGCGGCGGGCGGGCAGGTGCAGCCCTGGCAGGGCCTGACCGACATTTTCATCTACCCCGGCTACCGCTTTCGCACCACCGACGCGCTGATGACCAATTTCCATTTGCCGAAATCGACCCTGTTGATGCTGGTGGCAGCCCTGATGGGCAAGGACCGCATCGACCGCATCTATGCCCACGCCGTGGCCGAAGGCTATCGCTTCTTCTCCTACGGCGACGCCTCGCTGCTGATCCCGTGA
>CAYQPD010000101.1:0-1333 GCA_964419305.1 uncultured Rhodobacter sp.
GCACCGGCAAAACCTTCACCATGGCCAAGGTGATCGAAGCCACCCAGCGCCCGGCCATCATCCTGGCCCCCAACAAAACCTTGGCCGCGCAATTATACGGTGAATTCAAGGCCTTCTTTCCCGACAACGCGGTCGAATATTTCGTGAGCTACTACGACTACTACCAGCCCGAAGCTTACGTGGCGCGGTCTGATACCTTCATCGAGAAGGAATCCCAGATCAACGAGCAGATCGACCGGATGCGCCACTCGGCCACCCGCGCCCTGTTGGAACGCGACGATGTGATCATCGTCGCCTCGGTGTCGTGCATCTACGGCATCGGTTCCGTCGAGACCTATTCCGCGATGACCCAGGATCTTGTGGTGGGTTCCACCTATGATCTGCGGACCGTCATGTCGGAACTGGTGGCGCAGGCCTACAAGCGCAACGATTCCGCGTTTCAGCGCGGCAGTTTCCGGGTGCGCGGCGACAGTCTGGAAGTCTGGCCCGCCCACCTTGAAGACCGCGCCTGGCGCTTTGCCTTCTTTGGCGACCAGTTGGAGGCGATCACCGAATTCGATCCGCTGACCGGGGCCAAGACCGATACCTTCCAGCAAATCCGCATCTATGCCAACAGCCACTACGTCACCCCGCGCCCGACCCTCAATCAGGCGATCATCGGGATCAAAAAGGAACTCCGGCACCGGCTGGATCAGTTGACCAACACCGGCAAACTGCTCGAGGCGCAGCGCCTGGAACAACGCTGCTCTTTCGATCTGGAAATGCTGGAAGCCACCGGGGTTTGCGCCGGCATCGAGAACTATTCGCGCTACCTTACCGGGCGCGCGCCGGGCGAGCCGCCGCCGACGCTGTTTGAATTCATCCCCGACAACGCCATTGTTTTTGCTGATGAAAGCCACGTTTCGGTGCCGCAGATCGGCGGCATGTACAAAGGCGACTACCGGCGCAAGTTCACCCTTTCCGAATTCGGCTTCCGGCTGCCAAGCTGCATGGACAACCGCCCGCTGAAGTTCGAGGAATGGGACGCGATGCGGCCGCAGTCGATCTTCGTTTCCGCCACCCCCGCCAAATGGGAGCTGGAACAGACCGGCGGGGTGTTCACCGAACAGGTGATCCGCCCCACCGGCCTGATCGACCCGGCAATCGAGATCCGCCCGGTGGAAAGCCAGGTCGATGACCTGCTGGATGAAATCCGCAAGGTGGCAGCGCTTGGCCTGCGGGTGCTGGTCACCACCCTGACCAAGCGCATGGCCGAAGACCTGACCGAATATTTCCACGAACAGGGCCTGCGCATCCGCTACATGCACTCGGATATCGACACCATCGAACGCAT
>CAYQPD010000101.1:1433-9242 GCA_964419305.1 uncultured Rhodobacter sp.
AACAGGGCCTGCGCATCCGCTACATGCACTCGGATATCGACACCATCGAACGCATCGAGATTCTGCGCGATCTGCGGCTTGGGGCGTTTGATGTGCTGGTCGGGATCAACCTCTTGCGCGAGGGGCTGGATATTCCAGAATGCGGTCTGGTGGCGATTCTGGATGCTGATAAAGAGGGCTTCCTGCGCTCGGAAACCAGCCTGATCCAGACCATCGGTCGCGCCGCGCGCAACTCGGACGGGCGGGTGATCATGTATGCCGACCGCATCACCGGCAGCATGGAGCGCGCGATCGGCGAGACCACCCGGCGGCGCGACAAACAGATCGCCTACAACACCCTGCACGGCATCACCCCGACCACCATCCGCAAGAATGTTGACGACGTGCTGGCGGGGCTGTGGCAGGGCGATACCGATCAGGCCCGCATCACCGCCAAGGTGGACAAGCCGCTGCTCGGGGCCAACCTCGCCGCCCATCTTGACGCGATGCGTCAGGCCATGCGCAAGGCCGCCGAGAACCTCGAATTCGAAGAGGCCGCCCGCCTGCGCGACGAGGTGCGGCGGCTGGAGGCGGTGGAACTCGCCATCGCCGACGACCCGCTGGCGCGGCAATCCGAGGTCGAGAACGCGGTGGAGTCGGCAGTGCAGCGTGGCGGCCGGTCAACCGGCGGCAGGGCCGGGATGCACGGCGGCAAGAAGGGCGGGAGGAGGAGGTGAGGAAAATCGTTTGATTGACAGCAAGACTGATCTTGCCAATTGCCGATCCGCCCCCAATCCGACCGCCGCCCTCAGCCCCAGTCCAGCACCACCTTGCCGCTTTGCCCCGAGCGCATCGCGGCAAAGCCGGCCTCGAACTCCGCCACCTTGAAGCGATGCGTGATCACGCGGCGCACCTCAAGCCCGTTCTCCAGCATCGCGATCATCTTGTACCAGGTCTCGAAAATCTCGCGCCCGTAAACCCCCTTGATGGTGATCGCCTTGAACACGATCCGGCTCCAGTCGACCGGGCTTTTGCCGGGCGGGATGCCCAGCATCGCGATCCGCCCGCCCATCACCAGCGCGTCGATCATCTGATCAAGCCCGGCCTGGCTGCCCGACATCTCCATCCCGATATCAAAGCCCTGCACGATGTTCAGCCGCGCCATCACCGTTTTCAGGTCTTCCTCGGCCACGTTCACCGCCACCACATCGGCCACCCGTGCCGCGAGGTCCAGCCGCGCCGGATTGACGTCGGTGATCACCACATGGCGCGCGCCGACATGGCGCGCCACCGCCGCCGCCATGATCCCGATCGGCCCGGCGCCGGTGATCAGCACATCCTCGCCCACCAGATCGAACGACAGCGCGGTATGCACGGCATTGCCCAGCGGGTCGAGAATCGCCCCGATCTCGTCGTCGATGGTATCGGGCAGCGGCACCACGTTGAAGGCGGGCAGGCGCAGATATTCGGCAAACGCCCCCGGCTCGTTGACCCCGATGCCGCGGGTCTCGGGGTCGAGGTGAAACTTGCCCGCCCGGCTTTGGCGCGAATGCCGCCCGATCAGATGGCCCTCGCCCGAGCAGCGCTGGCCCAGCACCAGCCCCTCGACATCGCGCCCAAGCTCGACAATCTCGCCCGCGAATTCATGCCCGACGATCAGCCCCACCGGCACGGTGCGCTGCGCCCAGGCGTCCCAGTTCCAGATATGGATGTCGGTGCCGCAGATCCCGGTCTTGCGGATCTTGATCAGCACATCGTCCGGCCCGATCTCGGGCACCGGGCGGCGCTCGGCCCACAAGCCCGGCTCGGCCCGCGCCTTGACCAGCGCCTTCATCTCGTTGCTCATCAGATTGCTCCCACCGCTTTGCCCGCCGCGCGAAAGGCGTCGAGCGCGAAATCGAGATCAACCTCGGTCAGCGCCGCATTCATCTGGGTGCGGATGCGGGCGCGGCCCTTGGCGACCACCGGATAGAAGAACCCGGCAACATAGACCCCGCGCGCAAACAGCGCCTGCGCCATGTCCTGCGCCAGCCTGGCCTCGCCCAGCATCACCGGAATGATCGGATGCGCCCCCGGCAACAGGGTGAAACCGGCATCGCTCAGCCCCGCCCGCCAGTAAGCCGCATTGGCAAAGAGGCGCGCCCGCAGATCGTCCGCCGCCTCGACCAGATCAAGCGCCGCCAGCCCCGCCGCCACCACGGCGGGCGGCAGCGCGTTGGAAAAGAGATAGGGCCGCGCGCGCTGGCGCAAAAGATCAATCACCGCCTGCGGCCCGGCAACATAGCCGCCAAGCGCCCCGCCCAGGGCCTTGCCCAGGGTGCCTGTGACGATATCCACCGTCACCCCGAAATGCGCCGCCATGCCACGCCCCTGCGGCCCCATGAAGCCGGTGGCATGGCAATCATCGACCATCACCAGCGCGCCGTATTTAGCCGCAAGGGCGGTAATCTCCGGCAGCTTTGCCAGGGTGCCGTCCATCGAAAACACACCGTCGGTCGCGATCATCACATAGCGCGCCCCCTCGGCCCGCGCCGCCTGAAGCTGCGCCTCCAGATCGGCCATGTCGCCGTTGCCATAGCGGTAGCGCCGGGCCTTGCTCAGCCTTATGCCGTCGATGATGCTGGCATGGTTCAGCGCGTCCGAGATCACCGCGTCGCTTTCCCCCAGCAGCGCCTCGAACAGCCCGCCATTGGCATCGAAACAGGCGGCAAACAGGATGGCATCGTCATGGCCAAGAAACTGCGCCAGCCGCGCCTCAAGCGCGCGGTGCAGACCTTGGGTGCCGCAGATGAACCGCACCGAGGCCATGCCGTAGCCATGATCAAACATCGCCCCCGACGCCGCCGCGATCAGCGCCGGATGATTGGCCAGACCAAGGTAGTTGTTGGCACAAAGGTTGATCAGATCGCGCCCGGCCACCGTCACATGCGCGCCCTGCGCCGAACTGATCAGCCGCTCGCGCTTCAGCATCCCTTCGGCCTCGATCCCGGCCAGGGTCTGCGTCAGGTGGTTCAAAAAGGCGAACTTATCCGTCATACCAGATATTCCTCCATCTTGACGGAAATCTGCGGCAAGTCAGCCCGAAAGTCAATCCGCCATGGCACCAGACTGCCCGCCGCGCGTCCGCCCTTCCGGTTTCTTCTTTGCCCAAATACTCATCCCCCTTCGCCCCCGGCACCAGCGTCGGTCGCCTGACCCGCCGCGGCTCAACTGTCCTGCACGATCAGGATCGCCCGCGCCGCCCCGCCTGCGCTGCGGATCGAATGGGCACGATCCGCAGGATAACGCGCCGTGTCGCCGGGGCCGAGCCGGTCTTCGTCGCCGCCCGAGACCACCACCAGCGCGCCTTCGATCACCGTCAGATGCTCGCGGCAGCCGGGGGAATGAGGTTCGCTGTCCAGCCGCCCGCCGGGGGCAAAACTCAGATCATAGACCTCGTGCTCGCCCACCGCCTCGGCCGGCGACAGAATCCTGATGCGCACCCCCTGCCCGCGCCCGCTGATCACCGGCGCGGCGGCGGCGCGGATCACCTCGATCCCCGGCGCGGGCTTGCCTTCCAGCAGACCGGCAAAATCGACCTGCAGGGCCTGGGTCAGGTTCCACAGGGTGGCCACCGTCGGGCTTGATTCGCCGCGCTCGATCTGGCTGACCATCGAGCGGCTGACGCCCGACAGTTTGGCCACCGCTTCAAGGCTCAGCCCGCGCGCCTTGCGGGTTTCGCGCAAGGCGCTCGCCAGTCGGTCGTGGATGGCGCTGCGCCGGTTCATGCCCCATCCTGCCGCGCGGGCGCGGTCAGGTCAACTCAGGTGCCGCAAAAGGTGCGGTAAGGGCCAAAACCGGCGGGCGCAGGCAGGGCGTAGGCGTCCAGACCGGGGCGCGCGGTGAAGGGATCGGTGATCACCGCCAGCATGGCCTCGAACGGCGCCATGTCGCCCGCCCCGGCGGCGGCCAGCGCCGCTTCGACCAGATGATTGCGCGGGATATAGGCCGGGTTGACCGCCGCCATCGTTGCCAGCGCATCGGGCGCACGCCGGGCGCGCCAGCGCGCCAGCCAGGCCTCGGGCACCGCCCCCAACAGCGCGCGCAGCGCCGCCGGGTCGGCCTCGGCCAGTGCGCGCCATGTCAGCGTCCAGTCAGCCCGCGCAGCCGCCATCAGCGCCAGCAGGTCATCCACCAGCGCGCGATCGTCGGCCTGCACGCCCGCGAGCCCCAGCTTGGCCCGCATCACCTTGAGCCACGCCACCTGATAGCGCGCCTCGACCGCCGTCAGCACCTCGGTCGCGAGATCCACCGCGCGGTCCGCATCGGGGTCGATCAGCCCCAGTAGCGCCTCGGCCAGCCGCGCCAGGTTCCAGCCCAGAATCAGCGGCTGGTTGCCATAGGCATAGCGCCCGCCGTGGTCGATCGAGCTGAACACGGTGGCCGGATCATACCCCTCCATGAAGGCGCAGGGGCCGTAGTCGATGGTCTCGCCCGAGATCGTCATGTTGTCGGTGTTCATCACGCCGTGAATGAACCCCACCCCCATCCAGCGCGCAATCAGATCGGCCTGCCGCGCGCTGACCGCCGCAAGGAAGGCCAGCGCCGGATTGTCGGCCGCCGCCAGATCGGGGTCCAGATCGGGGTAATGCCGGGCGATGGCATAGGCCAGAAGCTGGCGCAGCCCGGCCTCGTCGCCGCGCGCGGCCAGAAACTGAAAGGTGCCGATCCGGAGATGGCTGGCCGCCACCCTTGTCAGCACCGCCCCCGGCAGATCAACCTCGCGCCGCACCCATGCGCCGGTCGCCACCGCCGCCAGCGCCCGGCTGGTGGGGATGTGCAGCGCCGCCATCGCCTCGCCGATCAGGTATTCGCGCAGCACCGGCCCGACCGCAGCATAGCCGTCGCCGCCGCGCGAAAACGGCGTCGGCCCCGAGCCTTTCAACGCGATGTCGCGGCGCGCGCCATGGCGGTCGATCACCTCGCCCAAGAGCAGCGCCCGCCCGTCGCCCAGTTGCGGCGAGAAGCCGCCGAACTGATGCCCGGCGTAAGCCTGCGCGATCGGCTGCGCCCCCGCAGGCAGCAGATTGCCGGAAAACAGCGCGGCGGCAAAGGGTTCAAGCCGGTCGGGGTCCAGCCCCAGCTCAAACGCCAGCCCCCGGTTCAGCGCCAGCAGACGCGGAGCCCTTACCCGCGCCGGGCTTTGCGCGACATGCAGCCCCGGCAGATCGCGGGCATAGCTGTTGTCGAACAGAAACTCGGGCGGGGTGACGGCGGTCTGGGTCATGGCGGTGTCGGGCATGGTGGCTTTCGTTTCTGAAAATGAAAACGGTAGGTGGGGGCTGGCGTTCGTGCAGGATGAACCTTGATTTGAGCGGCTTTTTTACGCTTCTTTCCTTGCCGGATTTGGCCCGTGCCAAATCAGGCCGCGCCTGCCTGCCCCCAGGCAGGCGCGTTGCGCCAGCCCAGGCAGGCGCGGCCTGATTCTCGAAGCCTCGGCCAAGCCCAACCCCCCTTGTCCTGCGGCCTCACGGCCTTCGGACAAGGGACCGGAGCGTCCTTGCCCCGCAAGGCCGCTTTTCCGGTCCCGGTGCCCAAAACCGGGGTCAGCCTGCTTTGTGACATTTCCAGCAAACCGCATCATGCTCTACCGGATATGGGGCGGGCGCGCAGCGTGGCAAGGCGGGCCGCACTTTGGCCACCCGCGACGCAACCCGCCCCCGACTTGCCGCAGACAGGCATTGCACCCGGCGCGCGGCACCCTACAACGACAGGGAACGCATTATCGAGGCCCCCATGACGGACGACGCACTGGTCATCTTTACCCCTTCGGGCAAACGCGGGCGCTTTGCGCTTGGCACCCCGGTGCTGACGGCGGCGCGCCAGCTTGGCGTCGATCTCGATTCGGTCTGCGGCGGGCGCGGCATCTGCTCGCGCTGCCAGATCACGCCGGGGCACGGCGAATTCCCCAAACACGGCGTCACCGTGACCGCCGACGCGCTAAGCCCATGGAATGCGGTCGAAGAGCGCTACAAATCGAAGCGCGGCCTGCAGAGCGGCCGCCGCCTTGGCTGTCAGGCCAAGGTGATGGGCGACGTGGTGATCGACGTGCCGCCCGAAAGCCAGGTTCACAAGCAGGTGATCCGCAAATCCGCCACCGCCCGCGCCGTGGTGATGGACCCCGCCACCCGCCTGCTTTACCTCGAGGTGGCCGAGCCCGACATGGAACACCCCTCGGGTGATTTCGAGCGCCTGTCGGCTGCCCTGCAAGAGCAGTGGCAGGTGGCGGGGGTCGAGGCAGACCTCGCGATTCTGCGCCGATTGCAACCGGCACTGCGCAAAGGCGCGTGGAAAGTGACCGTGGCGGTGCATCAGGGCCACCGTGACGCGCAGCCCCGCATCCTTGACCTGTGGCCGGGGTTCCACGACGGCGGGCTTTACGGTCTGGCGATCGACCTTGGCTCGACCACCATCGCGGCCCATCTGTGCGATCTGCGCGACGGCGTGGTACTGGCCTCGGCCGGGCTGATGAACCCGCAGATCCGCTTTGGCGAAGACCTGATGAGCCGGGTCAGCTACGCCATGATGAACCCCGGCGGCGATGTCGAGATGACGGCGGCGGTGCGCGCCGCGATCAACGGGCTGGCGCTTGCGGTGGCGCTTGAGGCCGGGGTGGACGCCGGTGCGATCTACGAGATCGTGTTCGTCGGCAACCCGGTGATGCACCATCTGCTGCTTGGGATTGATCCGGTCGAGCTGGGGCAGGCCCCGTTCGCGCTGGCGTTCAACAGCAGCATCAGCCTCAATGCCCGCGATCTTGACCTGCCCGCCGTCAACCGCGCCGCGCGGGTCTATATCCTGCCCTTGATCGCGGGTCACGTCGGGGCCGATTGCGCTGCCGTGGCGCTGGCCGAAGAACCGGATAAATCAAAGGACATGGTGCTGATCGTCGATGTCGGCACCAACGCCGAGATTCTGCTGGGCAATCACAGCCGGGTGCTGGCCTGTTCCTCGCCCACCGGCCCGGCGTTCGAGGGCGCGCAGATCAGTTCGGGCCAGCGCGCCGCCCCCGGTGCGATCGAGCGGGTCGAGATCGACCCCGCCACCAAAGAGCCGCGCTTCAAGGTGATCGGCTGCGATCTGTGGTCGGATGATCCCGGATTTGCCGCCGCCACAGCCGCGACCGGCATCACCGGCATCTGTGGCTCTGGCATCATCGAGGCGGTGGCCGAGATGCGGATGGCCGGGCTGGTCGATCCGGGTGGGCTGATGGGGTCAGCCGAGCAGACCGGCACGGCGCGGATGATCCCCGAGGGGCGCACCCATAGCTATCTGCTGCACGACGGCAACGCCGACGGCGGCCCGCGCATCCTTGTCACCCAAGGCGACATCCGCGCGATCCAGCTTGCAAAATCGGCGCTTTACGCCGGCGCGCGGTTGCTGATGGACGAGATGGGGATCGACACGGTTGACCGCATCGTGCTGGCCGGGGCGTTCGGCGCGCACATCAGCCCCAAGCACGCGATGGTGCTGGGGATGATCCCCGACGCACCGCTCGATCACGTGTTCTCGGCCGGCAATGCGGCCGGCACCGGGGCCCGGATCGCGCTGTGCAGCCGTGCGGCGCGGGCGGCGATCGAGGCCACCGTGCACCAGATCCACAAGGTCGAAACTGCCATCGAGCCGCGCTTTCAGGAACATTTCATCGCCGCCAACGCAATTCCCCACGCCACCGCCCCGTTCCCCGAACTGGCCAAGATCGTCACCCTGCCCGACGTCAGCTTCAACGCGCGTGGCGACGGCGGCGGCGGCGGGCGCAGGCACCGGCGGGGCTGATGCTGCGATCAGACC
>CAYQPD010000102.1:0-9183 GCA_964419305.1 uncultured Rhodobacter sp.
GCCCGCCATACCCGCGCCCACGCCCGCGCGCTGAGGGCCGCCATGACGCCGCAGGAACGGCGGCTCTGGGAGAAGCTCCGCGCGGTGAACCGGATGATTGCGGCGCATTTCCGCAGGCAGGCACCGATCGGCCCCTACATCGCCGATTTCGCGGCACTCAGCCACCGCCTGGTGATCGAAGTCGATGGTGGCGGGCATGGCGGGCCGGAGGATCGGGTGCGGGATGCCTGGCTCGAAGCCGAGGGTTTCACGGTGTTGCGGTTCTGGAATTCCGAGGTGGACGGCAATCTTGAAGGCGTGATGCGCGTGGTGCTCGATGTCCTGGAAAGCCCCCCTCCCCCGTCCCCTCCCCACGCGGGAGAGGGGAGGCGCGTGACGGTCGGCGGTTTTTCCAACGAAAAGGCAGGCAGGCAATGAAACGCCTGATCGAAAAGGGCCTGATGTTCGGCAACCTGATCGAGGTCTCCAGCCCCGCACTGGTCGAACGCTACAACCGCGCGCTGAAAGCGCTGACCGGCAAGCAGACCGCGCTGCCCGATTTTCACATCGACATTTCCGGCTACTCGCCCGAGATCGGCGACGAGCTGGGGGACGATCTTTACCTCAACCCCAAGGGCTGCAACCGTCAGTTCATCCTGCTGACCACGGCGCAGAAGGCGGCCCCCCTGCTGAATGTCAAGTTTTCCACCTCGCGCGGCATCCTGCGCCAGTTCATCACCGCCAACGAGGCGCAACTGTTCGCCCTGACGGCGCGCGACGCGGTGGCGGGTGAATTGGCCAATTCGGTTTACGAAGTCACCACCCCGGCCCGGCTGCTGGACATGCGCAAGGTCACGATCGAGGCCGATACCATCGGCGGCCATGTCCGCGATGCGTTCATGCTGGCCGAGATGATCGAGCGTTTCCGCAGCCAGCCCGACGGCTGGCGCGATGATGTGCTGATCGCGATGATGATCGAGCTGGCGCAGAAGACCGGCGATGTCACCAGGGTGCCGATCACCCTGCCGAAGATGAGTTTCGAGCAGGCCAATTTCTGGACCGCGCATTTCGGCGGGGCTTACGTGTTTCAGAACACCAGGCGGGGGGTGATCATCTCGGCGGGCCAGCCCGGCATTGCCGCCGATCCTTCCCTGCCGCTGCCGGTCTGGCATCTGAGCGAGCGCAACGCGATTGCCGGGTGGCTCGAGGCGGGCGAGCTGGTCGAGCCGATCGTCAAGGCGCGCGGCATGGATGCGGCGGCGGTGCTGCGCCAGAAGATGGACTTCATCCTGGTCGAGGCGGCGGATGCGCTGAACCTTGATCTGGGCCAGGCCACCCGCGCCGATCTGCGCAAGATCGCGCGGCAATTGGGCGCGGCCCTGCCGGTCGAGTTCCAGGGGCTGGCGGCACTGTTGCGCTGGGTCGAGGGGGCGGGCGCGTGGCCGCAGATCAGTTCGGAGCACCCGGCCTATTTCTACACCCTGCGCGCCCGGGCCGGTGCTGACCGCGATCTGATCAACATGCTGCTCTGCGAGTTGGCCCCGCTGGACGTGCGCCAGATGTATATCGTCCACAAGGAGCGGTTCTACGCCAGCTACGCCAACTGGTCGGATCGCAAGCGCGGCTATGTCGCCGATTTTCTGGCGCGCGAATATGCGGTGGACAAGGACGGGGCGCGCGCCGCACTGTTCGGGCCCGAGCCGGGGATGGACGAGGCGCACCGCCCCGACCCCAAGCCCGCGCCCGATCTGGCGGGTCTGGTCGGCCCGTGGGGCGCGGTGCGACGGAGGCAGAGATGATCGGGTTGGTCTATCTGGTGGTGTTCGGCCTGCTTGGCCTGTCGCTGGTCTATCTGCTGGTCTCGGTCTATTCACGCTCGGTGCGGCGCGAAAAGCTGGAAAAACGCTTTGACGCGGGGGATGGCGAAGGCGACCGCGATGCCTATATCGAGGCCGGGATGAAGGTCTATCAGCACGGGCTGCGCAGGCGGCTGATCTGGCTGGTCTATATCATTCCGATCGTGGTGGTGGGCGTGACCATCTATTTGGTGAACTACTGACAGGAGAGCGGCGATGTGGCGCAAGGTGAAATGGGGTCTGCGGATTGCCGTGCTGCTGATGGTGGCGGCGTTTCTGCACTACACCCTGCCGCAGCGCGACATCGTGCTGGTCACCGGCACCTACAACCGGCTGACCACGGTCGGGGCGAACTGGCTGTTCTATGCCACCCCCGATGTCGGCACTGCTGAATCCACCACGACCCGTGACATCCGCTTCATCGAGGCGGTGCGCCCGAACGACAAGGTCAGCGTCTATCGCAACGAGGATACCGGCTGGATCTGGCCGCCCTATTTCAAATACGACAGCTCGAACCTGCAAGCCGAGGCCGGGAACCTGAAATCGACCAAGGCGGCGCCACAATGGGTGGCGGTCACCCATTACGGCTGGCGGCTGCCGTTTTTGTCGATCTATCCCAATGCGGTCAAGGTCAAGGCGGTAGCGGGGCCGGATGTGACCCTGATCCCCTGGGTCAGCATCATCGTGCTGTTGGCGCTGGCCTTCGGGTTGTTCATGCTGCGCCGGATGTGGCTGCAACTGCGCGAGCGCATGCTCGACCCGGCGCTGGATGACGTGAACAACGCGCTGGATGCGGCCGACGCGCGCGCCGACGCCGCCCGCGCCCAGGCGCGCGGGGTCTGGCGGCGGCTGATCGACTGGCTGGGCACATGGCGCAGCACGCCACGGCGCTGACACGGTTTGCGAAAAATCCGAACCAACCGCTCGTCACTCTCTCGCGGTCTTTGCACGCTGGCGCAAGCGAAGAAAGACCGCAAGGGAGTGATGAGCGGGCATCAAAGTGACTACCCGGCCTTCGGCACACAGCAGCCGCCGGTCTGGTGGGCGAGGTCGGCCAGGATCGGGCAGTCGGGGCGGTGATCACCGGCACAGGCTTTGATCAGGGTCGAAAGGGTTGCGTGCATTTCCTGCAAGGCGGCGATCTTGGCCTCGATTTCGGCCAGGTGCTGGCTGGCGATGGCCTTGACGTCGGCGCTGGCGCGACCGCTATCTTCGTAAAGCGCCAGCAGGGCGCGGCAGTCCCCGATACTGAAGCCAAGCGAGCGGGCGCGACCCAGAAACGCCAGCTTGTTGAGATCGCTGGCGCGGAAGGCGCGGTAGCCATTGCCCCCGCGCAGGGGCTTGATCAGGCCGATATCCTCGTAATAGCGGATGGTCTTGGCGGGCAGGCCCGCGCGCAACGCGACTTCACCGATGTTCATGGCGCGCTCGTGGCGGTGGTGGCGGGGCGAAAGCGGCGCAGGCGCAGGGCGTTGCTCAGCACCGTGACGCTGGAGATCGCCATTGCCCCGGCGGCGAGCATCGGCGACAGCAGGGTGCCGTTCAGCGGGTAAAGCGCCCCGGCGGCGACCGGGATCAGGATCACGTTGTAGCCGAAGGCCCAGAACAGGTTCTGGCGGATGTTGGCCATCACCGCGCGGCTGAGTGCCATGGCGCGCACCACGCCGCCCAGATCGCCCGACATCAGCACCACGTCGGCAGACTCGATCGCGACATCGGTGCCGGTGCCGATCGCGATGCCGATATCGGCGGCCGCCAGCGCCGGGGCGTCGTTGATGCCGTCGCCGACAAAGGCCAGTTTGCCGCCCGCCCGCCGCAACCCCTGCAGCGCCGCCACCTTGCCCTCGGGCAGCACCTCGGCCACCACCTCGTCGATCCCCAGTTGCCGCGCCACCGCAGCCGCGGTGCGGGCGTTGTCGCCGGTGATCATCACCACCCGCAGGCCAAGCGCGTGCAGCGCCGCAATCGCCGCCGGGGTCTCGGGGCGGATCGGGTCGGCCACCGCCAGCACCGCAACCGCGCGGCCATCCACGGCCGCATAAAGCGGGGTGCGGGCCTCGGCGGCAAGGGCGGCCCCCTTGGGTGCAAGGGCGGCAATGTCGATGCCAAGCCGCGCCATGAAGCGGTCGGCCCCCACGGCCACCGCCTGCCCGCCGACCTGCGCCTGCACTCCGAACCCCGGCACCGCCGCGAACCCGGTCAGTTCGGGCAGGGCAAGGCCGCGCGCCCTGGCCTCGGCCACGATTGCCGCCGCGATGGGGTGCTCCGAGCGCGCCTCGACCGCCGCCACCTGCGCCAGCACCTGCGCCGCGTCAAAGCCGTCGGCCAGCACAAGGTCGGTCAGCTTTGGTGCGCCGGCGGTCAGCGTGCCGGTCTTGTCGAGTGCGACAACCGTCGCTTCGTGCAGGCTTTGCAGCGCGTCGCCCTTGCGAAACAGCACCCCCAGCTCGGCCCCGCGCCCGGTGCCGACCATGATCGAGGTCGGGGTGGCAAGCCCCATGGCGCAGGGGCAGGCGATGATCAGCACCGCCACCCCCGCCACCAGCGCGTGGGTCAGCGCCGGTGCCGGGCCGAAGATCAGCCAGACCGCCACCGTCAGCCCCGCCGCCGCGATCACGGCAGGCACGAACCACAGCGTGATGCGGTCCACCAGCGCCTGGATCGGCAGCTTGGCCCCTTGCGCATCCTCGACCATGCGGATGATCTGGCCCAGCACGGTGTCGGCGCCGATCCTGGTGGCGCGATAGGTGAAAGCGCCGGTCTGGTTGATGGTGCCACCGATCACCGCCGCCCCGGCCGCCTTGGCCACCGGCACCGGCTCGCCGCTGATCATCGCTTCGTCGATATACGAGGCCCCTTCGGTGATCTCGCCATCGGTCGCCAGACGCTCGCCGGGGCGCACCTGCAAAAGATCGCCAACCCGGATCGCATCGACCGCAAGCTCGACCGCCTCGCCACCCCGCAGCACCCGCGCGGTTGTCGGGCGCAGCCCCGCCAGGTGGCGGATCGCGGCCCCGGTGCGGCCCTTGGCCCCCGCTTCCAGCCAGCGCCCCAGCAGGATCAGGGTCACGATCACCGCCGCCGCCTCGAAATAGACCCCACGCGCCGCCGCGGGCAACAGCCCCGGTGCAAAGGTGGCAACCACCGAAAACGCCCAGGCCGCCGAGGTGCCCAGCGCCACCAGCGAATTCATGTCGGGCGCGCCACGCAGCAGCGCCGGCACGCCCTTGATCAGGAAGCGCCGCCCCGGCACGGCCATGACCAGCGTCGTCAGCACGAACTGGATGATCCAGCTTGCGGTGATGCCGATGCTGGCGGCAATCAGGTGGTGCAGCGCTTGGATCACATGCGGCCCCATCGCCAGCACCAGGACCGGCAGCGTCAGCGCCGCCGCCAGCACCAGGTCGCGGCGCAGCAAGGCGATCTCGGCGTCGCGCGCCGCATCGCGCCGGGCGGCGCTGTCGTCGCCCGCAAGGTGCGCGGTGTAGCCTGCCTTGGCGACCGCCGCAATCAGCGCCGCAAGCTCGGTCTGTCCGGCGTCATAACGCACCCGCGCCGCTTCGGTAGCCAGGTTGACCGCCGCCTCGGTCACCCCCGGCACCGCCCGCAGCGCCCGCTCCACCCGGCCCACGCACGAGGCGCAGGTCATGCCTTCGACCCCAAGGGTGATCTCTTCGGGGGCCACCGTGTAGCCCGCGCCGGTGATTGCCGTCACCACCGCCCCCGGTGTCGCCGATCCGCCAAGCCGCACCTCGGCGGTCTCGGTGGCAAGGTTGACGGCGGCGTTTGCCACCCCCGGCACGGCCCGGATCGCCCGTTCCACCCGACCCACGCACGAGGCGCAGGTCATGCCCTCGACCCGCAGCCGCAGCGTTTCCGATCTCTCTGCCCGTGCCATGCTTGCGCCCTTTCGCCGACGATGCCCCTTTGCCTGGACCTTCCAGCCGATGGAGGGTCAAGCGTAATCGCCAATTCCCGGCGGCGCAAGATTCTGCTTGACCTTGCACCACGGGAGGGCTGCAAATCACACCAGACCTTGATGACGGAGATCCGGCATGACGACCCTCAAAGTTCCCGACATGACCTGTGGCCATTGCAAGGCCGCAGTCGAGAATGCCATTCACGGCCTTGACGCAGCGGCGGCGGTTGCGGTCGATCTGGCCACGCATACCGTCAGGATCGAGACCGCCAAGGTGCCGACTGCGGCGATCCTTGCGGCGCTGGACGAGGCGGGCTATCCGGCCACCCAGGGCTGAGGGCGACGCCTCAGTTGATGCCGTTCTCGCGCTGCAACGCCCGCACGTAGGCCACGATGTTGCCAATATCGGCCTTGGTCAGTCCGGTAACCGGGGCCATGTCACCGAATTTCCAGTGGTGCGCCTGCACCCCGTTTTGCGCCGCCGAGTAGAATGCCGCATCGCCATGGTGGGTTGATTCGTAAAAGATGTGCACCAGCGGCGGGGCGGTGCCGTTGATGCCGGCAGCATTGGCGCCATGACACACCGCACAGACCGCGTTGAAGGCGCGCTCGCCCATCTGGGCCTCGGACGAAAATGCCGCCGGAACCAGCACCTCGGCGATCGGAGCCCCATCCGCAATGCCAGTCAGGTCAGGCGTGAACATCGCGTGCCCTGATGCCTGCCGCGCCGCCATTCCCGACGACATCGACCAGGCTATGAGCGCCGCAACGGCCGCAATGGCGATGCCCCCGATTGCGAGGTAATGCCGTTTTTCCATTTTCAAAGTCTCTTGCTGTTCGTTACGACCGTTTTCCACCGCACGGTCTTGCGTCAGTCCGATGCCGGGTTCCCGTGCGGGAAGGTCAAGCGGTTTGTTTGACCCGACACTTGGTCGTGATGGCAGCGCCGGGCCGATCCGACCGACCCCATGGCAAGACCTTGATTTCCGCCCCCTCAGCCCAGCACGTCGGTGCAGCGCTGGCAGGTGCCGGGGTGGGCATGGCTGCCGACATCGGGCAGGATCTGCCAGCAGCGCAGGCACTTCTGCCCTTCCGCCAGTTCGAACACCACCCCCACGCCGGGCACATCGGGCAGGCGGAAGGCCTCGCCCGGCATCGGGTCGGCGGTCAACTGCAGGCCCGACGTGATGCACAATTCGGCAAAATCGACCGAGCGCAGCGCCGCCATCACTTCGGCGTCGCGCACATGCACCACCGGGGCGGCCTCGAGACTGGCGCCGATCACCTTGGCCGTGCGCTGCACCTCAAGCGCCGCCGTCACCACCCGGCGCACCTGCCGCAAGCTGGCCCATTTTGCCGCCAGCGGCTCGTCAAGCCAATCCGCCGGGGTGTCGGGCATGTCTTGCAGGTGGACCGACGATCCGGCCTCGGGATAGCGCGACAGCCAGACCTCCTCCATGGTGAACACCAAGACCGGCGCCAGCCAGGTGGTCAGGCGGTGGAACACCAGATCCAGCACGGTTCGCGCGGCGCGGCGGCGCAGGCTGGTGGCGGCATCGCAATAAAGCGCATCCTTGCGGATATCAAAATAAAGCGCCGAAAGATCGACCGTGCAAAAGCTGAACAGCTTTTGGAACACGCCCTGAAAATCATAAGCGGCGTAGCCGTGGCGCACCTCGGTATCGAGTTCGGCCAGCCGGTGCAGAATCCAGCGTTCCAGTTCGGGCATCTCGGTCGCGGCCACCTTTTCGGCGTCGGTAAACCCGGCCAGATTGCCCAGCAGGAAGCGCAGCGTGTTGCGCAGGCGGCGATAGCTGTCGGCCACCCCTTTCAGGATTTCCTTGCCGATGCGCAGATCGGCGGTGTAGTCGGCCTGCGCCACCCACAGCCGCAGGATATCAGCGCCGGAGTCGCGGATAACCTCCTCGGGCGCGGTGGTGTTGCCCAGGCTCTTGGACATTTTCATGCCCTTCTCGTCGAGCGTGAAGCCATGCGTCAGCACCCCGCGGTAGGGCGCGCGGCCCAGGGTGGCGCAGGCTTGCAGCAAGCTGGAATGGAACCAGCCGCGGTGCTGATCGGTGCCTTCAAGGTAAAGGTCGGCGATGCCGTCGGGGCTGCCATCGGCGCGGTCGCGCAAGACAAACGCATGGGTCGAGCCTGAATCGAACCACACGTCGAGCACGTCGAACACCTGGGCATAGACCGCCGGATCAGCCCGCCCGGCCAGCACCCGTTCCTTGAAGCCTTGCACATACCAGACATCGGCGCCTTTTGCCTCGAATTCGGCGGTGATCCGGGCGTTGACCACGGGGTCGCGCAAAAGGAAATCAGAGTCAGTTGGTTGCGCGCCGATCTTGACAAAACAGGTGAGCGGCACGCCCCAGGCGCGCTGGCGCGACAGCACCCAGTCCGGGCGATTTTCGATCATTGCGTGCAAACGGTTGCGCCCCGAGGGCGGGGTCCACTGCACCAGCTCGTCGATCGATTTCAGCGCGCGCGCGCGGATGGTGTCGCCATGCTGGCCCATGCCATCATCAAGCGGGGCGTCGATCGCGGCAAACCACTGCGGCGTGTTGAGATAGATCAGCGGCGCTTTCGAGCGCCAGCTATGCGGGTAGCTGTGCTTGATCTTGCCCTTGGCGAACAGCTTGCCGGAATACGCCAGTTGCTTGATCACACTGACGTTCGCCGGGCCTTCCTTGCCATCGGGCGTGATGATGCTCTGGCCGCCGAACAGCGGCAAATCCTTGCGGAAAGTGCCGTCCGGCTCGACGTTATAGGTCATCGGCAGCTTGAACCGCACCCCCATCTGATAGTCGTCGTCGCCATGCGAGGGGGCGGTGTGCACGAAACCAGTGCCCGCGTCGTCGGTGACGTGATCGCCGGGGAGGAGTGGAACGTCGTAATCCCACTCGCCGTTGCCGCCTTCGACGCCGCGGAAGGGATGGGCGAGGGTCAGGCCCTCAAGTGTTTCTGCCGAAACTGAAGCGAGCCTGCGGACCATCGACATTTCGAGCTTCGCCGCAGAAAAAACATCAGCGGCGAGCTTATCCGCAAGGATCAGATACTCGCCGATCATTGCATTGCTTACCTCCGGTTTTCCGGTCACCTCGTAGAGTCCGTGAGGCACCTCGCGGTTAAACGCGACCGCGCGGTTCTGCGGGATTGTCCAAGGCGTCGTCGTCCAGATGACGACACGAACACTCGACTTCCCTGCAAGGCGATCCGCGGGCTCCAAGGCGGAAAGGAAATTTCGGACAAGCGTTGCATCCTGATCGAATCCGCCGCCGTCAAATGCGCCTTCGGACTGCCATTTCGGCATACACTCAACCACCGGAAACCGCACCCAGACCGTGTGGCTGGTGTGGTCGTGATATTCCACCTCGGCCTCGGCAAGCGCGGTCTTTTCCACCGGGCTCCACATCACCG
>CAYQPD010000103.1:0-5000 GCA_964419305.1 uncultured Rhodobacter sp.
GGCCGCCTTCGAAATGCGGGTCGCCTTCGATGTCATAGAAGATGTCCCCGGGCTGCGGCTCGGGCAACAGCTCAAATCCCTTGCTAGGCTCGGGCGTACGCAGTTCGAACGTCGGCTCACCGGTCTTGCGGGCGTGCTGCAGCCGGGCTTGCGTGGTCAGACGCAGCCGGGTGTTTTCCGCCATAGCACGAACCGGATGATCGAGGTTGGCGAGGGCTTCCATCGTTGCGATGCCCGCCGCTTCCAGCTTCTTCACCTGTCCGCGGCTGATGTTGGCCACGTTGAACAGGCTGTCCTCACCCTGCCAAACACTTGCACAATAATTGCCCCAGCGGCACAGGTCGCAGTCGGCACAGGGAATGGGCCGTGTCGGCGTCGGGTTGGTCACGAACCCTTCCAGCCGTGCCCGCGCCATCCGGGCGTAGGCCGCATAGTCGGCAAGCCTCAGCGTCGCGCGGGTGCCGTCGCCAAGCTCGACATGGGCGAACTCAGGCGCGACACCCTGAATTTCGGTCAGCAGGTCGGAATAGAGCACCAGTTGCAAGACGTGTTTCGGATGCGGGCGGCGCTTCAGCTTGGTGTCCGCCACTTCGTAGCTGAAAGCGCCAAGGGCGGAGGGGCGCTCCACGCGTTCCAGAAAATCCGACCACCCGCCCCAGTTTCCCGACAGGAACGCCCCCTGAAACACGACCTCCGGTCCGGCAGCAAGTGCAGCGCGGGTTGTGGCGGCGTTCTGCACCAGGTCGCCCCGCGCTATCTCCACGATACCGCGCCCTGCGGCGCCCAGCCGTGCCAGGTGCGCCGCCTCGTGAGCATCGCCCTGCTTTTGCAGCAGGGCGGCATCCTCACTATCCTCGCGCGGATCCGGCCCCTCTCGCCGCAAACGGGATAGATCCAGCGTGGTCGCATGGGCGCAGCCCATGAACCGCATCAGGTCGGTCGCCGAGAAGAGGATTTGGCCGCCAACGTCCCGCATGGTTGCTCCGAATGATCCGAACGCAACCCGCAAGGGAATCGCTTCGACAAATTGCAGGATCATCAATAGCTTGCATGGGTGTCAATCTCTGACATGCTTTAGCATCAAGGTAAGTTCATGTCGTTTTCCAAGGCGCAGGACTTGATCAGGCTCGCAAGGCTGGCGGCATCTCGGCGCAGTGGGATCAGCCTCGATGAGATTTGCAAAGAGTTCGGCATTTCGCACCGGACCGCGCAGCGCATGACCGATGCGCTGGAGACCACCTTCATGAACGTGGAAGCGGAAGATGGCGATGACCGTCGCCGTCGATGGCGGGTAGCGGACCCAATGCTTGATCGGCTTCAGCCCCGGCAAGAGACCGCCGTCGAAGCATTGGAGATCGCTGGCCGATCAACGCAGGCTGATGGCCGCTTGCGCCACGCTTCTGCCCTTGCCGAGCTGCGCGACGGTCTGCTTGCCCGTCTTGCACCAAAGGATGCCGCGCGCACCGAGGCCGATGCTGAAGCCGTTCTGACCGCGATGGGGTCCGTGACCAGACCCGGCCCGAGGGTCAACCTGGCCCCGAAAGTTGTTGATGCGGTGATCGAGACATTGCGCGGTCCGTTCCGTTTGCAACTGCGCTACGGCGAACCCGACGCGCCAGAGCAGGTCATTGAACCGCACTCCTGCTTCTGGGGCACCGCAGCCAACCAAGCAGCGCGACCCGGTTATTGCTCCGCCCCAGCCCGATGCTCCGCCGCCCATCTGCCGCGGAAGTCATCTGGTTTATCACTTCGCTGCTGCGGAACTCGGCGGGTCCATTCAAGTGTCGGTAATCTCGACCATTGGGCGCGCCCCGCCCAGATCCTGAAACGCCAACTGGCGGCAAGAGAACACGATGATCTGCTGATCATGCGCCACGCGGGTCAGCGCGGTGAACATCTTTATGATGCGGTCATCGTCGGAATAGACCAATGCGTCGTCGAGGACGATGGGCATGTGCCGCCCTTGACGTGCGAAAAGTCGTGCGAATGCCAGCCGGGTCAGAATGGCAATCTGCTCTTTGGTGCCACCAGACAGGTTGTCGATCATCTCTTCGGTTTGTCCCCGTGTCAGGCCCGACGGCAGCAAGTTCTCGCTGTCGAAACTCAGCGCTGCATCCCGATGCAGAATGGCAAGAAGTGGTTTCAACTCCTCTTGAACAGGGCCAAAATAGGTCTCTTGAGCGGCGTTTCTTTCCGCCTCAAGAGCGGCTTGCAAGCGGATCAGTGCGCCGGCTTTTCTGCTAAAGCGCGCCTCGGTTGCCAAGGCTGTTTCCATCTGCCCGTTGATCTCGTCGCGACGCTCTTCGATTCCGTTTCCAGCCAGCGTACGGATCTGGGCGGACAGGGCTGCCAGCCGTTCCGCCACCTGAGCCCGCTGTCGGCTCGCAGCCTCAACCGCGTCGGCCGCTCGTTGTAGTTCGGCTTTGGTGGTCGCCAGATCCGGTGCAGAAGCGATCAGGCGATTTAGCGTCGTCTCCGCGTTGGACAAGGTGTCGGCCGTTTGCGCGTCGATCCGCAAAAGCTCGATCCGGCGCGTTTCACGTCTTTCGTCTGCCCCTGCGGCGGACCGGGCGCGATCCAGTTCCGTCGCGGCCGCGTCGGCCAACGCGCCCGCCTTTATGGCGGTTTCGCGGGCCAAGGCATGATCGGCCGCCATCCGGCGCAGCGTTTGCGCGGTTCGATCCTCGTCCGCAACCGCTTGGTCGAGGCCGTTCTCCAGATCCGCGATCACGGCCAATGGCTCGTCATGCGCCTCGGCAGCGGCGAGCGTGGCCTCGGCCTTTGCAGCGATCAGGGCGTCGATGCCGTCGGGGGCCAGCGTGTCAAGTACGGCTTGCGCCAGATCGGCTTGCCGCGCGAACTCGGCACGCTCAGCCGCAGCGCTGCGGGCAGACAGAAGCGTCTCTGCTCCGCACACCGCCAGCAAATCGTTCAGCAGCGATTTCGCCTTGGCAAGCTGATCCATGCCATCTGCTGCCTGCGCCTGCGCCCGGATAGTCATTTGCCCGATTCCCGGCAGATCGAGGTGCGCTTCTCCCTCCAGCGCAACGGGCTGTTCGCCCACAACCGGCGCACCGTTCAAGGCAATGCGCGTGGCGCCAGAATAGACAACGCTCAATATTGTGCTTTGCGCTTGATGCGCGCTCTCCCGCATGGATGCGTCGCTGGCTGCCGCATCGACACGCGATAGCCATTCGGTTGTTGCCGGGGAGGCTTTCATCCGGGCACGGGCCGCATCCCTTTGAGTCTGCGCTTCTTGGGCCTTGACGATCTGGGCTGTCAGCCGAACTGCTTCGGCTTTGGCCTTGCGGGCATCGGTCTGACGGCGGGCAGATTCGAGCCGTGCTCGGGCCTGAATCACAGCGTTCTGTGCCGCAATGCCGCTTTCTTTTGCAACGTCGGAGGTCGCTTTGAGGGCAGTCACCTCCGCGTCGGCCAACCGCCGCGTTTCCGCAGTCGCACGCGCCGCCGTTTCGGCGGTGTTCAGCTTGTCGATCGCCGTCAGGAAGCCATCAAGCTCCACTTTAGCGTTCTTTGTCTGCAGCGCCGCGATGTCGCGGTCCTGCCGGGCAGCCGTGACCAGCCCGGCATGCGCCCGTGCCGTTTCCATCGCTGCCTGAGCTGCATGGAGTGCGGCATCCCGCCGCCCTCTCGCCTCGGGGTCTTCTAGCCGCGCAAGCGTCGTCTCGGCAGCCTTGCGTTCTGCCAGTGCGCCTTCCAGAGTTTCGACCTGCGCGGTCAACCTGGCAAGCTCGACTTCCAGCGTCGCAACCTCGTCCGCTGCAACCTTCCATGCCCCGGATTTGCGACCTGTTTTCGTAGCGATCTCACCCAGATCCTCGGCAAGGCGGCGCATGACGCGGTCCATGCGCCGCCCGCCGGTCATCACGTCAATCTCGCCCGCGACCGAAGACAAAAGGTCGCGCCGGGTTTCCGTCAGGAGTGCCTTTTCCTTGGAACCTTCCGGTTCCAGCCCAAGCAGACCCTGTCGCACCCACAACAACCCGGCGGGTCCATCGCCGGCCTCGCCCAGAAGTGTGCTGATCCAGCGTTCCGCCTCGTCGTCCTGCGCAATCGTTGCCTGATCCGATAGCCGGACGACGCGGGCCGTCTTGCGCAACAGGAATCGCTTTTCCACCAAAAACGCGCCCTGAGGCGTTTCGATCTCGGCAGCAACCTCAACGGCGCCGCCCGCATAGGGCTGAAGCGATTTCACCGGCTTCGCACTGGAGCCGTATTTCTCAAAGAAAAGCGCGTGGATTGCGTCGAAAAAGGTGGACTTGCCGAACTCATTGGCCTCCGACACCACGGTAATCCCCGGGCCGATGCCGGTGATCGAGGCGCGCTTGTGGGTGAATTTGCGAACATTCGTCAGGTGCAAAGCCTGGAGTTTCATTCATGCCTCCAGTGCATAGCTGAACAGATGCGACAATGCGACCTGCGCGGCCTCGCGAACCTCAGGTGCCAGGCGTGTGTCCGATGCCTCAGTGGCCAGAGTTTCCGCCGCTGCGCGCAAGGCCCCGCGATGGTCGATGGCATCCAGATCATCAGTGTCGTGGACCATGCCCAACCCACTGAAATCGGTCCGGTGCCAAAGGAAGTCGGGGGCAACATTCACCGTTGCCTGTTCCAGAGCCACCCGTGCCAGCGCGTGCGCGCGGCCCGTCACCGGCATATCGAACAGCGTCAACGCCCGGGCGGCGAGGGGCGGCAGCACCCGGTCATGCAGGGCAGCGGCGTCGTCGTCCTCGGTCAGATCAAGCCGGGCACGTTGCCAGGTGATGCTGCCGGTCGGCAGCGAGGTAACTTTGGCGGGCGCACCCGCAGAAAGGATCTCCACTAGCAAGGCTGCAGGCGTCGTTGCGTGCTTGAACCCGTCGGCCTCGGGCGCACCGGAATACCATGTGTCTGTGCCGATCGGCATCTGCCCATGCCAGTCACCCAAGCCCAGATAGGCCAGCCCCGCACGACGGGCGCGATCAATCGGGATGATCGAAGAC